>NZ_JARVKT010000006.1:0-284147 GCF_029809455.1 Micromonospora sp. DH14 | reverse complement strand
GGGGCGGGTGGGGTGGTCGGCGGTGCGGTGCCGTCCAGCCCGAAGAAGCGGATCACCTGCGCGGCGTCGACCGGCAGGTTGTGCGTGACACCCTGCATGCTGATCGCCTCGACCGGCGCCATCGGACCGCTGCTGCCGTACCGGGTGCGGGTGTAGCCGGACTGTGGGGAGTCGGTGTACGTCGGGGTCTGGCTCAGCCCGTGCACGTTGGTCCACTGCTTGACCTGCTCACCGAAGTTCGGGTAGCGCAGCGTCTCATCGTTGGTGCCGTGCCAGATCTGCATCCGGGGTCGCTGCCCGGTGTAGCCGGGGTACGCCTCCCGGACCAGGTCACCCCACTGCTGCGCGGTCCGGATGAGTTGCCCGTTCGCGCACTGGCTGTTCCACTCCGAGGTGCCGCCGGTGGCGAAACAGGCGAACGGCACCCCGGCGAACGAGGCGCCCGCCGCGAACACGTCCGGGTAGTCACCCAGCATGACGTTGGTCATCATCGCGCCGGACGAGGTGCCGGTGGCGAAGATCCGCGCGGGGTCGGCGGAGTAGCGCTGCTTCACGTAGTCGACCATGGACATCAGCCCGACCGGATCGCTGCCGCCGCCACGGCGCAACGCCTGCGGCGAGTAGACGTCCCAGCACTTGCTGCTGCGGGTTGCCGACGGGTAGATCACGATGAACCCGTACCGGTCCGCCAGGGACGCGTACTGCGTGCCCGAGTGGAACGCGGGGCCCGTCCCGGTGCAGTAGTGCATCGCCAGGAGAATCGCCGGTCGGGTCGCCACCCGGTCCGGGACGTACAGGTGCATCTGCAGGTTGGTGGGGTTGGTGCCGAAGTTGGTCACCTGCGTGAGCGTCGCCGCCGACGCGGGGGTGGCGAACGTCAGCGCGGCGGCGGCCAACGTCACGGCAGCCATGACGACGCCGAGCATCTTCGTCTTGAGTGTCATCGTCGCGATCCCTTGCGAAAAAAGGCGCGTGGAAGGGGACTTGAGTCGAGGACTGCCCTTCGCCCGACCTTGACCGCGGCTCGCGTGACCATGTCAGCTTCAATCGAGCACGCTCGATTGTCAAGACTTCCGGAGACCTTTCGCCGCAACGGTTCCGGCGGCCACCTGCGCTACCACCGGCATCGACGGGCATGATCAGCGACTACCGGTCGCGAGAAATTACCGGGACATTATCGGAACCCGTCAGACCCCGCTGAGCGCGAGGTCACCGACGGCCCGACCGGGTGGTCGGACCGTCCGCCGCCGCTCAGTAGATGTCCCGCCCTCGCTCGTCCGGCACCCCGGACTTGCGGAAGAAGTACGTGTTGATCTGGTCGCGCCACTCGGTGGCGCACCGCACCTGCTCCTCCAGGCGTTCGGCGACCCGCTCGTACACGCTCGGGTCGATCATGCCGTTGAGCCGCTGCCACCGTCGCCGCATCGCCGTCACCTCCTCCACCCCCGCGAAGTGGGTGTCGTAGATGTGCTGGATGACCGTCGAGCCGCTGTGCAGCACATGCCCGTACGGCACGTGGTGGAAGAAGAGCAACAGCTCGTCGGGGCAGCTCTCGGGTGACTCGTACACCTGCGCCCAGTACGGCGGGTACTGGCCGGTGAAACCGGTGCCCGACGCGCGGGTGCGGTCCACGCCGACGCCGTCGCGGTCGGCGAAGTGGTAGGTGCCCCACCGCGTGTACTCGTACCCGTCGACGCCGGGGCCGTAGTGGTCGCCGGGGTTGACCATGAAGCCGACGCCCAGCGGGGCGGTGTAGCGCTCATAGGTGCGCCACGAGTCGTCCATGATCTCGTGCAGTGTCCGCCGCACCAACTCCGCGTCGGCGGTCGCCGACGGCGGGAAGGTCAGCGTGATCCACTCGTCGAGGATAGTCGTCGGGTCCCGCCGCGGATCCCAGGCCAGCCGGCCGAACGTGTAAAGGTTGGCCTGCGCCAACGGATGCCCGGTCCAGAACGGGTCGTCGCCGACGTTGGCGACGGCGACCATCCCGCCGCCCGCTGCCGCCTCCCCGGTGACCACGTCGGCGATCGTCCGCCCGCCCGGCCCCCAGGGGGCGAAGCTGAGCACCTCACTCCACCACGGACCGAGGTGGCAGACGTGCCGCTGCTGGCCCGTGTACTCCTGGGTGACCTGCAACTCCACCGCCAACCGGGTCGCCGGCATCGCGGCGAGCACCGGTGAGATCGGCTCCCGCGTCTGGAAGTCCACCGGACCGAACTTCACCTGGACGACCACGTTGGTGCGGAAGCGCCCGTCGAGCGGGGCGAAGTGATCGTAGGCGGCCCGCGCCCGGTCGGTGGACCGGTCCCGCCAGTCCTGGTGGTGGTTGTAGACGAACGCCCGCCAGTGCACCACTCCCCCGTGCGGGGCGAGCGCCTCGGCCAGCAGGTTCGCGCCGTCGGCGTGGTCACGGCCGTACGTGAACGGGCCCGGTTGACCCTCCGAGTCGGCCTTCACCAGGTAACCGCCGAAGTCCGGGATGCGCTCGTACACCCGCCGGGTGGTCGCGGCCCACCAGACCCGTACGTTCTCGTCCAAGGGGTCGGCGGTCGACAGGCCACCGAGGACCACCGGCGCGGCGAAGCTGACCGACAGGTGCACCCGGATGCCGTAGCGGCGCAGCACGTCCGCGATCTCGGCCACGTCACCGAGCCGTTCGGTGAGCAGCAGCGCCTCGGTGCGGGCCACGTTGACGTTGTTCACCGAGATCGCGTTGACCCCGCAGGAGGCCAGCAGCCGCGCGTACTCCCGTACCCGGTCCAGGTCGCCGCGCGAACGGCCGTCCCGCCAGAAGATCGAACCGCCGGCGTACCCCCGTTCGACCTGGCCCATCACCGGGTGCACGGCGACGTTGTCCCAGTGGTTCAGCATCCGCCGGCGCAGCGCCGGCCGGTGCCACTCCGGCGGGCGGGCCGGGTCGAAGGCCGCCGCGCAGAGCCGGACCACGTGGAAGAGCCCGTACAGCAGGCCGGCCGGCGCGTCGGCCAGCACCACCGTCACGTCACCGGCCCGCGCCAACACGAAACCCTCGTCGCCGAGCGTCTCGCCGTCGGCCAGCTCGACCAGCCCCGCCTCACCGGCGGCACGGGCCGCCTCGACCGCCGGGTTGGGCAGCTCAGCGGCGTCGCGCAGGGCGAACACCAGGTCGACGTCGACGTCCCAGGACGGGGAGTGCCACACCAGCCCGCCGTAGCGCGCGCAGGCCCGCGAGACCTCGTCGAGGACGGTGTCGACGAGCAACCCCTCGCCGTGCACGAGGACGCGGCGCGCACCGAGCGACCGGAACGCCTCCGGGGGCAACCAGGCCGGGTGGACCCGCGGCCCGTCACCATCCATCGGCT
The DNA here is from genome assembly GCF_029809455.1 of Micromonospora sp. DH14. Taxonomy (NCBI): domain Bacteria; kingdom Bacillati; phylum Actinomycetota; class Actinomycetes; order Micromonosporales; family Micromonosporaceae; genus Micromonospora; species Micromonospora sp. DH14. Next base: position 280,806 of record NZ_JARVKT010000006.1, on the reverse strand, counting down.
CGTCGACGAACATCAACTGCTCCAGGTCCACTGACTCTTCGGCGTTCACCGGTCTCCCTCCAGCACGACGACCCCGTACGCCAGCGGTCGCGGGATGGCGAGCGCCGACGGCGGTTCGGTCTCCTGTCGCGGGTTGTCGTCGCCCCCGAAGGGCACCGTGGCGCTCAGGGGCAGGCTCATGTGGTGAACTCCTTCCGGATCAGGTGGATCATCGGCTCGCTGACGCGCAGGAACGCCAGGGCGGCGATCGACGCGAGCAGCATCAGCACCGCCTCGGAGAGGACCGCGGTGACCGCGGCCGCCGCGGCCAGCAGCAGGACGTTCCCGACGGTGACCACCGGGGTACGCACGAGGAAGTGCGCCGCCAGTCGGAGCACGTCCCGGGTGCGGAAGTCGAACAGCGAGGTGATCACCAGGGCGTTGGCCGCGCCGAGTGTCACCGCCACCGCGATCAGCACCAGCGGTGCCGTCCACCAGGTCGCCAGGCCGACCGCGTCCCGGTAGGCGAGGTTCAGGGCGAGAACGGCCAACCACAGCAGCGTCGGCACCCAGATGCGCAGCACCCCGAACGCGTTCGCCCGGTAGCCACGCCAGAACACCGCCGCCGGGTGCAGGTCGGTCAGGTCGGTTCGCTGGTGACGCAGGACGTACAGGGCGGCGGAGAGGGCCGGACCGACAGGCACCAGGAAGAGCGCGACCAGCGGCAGGTTGCTGGGGTCGCGGTCCAGCAACAGCAACGGGAGCAGGCCGGGCACTGTGCTGAGCAGCAGGAGCAGTTCGACCACGAGCAGGATGTAGACGCGCGAGGTGATCCGCGACAGTGGTCCGTCGCCGAACTGTCGCCAGGTCTGGGCCGCGCCACTCACTATCGTTTCCTCTGATCGTCCGACCGGTGCCCACCACGAGGTCCGGTCGGGCCGCGACTGGCCGCCCGACCGGACCTCGCTGGTCAGCCGTTGTTCTTCTGGAACCGCTCGTACGCCTTGTTGACCAGCTCGATGTACTGGTCGGAGTTCTTGGCCTTCAGCTCCGCCACGTACGCGTCCCACTCGGCGAGCGGGCGCTGGCCGAGGGCGAACTTCAGCGTGTTCTGGGTGACGAAGTCCTTCAACGGCGTCTCCCAGAGCGACACCTGCTCGCGCTCCTCGTCGGTCAACGGGGCCGGTGGAGGCACCATCCTCGGGGTACGCGCGTCCATCACCTTCTGGAACTCCAGCTCTTCCGGGGAGAAGAACCCACGGACCAGGTCGGGGGTGCCGCCGTAGGCGAAGACGCCGTTGTGGAAGCCGAAGTCCTTCTGGAGGTGCTTGGGCGCCTTCGGGTGCAGCCCGAGGAAGTCGATGCCCGCGTCGAGCGTGCGCTTACCGGAGGCGTCCTTGGTGAAGGTGGTGCCCTCGACGCCCCAGCGGGCGAACTCCAGGCCGGCGTCCGAATACCACAACCAGTCGATGAACTGCATCATGGCCACGAAGTTCTTGCTCTCCCGGGCCTTCGTGGAGATCATGATGCCGTTCTCCAGCCGGGGGAACGGGTTGATCTCACCGGCCGGGCCGACCGGCAGCGGGATCTTGGCCATCTTCGCGTTCGGCAGCGTCTTGGCCAGGTCGGGCCGGTGGTTGTTGACCAGCGTCTGCGCGTTTCCGGTGACCACGAAGGACTTGCCGTTGGCCAGCTTCTGGCGTGCCTGGTCGTCGGTCTGGGTGAAGCTCTCCGGGTCGAGCAGGCCCTCGGCGACGAGCTTGTGCAGGAAGGTGACCATCTGCTTGTACTGCTCGGACGCTCCGGTGTAGGTGAACTTCTTCGCCGCCGGGTCCCAGGTGGCGTGCTGGTAGTCCCAGCCCGCCTGGGTGCCGTGGGCCGAGCCGAGGATGTTCAGCAGCGCGCCGGTCGGGTTCGGCTTGCTGAAGAGGTCGGAGTACGGGTAGACGTTCGGGTACTTCGCCTTCATCGCCTTGAGCACGGCGTACAGGTCGTCCCAGGTCTTCGGCGTCGGCAGGTTGAGTTCCTGCATGATGTCGGTGCGCACCAGCACCGTGTAGTCCTGCGTGGGCTTCTCGTGCAGCCCGGGCAGCAGGTAGAACTTACCGTCGGCCTGTCGCAGGTTGTCGATCTCCGGCTTGAGGTTCCACTTGGCGATCTTGTCCTTGAGGTTGGGCATCAGGTCCAGGTAGTCGCTCACCGGAAGGATCGCCCCGGAGGACACGAACGCGTTCTCCTGCGGGTGGTACGTCTTCGGGATGATCAGCGGCGCGTCCCCGGCCCCGATCAGCAGGCTGCGCTTCTGCTCGTAGTCGCTCAGCGGCACGGCCACCGGTTCGATGGTGACGTTGGTCCGCTTCGTCAACTCGGACCAGAACAGCCAGTCCTCCTTGAGCGGGTAGAACGTGTGGTTGTTGTAGAGGGTGGAGAACGAGAGCGCCTCGCTGGCCTTGAACTGGTCGCCGACGCCGTAGTCGGCCATCGCGCCGACCCGGTTCCCGGAGAGGTCCGTCGACTCACCGGGGTCCTCGGAACAGGCGGTGGCAAGGGAGAGCGCGAGCAGACCCGCGGTGGCTACCGCCACGCGGCGCCACGTCTTGTGGAGCATGGCTCGTCCTTTCAGTGGTGGGTTCGGAGGTGCCGCGGTGCGGCGTTCGGCGTCATCCCTTGACCGCGCCGAGCATCACGCCGCGGACGAAGTACCGCTGGACGAAGGGGTAGACCGCCAGGATCGGCAGTGTGGTGAGCACGATCGTCACGGCCTGGAGGGTGGCCGCGGCCTGCACCTTGTCGGCGTCGGCAGCGGCCGACTCGGCGCTGGTGGCACCCGCGATGAGGTTGCGCAGGTAGACGGTGACCGGCAGCAGATCCTGCTGGTCGATGTAGAGGAACGCGGTGAACCACGAGTTCCAGAAGGAGACCGCGTAGAAGAGCACCATCGTCGCGATGATCGCCTTCGACAGTGGCAGCACGATGCGCAGCAGGATGCCGTACGTGTTCAGGCCGTCGACCGCCGCGGCCTCCTCCAACTCGTTCGGCAGACTCTCGAAGAACGCCTTCATCACCAGCAGGTTGAACACGCTGATGGCGTTGGGGACCACCACGGCCCAGATGGTGTTCTTCATCCCCAGGCTGGTGACCAGCACGTAGTTGGGAATCAGGCCACCGGAGAAGAACATGGTGAGCAGCGCGACACCGACGAGAAAGGGGCGCCCCTTGAGCTGCGGCTTGGACAGCACGTACGCGTAACAGGTGGTCAGCACGATGGAGATGAGCGTGGCGACCACCGTGTACACCACCGTGTTGCGGTAGTTCGTCCAGAACAGCGAGTCCGACATCAGCAGCTTGTACGCGGTCAGGTCGAACCCGCGCGGGACGACGCTCACCTTGCCGGCGATGATGTACGCCTCTTCGCTGAGCGAGCGGGCCACGATGTTGAGGAACGGGTACAGCGTCACGACCACGACGCCGAGCAGCACTATCGTGTTGACGACGCGGAAGATCCGGTAACCCCGGCTGTCGTCCGGCCCGCGGGTCTTCGGGGCGTCGATCTTCGTCCCGACGGTCACCACAGGCTCGTCCCCACCGTGCGACGGGAGATGACGTTCGCCGACAGGACGAGGATCAGCCCGATCACCGCCTCGAAGAGGCCGATGGCCGCCGCGTAGCTGAAGTTGCTCGACTGGAAGCCCATCCGGAACAGATAGGTGGAGACCACGTCGGCGGTCGGGTACGTCAACGGGTTGTAGAGCAGCAGGATCTTCTCGAACCCGACGGCCAGGAAGCTGCCGATGTTGAGGATCAGCAGGGTCATCATCGTCGGGCGGATGCCGGGCAACGTGATGTGCCAGGTTTGGCGCAGCCGGCCCGCGCCGTCGATCCGGGCGGCCTCGTACAGGTCCTCGTCGATGGTGGTGAGGGCGGCGAGGTAGAGGATCGTGCCCCAGCCGACCGTCTGCCAGACCTCGGACGAGACGTAGATGGTGCGGAACCACTCCGGTTTCTGCAGGAAGGCCACCGGGTCGCCGCCGAACAGGCTGACGAGTTGGTTGGCCGTGCCCTCGATCGAGGTCAGCTGCATGACCATCGCGGCCACGATCACGATCGACAGGAAGTGCGGCAGGTAGGAGACGGACTGGACGAACCGCTTGAAACGGTGGACCCGGACCTCGTTGAGCAGCAGCGCCAGCACGATGGGCAGCGGGAAGCAGAACAGCAGGGTCAGCGCCCCGAGCACCAGGGTGTTGGTGAACACCTCCCAGAACGTCGGGTCGGTGAGGAACATCCGGAAGTAGCGCAGCCCGACCCAGTACTCACCGAAGATGCTGCCGCCCGGCTTGAACCGGCGGAAGGCGATGATGTTGCCGAGCATCGGCAGATACCGGAAGACCAGGAAGAACAGCAGCGGCAGAATGGCGAGGGAGTAGAGCTGCCAGTCCCGGCGCAATGCCTGCCGCCAGCTTCGGCCACGTCGCGGTGGGCGCGGAGCAGGGCTGTGCGCCTCCTGCGGCGGCGCCGGCGGCGGTGGCCGCAGGGTTGATGTCATCCACGACCTCCTATGCCGACTGGGGAGCAGCCCCGATCCGAAACTTCACGATCCGAAACTTTCCGGAAACCTGCGCAACCTTTTCGGCAACCTAAGTGCCCCATCGATGCCTGTCAAGAGTCTCAATCGGACCACCAGGCATTGTTTCCTGCACACGGTGACTCTGAGATCGGCGCTCCGTCGTCGATGGGCCGCGCGATGACCCACCAATGGGCGCCCCGACGACGAGACCGACTGGCGTGAATGTCACATCATGTTAAGGTCGGCCGAAACTTTCGAATGTTGTATGGGGCTGCGATGACAGAGCACCGCCCGCTCGGCCCACCCGCCTCCACCACCATCGCGACCATCGCCAACGATGTCGGCGTCTCCGTCGCGACGGTGTCCAAGGTCCTCAACGGACGCGGCGACGTCGCCCCCGGCACCAGAGCCCGGGTGGAGGCGAGCCTCGACCGCCACCAGTACCAGCGCCGCGCCCGGCGACACGCGACCAGCAGCGGTCGGGTGGGCCTCGTCTTCCACGAGTTCGACACGGGTTGGGCAATGGAGATCCTGCGGGGCGTCGAGGCGGTGACCTCCGCCGCCGGCATCGGGCTGTCGGTCGCCCAACTCGACGGCGCGCACCGACCGCCGGCACGATGGCTGGAGGCGTTGCTCGCCGACCGCCCGCTGGGTGTGGTGTTCGTCCTCTCCCACCTGGCCGAGGCGCAACAGCAGCACCTGCGTCGGCAGGGCATACCGTTCGTCGTCGTCGACACCGACAGCGCGACCTCGGCCTCCGTGCCCACCGTCGGGTCGAACAACTGGAACGGCGGCCTGCTCGCCGCTCGGCACCTGCTGGATCTCGGGCACCGCCGGATCGCCGTCATCTCCGGCCCACCCGAGGTGCTGTGCAGCCGCGCACGCGCCGCCGGCTTCCAGTCGGCCCACGAGGAAGCCGGGCTGGTGGTCGACCGCGAGCTGATCCGCTACGGCAGTTTCTCCGCCGGGGCCGGGCACGCGCACGGGCTGCAACTGCTCCAGCGGCCGGACCGACCCACGGCGATCTTCGCCGGGTCGGACATCCAGGCCATGGGGGTGCTCCGGGCCGCCCGTCAGTGCGGCCTGCGGGTGCCCGAGGACCTGTCGGTGATCGGGTACGACAACCTGCCGCTCTCCGCCTGGACCGATCCGGCCCTCACCACGATCAACCAGCCCCTGCGCGACATGGCCGGCATCGCCACCCAGATGCTGCTCGACCTGACGAGGGGGAACGAGCCGGCGACCAGCCGGATCGACCTGGTGACCGAGCTGATCGTCCGGGAGAGCACCGCGCCACCGACACACCCGCACTGACCCCGGCCCCTGCGAGGACCCGTGCCCCACGACGCCTTCACCGTCGACGAGCTTCAGCGCTACGCGCCCGAGGTCGCCGAGCCCGACGACTTCGACGAGTTCTGGCGGGACACGCTCGCCGAGGCGACCGCCGCGCCGGTGCTCGTCGACGTCCGTCCCGAGCCTACCGACCTACTGCTGCTCGACTCCTGGGACGTCACGTTCGCCGGTTTCGACGGTGACCCCGTACGCGCCTGGTACACCCGCCCGGCGGGGGTGCGGGGGCCGCTGCCGGCCGTGGTCGAGTACGCCGGCTACGGTCGCGGTCGTGGCCTGCCCCACGAACGGCTGACCTGGCCGGTGGCCGGGTACGCGCACCTGCTGATGGACAACCGGGGCCAGGCGGGGCAGTACGGCGCCGGGGACACCCCCGACCCGCACGGCGCGCCCGGTGGGCCCGCGCCGGTCACCTGGGGGATCCTCGATCCGAGGACCTACCACTACCGCCGCCTGATCACCGACGCGGTCCGGGCGGTCGTGGCGGTCCGGGCGCTGCCCGGGGTCGAGGGCGACCAGGTCAGCGTGGTCGGCAACAGCCAGGGCGGCGGCCTCGCCCTGGCGGTGGCCGGTCTCGTCGACGACCTCAGCGCGGTGCTGACCACCGCCCCGTTCCTGTGCGACATGCGCCGCAGCGTCGCGCTCACCGACCTCGCGCCGTACGGCGAGATCGCCCGGTACCTGGCCGTGCACCGGGAGGCCGAGGAGGCGGTCTGGCGCACGCTGTCCTACGTCGACGGTGTGAGCTTCGCCCGCCGAGCGACGGCCCCGGCGCATTTCGGGGTCGGCCGGCGCGACACCGTCTGCCCACCGCGGACCGCCTTCGCCGCCTACAACCACTACGGCGCCGCGAACGGCAGGCCGGTCCCACCCGAGCGCGAGATGCACGTCTACCCGTTCAACGGTCACGAGGGCGGCGAGGCCGTGCACGTCCGGCGTCAGCTGCGCTGGCTGGGCTCGGTGTTGCGCCCAGCCCGGCACCACCGGGCACATCCGCTCGTCGACCGGACGCCACGCCGCGCACCGACGCCGTGAGTGTGCTGCTCACGGCTCCAGCAGGCGCTGGACCGGAGCACACGCACGGCAGGGCCACACGCGTACGGTGCCGTCGTCGTGGGTCGAGACGAGCCGCTCGCCGTCCGGACTGAAGTCGACGGTCTCCACGGACGCCCCGAACCCGTCGAAGGTCACCGACTGCGCGGCCTCCGACGCGCGCCACAGGCGAGCGGTGCCGTCCTTTCCGGAGCTGAGCACCCACCGCCCGTCCGGGCTGAACGACACGTGCCAGACGGGGCCCTCGTGGCCCCGCAACACCATCGGCGCGTCGCCGCCGGTGATGGAGTGGATCTGCACGGTGCCGTCGAAGCCGGCGCTGGCGACCCGTTCTCCGTCCGGGCTGAAGGCCACGGCCCAGACCAGTCCCTCGTGACCGGGAAGGAGCAGCGGGTCGGCAGCGCCGAGGGCGTCCCAGATCCGCAGGGTGCCCTCCGCGCCGGCGGTGGCGACCTTCGTGCCGTCGGGGCTGAAGGCGGCGTACCGGATCTCCTCGGCGACCCGATGGACCACCGGGCCGCGCTGGCCGGTCAGGTCCCAGATGCGCAGGCTCCGGTCGTTGCTGACACTGGCCAGGAGACGGCCGTCAGGGCTGAAGTCGGCGGTCCACGCCTGTTTCTCGTGCCCGCGCAGCACCACCGGATCGTCTCTGCCGGCGAGGTCCCACACCCGCACCGTCCCGTCGCTGCCGCCGGTTGCCACCCGCGACCCGTCCGGGCTGACCGTGAGGCCGTAGACGTCGCCGTCGTGGCGGCCGAGCAGCCGAGGCTCGTCGGGCGCGGCCAGGTTCCAGACCCGTACCGTGCCGTCCTCGCCGCCGCTGACCACCCGCTGCCCGTCCGGGGTGAACGCGGCGGACCAGGTGGCCTTGTCGTGCCCGCGCAGGATCACCCGTTCGCTGCCCGGGTCCCAGACCCGCAGCGTGCCGTCGTCGGCGGCGCTCACCAGCCGTGATCCGTCCGGACTGAACGCCACCGCCCAGACCCGGTTGGTGTGACCGCGCAGCACCAGCGGGTCGCCGGCGCCGTCGGCGTTCCAGATCCGCACGGTCAGGTCGTCGCTGGTGGTCGCGATCCACTGTTCGTCCGGGCTGAGCGCGAGCCCTTCCACTGTGCCCTCATGCCCCCGCAACACCACCGGAGCGGCTGACCCGGTCAGCGACCACAGCCACGCCGTGCCATCGCTGCTGGAGCAGGCCAGGCGGCTGCCGTCGCGGCTGAACACCAGTGTCCTGGTGGCCGTGCGCGGCCCGGTCAGCGTCGTTGTGGCGGTTCGTTCGGCCAGATCCCAGAGCCGCACCGTCGCGTCGTGGCCGCTGCTGGCCAACTGGCGCCCGTCGGGGCTGAAGGCCACACCGACCGCGACCTTGGTGTGCCCCCGCAGCACCACCGGTCGAGCGCCACCACGGGCATCCCAGACCCGGACGGTGGTGTCCTCGCCGGCACTGGCGACCAGCCGTCCGTCGGGGCTGAACGCCACGCCCCACACCGGGCCCTCGTGCCCGCGCAGGACGATCGGCCCACCGGTCGCGTCGACCTGCCAGATCCGGACGGTACCGTCCGAGCCGGCGGTGACCAGCCGCTTTCCGTCCGGGTTGAACACCGGGCTCCAGAGCTGCCCGTCGGGTCCGCCGGGGAGAGCCAGGCCCGGCCCGGAGACGCCGCGCCCGGTCCAGCACCCCGGCCGCGGCCAACGGGTCGGCGCCGCCCACCAGCTCGGCGAGGGGGCCCGACGTCGGGTGTCCTCGGTGCCGTCACCGAGGGCGGTCAGCCGCAGGAAGATGTCCCGGGCCAGCCCACGCTGCCCCTCGTCGAACTGCGCGTACACCCCTTCGGCGGTCCGGGTGATGGCACCGTTCACGCCGCCCGACTCGCGATAGTGGGCCAGCGTGATCCGCCTGCCCTGCCGCAGGCGTGACGTTTCCAGCAGCGCGTGGGACAGCAGCGGTAGCGCCCCCGTCTGACCGTCGACGTCGGCAACGGCCATCTCGACCAACGCGGGGTCCACCTGCAACCCGGCACGCTCGGCCGGGCCGGTGATCGTCCGACGCAGATCCTCGTCGTCCATTGGGCCGACCAACAGTTGGTGCTCGTGCAGGGCCGCCACCAGGGCCGGGTAGGCCGCACACCGACCGTAGAAGTCGGCCCGCACCCCCAGCACCACACGCGCCCTGGGAAGGTCCGCCGCGGCGAGCAGCGCGGCAATGAACCCCGATCGTTCCTCCTCGTCCCGGCAGAGCGTGAAGAGCTCCTCGAACTGGTCCACCACGATGAGCAGGTGTGCGACCGACGGACGGGAGTCGAGAATGTGCTCGATCGTCGCGCGAATGTTCGCCGGATCGTCGGTCAGCCTGCTCTGGACCGTGTCGCGAGCGTCCGGTCCATTCACGAGCTGAGTCGCGAGCTCTTCGATGGGATGTTCGCCGGGGGTCATCAGCACAGTGGCCCAGGCCGGCTGACCCTTGCCGGGATTCTCGGCCACTGTCGCCAGCAGGCCGGCGCGGAGCAGTGATGACTTGCCCGCACCGGACGGGGCGAAAACGGCGACGAACCGCAGACGGGTGAGCATTTCACACAGTTGAGCCACCATGCGCTCGCGTCCGAAGAACCATTCGGAGTCCTCCGGCTGAAAGGCCGCCATTCCCCAGTACGGCCCCCGGCTGACCTCCGTCGTGTCGGCGGACGCCACGCTGGCGATCAAACTGTGCCACCGCTCGGTCCACTCGGCCAGATCGCCGTCACACGCGGCCACGTACGCGAGTGTCACCTGGAGGATCGGCACGGTCTCGCCGCTGGCCGCCTTCGCCAGGGTGGTCACCGAGAAGTGCGCCCGTCTGGCCAGTTGGCGGTACGTCGGCGTCCCCGCCTTCGCCCGCAGTTTCCGCAGGTCGAGCGCGAATCGCTCCAGCTCACCCGCCTCCGGGTCGAGCGGCCGGTCAGGTCTTCCCACGTTGTCCCCCGTCGAAGAGTTGTTTGTCAGTCTCGCGACGTGATTGGCAAACAATCCATCAGGGACTATATCTAGTTTTGTGATCGCCGATCGATGACTGTCAGATAGCAGGCATCGTACGACGAGGTGTGCGGGTGCCTTCGACAGGCAACGCGATCGGCGACACGGAGGAGAACAGGGAGGGCGGTGTGACGCGCGCCAGAAACGGTATCGGCGTTGTTTCCGACAACACCGGTGACCGTCCTGGGATCGGGGGGCGTCACACGGTCCTGAATAGACGGGGGGCCTTATCCAGATACGCGCGTGATCGACAACGGGATTCGTCGACACTGTCGGACCGGCTGATGGGGCGGCGACGGATTCCGTCGCCGCCCCATCACGGTGCGTGTGGTCAGGAGGCGGTGCAGGACTGCACCACCGGGCGGTTCCAGTTGCCGTTGGCCATGGTGGTGAAGCCGAAGGCGTTGCCGCTGCCGTTCGACCGCATGGTCATGACGTTCCCGCTGCTGTCCCAGGTCGGACTGCCGTTCCAGGTGCCGGAGATCTTCTGGGGCGGGGTGACGGCGACCACGACGGTCCAGTTGCTCGCGCCGCTGACGGTGACCGTGCTGTTGAACCGGTCGCCCCACCGGGTGCCGTCCTGCAGGGTCGCGGTGCAGCTGCCGCCGGGCGGGTTGGTCGGCGGAGTCGTGGGCGGGTTGGTCGGCGGGTCGGTGGGCGTGGTGCCGTTGTTCAACGCGGCGAGGACGGCGTCGTACGCTGCCTTCTTCTGACCACTGTTGTTGAACAGCAACGGGGTCTGCGACGCCCGCCACGAGTCGCTGTCCCGAATGCCCCACACCGTGACGCCGTTGCACCGGGCCACCGCCAGGCAGTCCTCCACCACAGCGCGGTAGGTGTTCGCCGGAGCGCCCTGGATGTCCAACTCGGTCACCTGCACGTCGACGCCCAGTGCCGCGAAGCTCGACAGCGTGGTGCGGTAGTTGCTGTTGTACGGCGAGTCGTTGTTGAAGTGCGACTGGAACCCGACACAGTCGATCGGCACACCACGCGACTTGAAGTCCCGCACCATGTTGTAGACGGCCTGCGTCTTCGCGTGCGTCCAGTTGTCGGTGTTGTAGTCGTTGTAACACAACTTCGCGTTCGGGTCCGCCGCATCCGCCGCCCGGAACGCCGCCTCGATCCAATCATTACCCGTACGCTGCAAATTCGAATCACGACGCGCACCCGAACTACCGTCAGCGAACGCCTCGTTCACCACATCCCACGCCACCACCTGACCCCGGAAGTGCGTGGCCACCTGCGTCACATGATTGAGCATCGCCTGCCGCAACGCACTACCACTCATGCTCTGCATCCAACCCGGCTGCTGCGAATGCCACGCCAACGTGTGACCCCGCACGCTCATACCCCGAGACCGCGCATGACTGACAATCTGATCGGCCGCCCCATAACTGAACCGACCCTGCTGCGGCTCCGTCGCGTCGATCTTCATCTCATTCTCAGGCGTCACCGAATTGAACTCACGGTTCAAAATCGTCGTGTACGCACTATCAGACAACTTGTTCGCCGCCACCGCCGTACCGAAGTACCGCCCCTTCTCCGCGGCGGACGCGCCCAGGGTCGTACCGGCGCTCGCCGTGCCCGGCAGGAACGCGGCGCTGGTTGCGGCGAGCAGGGCGGCGGCGGCGAGGACGACCGCCGTACGCGCTCGAGGGCCGAACCGTGGGCGGGTGTCCTCTTGGCACCGTTCGATCATGTCTTTTCCTTCCGTGGAACCCGGGGCAGCGCAGGTGACACGCACCGCCCCTGCGGTGGTGGGGTGCCGGGTCACGACCACGCGCGGGAGTGCGCCCGGGAAGTGGCACACACCGTTGGCCATCGACCTCGGTGGATGTGGAGTATGTCAGCGCCACTGATCGACAGGCAAGAATTTCCGGAAGGATTACGAGAATTGATTCGGCCCGGGTGCCGGAGCAGGGCGTAGCTGCCCAGGCCGGGTGCCATCGAGAGGCGACGGCGGCGCCCTGCTGGGGTCGGCCGGGTCGATTCACCAGCCGCAGGGCACCGCAAGTTCCGGAAGTTCTCTCGCAACGCTACCGGAGGTCGCGACACACCGGCCAGACCACAGACGAACTGGGGTCAGCGCTGCGCGGCAGCGTAGAGCCGGCTGACGGTCTCGGCCACGCAGACCGGCTTACCGCCGCTGTCGCTCTCCACCACGACCGTCACGACCAGCTGCACGCCGCCGGTCACCGGCGACACGTCGGCGATGGTCGCGGTGGCGCGTACGGCGGCGCCGACCCGCAGCGGCGCGGGGAAACGCACCCGGTTCAGCCCGTAGTTGACCCCCATCGCCACCCCCTCGACCCGGTAGAGCCCGCCCGCCAGGGCCGGCAGCAGCGACAGGGTGAGGTACCCGTGCGCGATCGTCGCGCCGAACGGCCCCGCTGCGGCTCGGACCGGGTCGACGTGAATCCACTGGTGGTCGTCGGTGGCGTCGGCGAACAGGTCGACGCGGCTCTGCTCGACGCGCTGCCACGGACCGGGTCCGAGGCTCTCGCCGGTCGCGGCGGCCAACTCCTCGAACGAGGTGAACACTCTCATGCCAGGTCTCCCTACAGGTGCTAGAAGGCGTTGACGCCGGTGAGCGCGCGTCCGATGAGGAGTTGCTGGATCTGACTGGTGCCCTCGTAGAGGGTGGCGACCCGGGCGTCGCGCAGGTACTTGCCGACCGGGTACTCGTCGATGTAGCCGTACCCACCGAACACCTGGACCGCGTTGTTGGCCGCGCGGACGGCGGCCTCGCTGGCGAAGAGCTTGGCCACCGACGCCTCGGTGGCGAACGGCTGGTCGCGGTCGATCAGGTCGGCCACCTGCCAGACCAGCAGCCGGGCGGCGGCGGTGTCCACAGCGATGGCGGCGAGCAGTTGCTGGACGAGCTGGTGCCCGGCGATCGGCCCGCCGAACTGGGTCCGCTGCCCGGCGTAACCGACCGCCGCGTCGAGGCAGCCCTGGGCGATGCCGACACACCCGGCGGCCACCGACATCCGCCCCTTGGCGAGGGTGGCCAGGGCCAGCCGGAATCCGCCGCCCTCGGCACCGAGCAGCGCCGTGTCGGGCACGCGTACCTCGTCGAAGCCCAGCTCGCCGGTGGCCTGGCCGCGCAGGCCGAGTTTGCCGTGGATCTCCCGTCGGGTCAGTCCCGGACTGTCGGTGGGCACCAGGAACGCGCTGATCCCCCGGTGCCCCGGGCCGCCGGTGCGGGCGAAGACCAGCGCCACGTCGGCGGTGGTGCCGTTGGTGATGAACGTCTTCGTGCCGGAGATCAGCCAGTCGGTGCCGTCGCGGACCGCACGGGTGCGCAGTGCGGCCGCGTCGGAGCCGCTGTCCGGCTCGGTCAGCGCGAAGCAGCCGAGCGCGGTGCCGGCGCAGAGCTTCGGCAGCCACTCGGCCCGCTGTTCCGCGCTGCCGTTGGCGGCGATCGACTTCGCGACCAGGCCGAGGGAGACCGAGACGATGCCGCGCACCGCGGAGTCGCCCCGGCCCAGTTCTTCCAGCACCAGGCAGTACGCGAGGTGGTCGCCGCCGGACCCGCCGTCGGCCTCGGCGATGGTCAGCCCCAGGAAGCCCAGGTCACCGAGCATGCCGACGATGGCGGGATCGACCGATTCGCGACGATCCCAGGCGGCCGCGTGCGGCAGCAGCTCGCGGTCGGCGAACTCGGCGGCCAGCTGGCGGACCGCCGCCTGCTCGGCGGAGAGGGTGAGGTCCATGACGCTCAAACTAGCGGTGATAGTTTAACGCGTCCAGAGCGGAGGGTCACCGCTCGGAGGCCAGACCGACGTGCCGTTCGGCGGTGAAGGCGCGGGCCAGCTCGGTACGGGAACGGATGCCCAGCCGATGGAACACGTTGCGCAGGTGGTGGTCGACAGTACGGGTGGAGAGGAACATCCGGGCGGCGATCTCCCGGTTGGTGGCGCCCTCGGCGACCAGCTCGGCGATCCGCAGTTGCTGGCCGGTCAGCAACCGCGCCGCGGGCAGGTCCGGCGGGCCGATCGACTCCCCGGCCGCCCGCAGCTCCGTGGTGGCCTGCTCGGCCCAGCACTCCACGCCGAGCAGGCTGAACATCTCGCGGGCCTGGTGCAGGTGCGTGCGCGCGTCGCGGGGGCGTCGGCTGCGGCGCAACTCCTGACCGAAGAGCAGTTCGGTGCGGGCCCGCTCGACCGTGCCGGCCTCTGTCGGGTGCAGCCGTAACGCCGCCTCGAAGTGCCGTTCCGCCTCGGCGCCACCCCGGGGAGCGAGCAGCGCGTGGCACCGCGCGGACAGGGCCCGGCGCAGCGGGCTCGCGGTGCTGCTGGCCCACCTGTCGAACGCGGCGAGCGCGGCCGTCGCGGCCGGCCGGTGCGGCAGGTGCGCCGCCGCCTCCACCAGGTACGGGGTGGCCATCACCTGCACGAGGACCTGACCTCGACCGGTGCCGAGCCGGGCCAGCGACGCCAGCCGGTCCGCCGCCTCGGCGTGCCGGCCGTCGACCAGGTCGAGCACCGCCAGGGCCCACGCGGCGAGCGCGTGCGGACGGCTGCCCGGCGTCGGTGACTCGCCGATCTCCCGAATCCGCCGCAGGCTGGTGGCCCGGTCGGCCCGGATCGCGGCCAGCACGGCCAGCATGCCCAGATGGACGTTGGCGCAGTTGACCTGGCCGGTGGCCCGGGCGACGCGCAGCCCGTCGCGGGAGGTCTCCGCCGCCGCCTCGTGTCGACCCAGCCAGTATTCGGCGACCGCCCGCAGCTCCAAGGCCCGCGACAGCATCGACAGCTCGCCCCGTTCCCGGGCCAGCTCGACAGCGCGCCCGGCGAGCCGGTGGGCCGCGCCGTCCACCGCCACCAGCAGCCCGGCCGCCGCGGCGCAGCTGAGCGCGGTGGGGGTCAGCGCCCAACCGGTCAGCCGGCCGCCCAGCACCACGGCGCGGCGCAGCGCGGGCCCGGCCCGCTCGTGGTCGCCCCGCAGGGTCGCCGCCACCCCGGCGACCAGACAGCCCATCACCTCCAGGGCCGGCGGGTCGTCCGGGCGCCGCAACGCCAGCGCCCGGCGGCCGACCTCGGCGTAGCGGTACTGGTCGCCGGCGAAGCAGACCGCCTCGCCGGCCCGCACCAGCCCGGTCAGGGCCAGGGCACGGTCGGTGCCGTCCACGGCCGCCGCGGCGGCCAGCAGCGTGACCGACGCGCCCGACGCGGTGCCGCAGCGCAGCTCCAGCTCACCGCGGAGCAGGTCGGCACGTGCGCGGACGACCGGGTCGGCGCAGACCGCGCGCAGGCGGTCGAGCAGCAGCCGGGCCGCGTCGGGTTGCCCACCGGCCCAGGCGTAGCGGGCGGCGGTCAACAGCCGGGCGGCGGTCAACTGTGGCTGATCGCTCAACTCGGCGGCCCACCGCAGGGCCACCGACGCGGTGGCCCAGCCGTCGGATCCGCCGACCGCGGCCTGTTCCAGCTCGGCGGCGAGGGCCGGATCGGCGCCCGCCATCGCGGCGGCGAGGTGCATCGCCCGGCGCAGCCGCTGCCCCTGCGCGACCAGCACCTCGGCGAGCAGTCGGTGCGCCGCGCGGCGCTCCGCGAGCGGCGCGCTGGCCGCGATCATCATGCGCACCAGCGGCTGCGGAAAGGTGACACCACGTGGCTCGACGCGGACCAGGCCCGCGACCTCCGCCGGGGCGAGCGCCTCGACCTCGGCGCCGGCGGCTGCGGCGGCCCGGATCAGGGTGCCCGGCGCGCCGTCCTCGTCGAGCGCGGCGAGCAGCAGCACCCGTCGGGTCTCCGGTGGCAGCCGGTCCAGCCGGGCCCGGTACGCCCGACCGAGCGCCCCGTCCGCCGGTGGCGCGGCGGGCAGCGGCTCCTCCCCCCGCCACTGCCCCGCGCTGAGCCCCTCGGCGAGGTCCACCAGGGCCTGCGGGTTGCCGCCGCCGGTCGTGGCCAACGCGGCCAGCGCCGACGCGGCCGGCCGTTCGGGGAGCCGGTCGACGCCCGCGCGCTCGGCGAGCCGACGAAGCCGGTCGGTGAGGACGGCGGTGCTCTCGTGCTCGGTCAGCGCCCGCAGCCGGTGCGCCGGTATCCCGTCGAGATTGGCGGTGACGTCGGCGGTGAGCAGGACGGCCAGCGGCAGGTGCCGCAGTCGGCGCGCGACGAACGCGAGCACCTGCGCGGTCTGCGGGTCACCCCGGTCGACGTCGTCCATGGTGGCGAGCAGCGGCCGCTCGTGGGCGGCGGCGGCGAGCAGCCCGAGCACCGCCATCGACAGCGTCAGTTGCCGGTCGGCCGGGCAGCTCTCCCCGGCCAGCGCGCGGCGCAGCAGTTGGCGCTGCTCGTCGGGCAGGTCGGCGGCATGGTGCAGCACCGGGTCGACCAGCCGTTGCAGGCCGGCGTACGGCAGGGTGGCCTCCTCGGCGAGCCCACTGCCGACGAGCACGATGCGGTCCTCGGCATGCCGGTGGGCGTAGCCGATCAGCGCGGTCCGGCCCGATCCGGGCTCTCCGCGTAACAGCAGGGCACCGCCGGCGTTGGTCATGCCGTCGAGCAGGCTCCGGACAGCCCGGCACTCGTCGTCCCGGCCACGCAGCACGGTTAGTTGCACTCTTGATGCAGTAACCATGCCTGCCAGTGTTACCCATCGGAAACCGAATGGAAAGAGGGGTCGATATCGGGCCGGGCCGGAATCAGTCGGGCGTGACCTCGGCCAGCAGGGCGCCCACGGTCCGGGACATCACCGCGCGGGCCTGGTCCACGCCCAGACCGAGCCCGTAGCGCAGCATCGACCAGGCCTGCCAGGTGCTCGCCGCCACCAGGGCGTGCACCAACTGTTCCCGGCCCGGCCCGGCCTCGGCCAGCTCGACGGCGAACAGCTCCTCGACCTCGTCGCGGACGCGCTCGATGTGCTTGAGTTTGTTGCGGTGCAGCTGCTCGGAGACGGGCTCACGCATCTGGGCGGCCCGCGCCGACGGCGCGATCAGCTGGAGCAGCCGAGCCCGCTGGCGGCAGTACGCGTCGACCCGCTTCGCCAGCGGCAGCCCGGGTGAGATCAGCCGGTGCGCGGCGTCCTGCTGGCGCAGCACCTCCGCGCCGCTGGCCTCGAAGAGCGTCTCCATGTCCTTGAAGTTGGTCCAGAGGGTGCGCAGCGAGATCCCGGCCCGCTCGGCGATGCGCTCGCCGGTCGGGCGGAGGTCACCCTCGGAGATGAGCGCGAGGTGCGCCTCGACGATGGCCGCGCGGGTGCGTTCGGCGCGGGCGGTGCGCCCGTCGACCCGGCCCACCACATCGACCCCGTCCATCCGCCTCCGCCCCCTCACCGCCATGGCGTCCCCCGACGCACCGCCGAGTCTAGACAGGGGTTGATCAGCGTTCCCGGACGCGCCACCGACGCCGTCATCCGGCCCGGCCGGTCAGCGAGACGCCGCCGCCGCACCGACCCACCCGGGCGCCCTCGGCGACGAGGCGCTGGGCGATGCCCAGACCAATCCCCCGAGCGGCGCCGGTGACGATGGCGATCCGGTCCGCGAGGCGATCCGAATATGCATTCACGGTGCAGATAGTAGGAGCGTCAATCGGCATCGGTCAACGCCTCGAACAGTCGCGCCGGCAGACCGGTGCAGCAACGCGCGCAGCCGTCCGACCGGGCGTGGTCACGCGAACCAGCCCGGTCGGACGTCGGGACACCCCGACTCAGGAGCCGGTCGGCACCCCGTTCGCCGGCGGCACCGCCGCGGGGGCGGTGTACTCGTTGACCGCCCCGTCGGCCTCGTCCGTCTCGTACGCCGGCCCGAAGTAGCTCTGCACTCCCCCGGTCACCCGGCTCAGCCGCTGACCGCCGTACCCGGAGTGGTCCTTCTCGGAGAAGCGCAGCGGCACCAGCCCGGGGCCCTGGAAGCCGCCCTTCTGCACGGCGTCCACCACCTTCTCCCGGGTGAGGTCCTTGCCGGCGGCGAGCAGCACCTGCACGAAGAGGTACCCGACCGACATGCCGTAGACGGTGTTGCCGTCGAACGGCGCGTCCCCGTTGTGCTCCTTGTTGATCTTCGTGAAGAGCTGGATCCACGGGTTCGCGGTGTCGTTCTGCATCGGCAGGTAGTTGGTGCCGACCATGCCCTCCAGCAGCGGCGCGGCGGCGCCGAGCTGCTTGGCCAGGGTCGGGTGGTCGGCACCGACGTTGGAGACGAGCCACTGCGGCTTGAAGCCCAGCCGTGCGGCGGTGCCGATGGAGAGCGCGGTGAAGCCGGGCACCGTGGCGAGCACGACGACCTGGCAACCGGCCGCCTTGAACGCGCCGATCTGCGGCGCCACGTTGGTGTTGCTGGTGACGTACGTCTGCTTGACCGCCACGGCCCCGGGGCCGAGCACCTTCTCCACACCCGCCAGGCTGTCCCGGCCGAAGTCGTCGTCCTGCCCGAGGAAGCAGACCTTCTGACCGGCCAGGTCCCGCTTCGCGTAGTTGGCGAGGATCTTGCCCTCGACCGTGTAGTCCGGGTTGAACCCGAACGTGCCCGGATACTTGTCGGGCTGGTCCCAGCTGCGGCTGCCCGAGGCGACGAAGAGATCCGGCACCCGGTTGCTCTTGAGGAAGTCGAGAACCCCGGTGTGCGTCGGCGTGCCCAGACCGTTGAGGACGGCGAAGACCTTGTCCTGCAGGACGAGCTGACGGACCACCTGCTGGGTGTTCGCCGGGTTGTAGCCGTCGTCCATGATCTTGTAAGTGATCTTGCGGCCGTGCACGCCACCGTTGGCGTTGACGTAGTCGAAGTAGGCCTTCGTCGCCGGGGCGATCTTCGAGTAGCCGGCCGAGGCCGGCCCGGTCAGCGGCATGTGGGTGCCGACGGTGATCTCGGTGTCGGTGACGCCCGGCACCGACGCCCCGCCGGAGCCGGGGCCGTCGTCACCGCCACAGCCGGCCACGGCGATGAGCAGGGCAAGGGAGCTGGCGATCGCGAGGCCGCGATGCGCTTTACGGTGCATGGGAAACACCGACCTTTCTCGGTCCGGTTGTCTGGGGAACGGTGTGGTGGTGGGGCGCCCGGCCGGGGCCGGACCGAGGACAGCTCAGGAACGCCGGGTCGGCCGCCGGGCCAGCACAGCCCGGCCGAGACGCGACAGCAGACCCTGCACACCGCCCGGGGCGGCGATCATGACGACGATCAGGGTGAGTCCGAAGATCGCCAGCGGAAGGTTGCCCTCCAGCCGCTGCGCCACCGCGGGCGAGAGCGTCAGCAGCTCGGTCAGCGAGTGGGTGAGATCGGGCAGGGCGACCAGCAGGACCGCCCCCCACAGCGCGCCGCTCAGTCGACCCAGACCACCGATCACCACCGCCATCAGCAGGAACAGCGACAGGGTCAGCGAGAACGCCCCGGGTGAGACGCTCTGCGCGAGCACCGCCAGCAGCGCGCCGCCGAGCCCGGCGGTGGCGGCGCTGACCACGAACGCGAGGACCTGGGTGCGGGCCACGTGGATACCGGCGAGGCGGGCCGCCACCTCGTCGTCGCGGACCGCCCGGAAGGTCCGCCCGTACCGGCTGCGGATCAGGTTCGCCAGCAGCAGCAACGCCAGCAGGGTGGCCGCGCCGGTGACCCAGAGCTGCCACCGCTCGTACGGGAAGTACGCGCCGAGCGCCAACGGCGGCGGCTTCACCGGCACCGACAACCCCTGCTCGCCGTTGAACACGCCGTCGAAGGTGACGGCCAGCGCCGGCACCACCACGGCCACCGCGAGAGTGACCCCGGCCAGGTAGGGGCCGCGCAGCCGGGCCGCGGCCACCCCGACCACCGCGCCGACCGCCACCGTGCTGACGACCGCCGCGACCAGCGAGATCGGCAACAGCCAGCCGCCGGTCGTCCCCCGGTCGGCGAACGCGGTCTGGCACAGCGCCACGGTGTACGCACCGGTGGCCATCAACGCACCGTGCCCGAGCGACAGTTGACCGTTGAGCCCGGTGAGGACGGTCAAACCGGCGGTCGCGCAGAAGTAGGCGGCCACCGTGGCGAGCTGGAAGTTGCGGAACGGCTCCACGGAGTAGCTGACCGCCACCAGCAGCAACCCGGCGGCGAGCACGACCGCCAGGTGGCGCAGCAGGGTCGAGCCGCGCCGACGGTCGGCCGGTCGGCCCGCCCCGACGAGCTGCTGTTTCGGCGGCACCGCCGCCCTGGTGGCGCTCACACCCGCCTCGCCGCGACCGGGGCGAACAGCCCACCGGGCCGGACCAGCAGCACCGCCAGCAGCAGGACCAGCACCGCAAGCGGCGTCAGGTCGCTGCCGGCGTAGCCACTCACGTAGGAGAGCAGCAACCCCACCACCAGGCCACCGACCACCGCCCCCGGTGGACTGTCCAGCCCGCCGACCACCGCCGCGGTGAACGCCGAGACGAACACCAGGTCCATCGCGTGCGGGTGCAGGCCCAACTCGGTCGGGAGGACCAGCATGGCGGCCAGCGCGCCCACCCCGGAGGCGAGCGCCCAGCCGAGAGTCAACATCCCGCCGACGTTGACCCCGAGCAGCCGGGACATCTCGGGGGCGAAGGCCGCCGCGCGCATCCGCAACCCCACCGGGGTACGCGCGAACAGCCACGCCAGGCCGCTGACCACCACCCCGATCGTGGCGAAGACGAACAGGTCGTACGGGGACAGCACGGCCACTCCACCCACGGTGAGGGCGGACCGGCTGAACGGGGCCTGCGCGGGGCGGAACTCGCTGCCGTACACCATGCCCAGCACGGCCTGGATCAGCAGCACCAGCCCGAGCGCGACGATCACCGGGTTCAGCGGTGAGGCGTGATCGACGTGCCGCATCACCACCCGGTCCACCAGCGCGCCGAGCAGCAGGCCGGCGACGATCGCGACCACGAAGCCCAGCCAGTACGAACCGGTCGCGGTGCTGACGGAGTAGGCGACGTACGCGGCGGCGACGGCCATCGCCCCCTGGGCGAAGTTGACGACCCGCGCCGCCCGCCAGATGAGCACCAGGGCCAACGCGAACGCGGCGTACACCGCGCCCCGGGACAGGCCGTCGACGGTGAGGAAGACGAAGCGGTCCAACAGTCCTCCCTCCGGGGGACGAGGTGGTGGTCAGAAACCGAGGTACGCGTGGCGCAGGTCGACGTCGTCGCGCAGTTGCGCCGCCGGGGCGGCGATCACCACCCGACCGAGGGACATCACGACGCCCTGGTCGGCGACGGCGAGCGCGCTGCGCACGTTCTGCTCCACGAGCAGGACGGTCAGGCCGGTGCGGTCACGCAGTTGGCGGAGCAGGGCCATGGTCCGCGCGACCACCCGTGGCGCCAGGCCGAGCGACGGCTCGTCCAGCAGCAGCAGACGGGGTCGGCCGACCAGGGCCCGACCGAGCGCGAGCATCTGCCGCTCACCCCCGGAGAGCTGGTGACCCAGGTGCCGACGGCGTCGGGCCAGTGGCTCGAAGAGCTGGTAGACCTCGTCGAGCGCCCGTCCCGCGTCGGCCCGGTCACGCCGCCACAACCCACCGAGCCGCAGGTTCTCGTCAACCGTCAGCTCGCTGATCACCCCCCGGCCCTCCGGGACGTGCGCCATGCCGCGTCGAACGAGCTGCTCCACGGGCGTACCCCGAAGGTCCTCCCCGGCCAGCAGAACCTGGCCGGCGGTCGGGCGGATCATGCCGGACAGCGCACGCAGCAGGGTGGTCTTGCCGGCGCCGTTGGCGCCGACGACAGCGGCGATCGTGCCGGCCGGGACGGTGAGGTCGATGGCCCGCAACACGGGCGCGGCGCCGTAACCGGCGGCCAGCCCCCGCACGACGAGCAGGTCGGTCCCGGTCACCGTGCCGCCTTTCGTTCGCGACTGCGGGGCTCGCAAACCCGGCTCACTCCTCGCGCTCACACCGTGCCGCCTTTCGTTCGCGACTGCGGGGCTCGCAAACCCGGCTCACTCCTCGCGCTCACACCGTGCCGCCTTTCGTTCGCGACTGCGGGGCTCGCAAACCCGGCTCACTCCTCGCGCTCACGGGGAGACCTCTTCCTCGACCGTCGCACCGAGGTACGCGTCGGTGACCGCCGGATCGTCGCGGACCTCGTCCGGGGTGCCGGCGGCGATGACCCGGCCGAAATCGAGCACCACGATCTCGTCGCAGACGGCCATCACCAGGTCCATGTGGTGCTCGACCAGGAGCACCGCGCAGGGATCGGTGTCCCGCCGGGGCAGTTGCCGGACCAGCTCCGCCAGCTCGGCGATGTCGTCGGCACCGAGGCCACCGGCCGGTTCGTCGAGCAGCAGCAGCCGGGGCCGGGCGGCGAGCGCGCGGGCCAGGGCGACCCGCTGACGTACCGCGAAGGGCAGGGTGCCCGGCGCGGCCTCGGCGTGCCCGGCGATGCCCAGCTCGTCGAGGATGGCCAGGGCGTCGTCGCGCAGCCGGCGCTCGTCGCGGTCGCTGGCCGGCAGCCCGAGCAGCGCCGGGACGAAGCCGGCACGGGCGGTGTGCGACGCGCCGGTCATCACGTTCTCCACCACGCTGAGCCCGGCGAAGAGCCCGGTGCCCTGCAGGGTCCGGGCGATGCCGAGCCGGGTCAGCCGGTGCGGCCGTGGCCGCAGCGGCCGGCCGTCGAGGGTGAGCGAACCCGTCTCCGGCGCGACGAAACCACAGATCACGTTGAAGAGCGTGGTCTTGCCGGCGCCGTTGGGCCCGATCACGCCCACCACCCGGTTGGGTGGCACCCGCAGGGACACGTCGTCGAGGGCGGTGAGGCCGCCGAAACGGACGCCGATGTGGTGCAGTTCGAGGCCGCGCTCCATCACCCATCCCTCTGTCGTGGCGGGTGTTTATTTACACTCGCAGTGTACGTTTCTCGGGTATGGCGTCAAGACCTTCAATGCTCCCGCGCGCAGGTGGACGGGGCGGCCGCCAACGGCGACCGCCCCGGTGACCGCCGTCAGGCGCTCGGACAGGTGTTGCGGTACTCCTGGATGGCCGAGCCGCTCGGGCCGGGGCAGAGGAACTGCTCGTAGCGGGTGTCGTCGTCGACGAACCGCTTCAACCAGGCCACCATCTGCCGGGCGGTCGGCGTGTTGGTGGTCTGCGGGAAGAAGTGGCTCGCCCCGTTCAGCTCCAGGTACGCCTTCTCCGCCGAGGCCGGGATGCTGTTGTAGAAGGGCACCGAGTGCGTCGCCACCGGCGCGACGCTGTCGCTCTCCCCACCGATGATCAGGGTCGGCACCCGCAGCTCGGACCAGCTCTTGTCCAGGTTCCACGGCGCCAGTGGCACCGCGGCCTGCAACGAGGGCCGCGACGAGGCCGCCTCCAGGCTGCCCCCGCCACCCATGGAGTGGCCGGCGACAGCGAGCCGGCTGCTGTCGATCCGGGTCCGCACCGAGCTGCGCTGGGTGAGGTAGTCCAGCGCGGCGAGCAGCTGCCGGCCCCGGCTGTCCGGCTGGTCCAGCCGGGTGTTGGTCTCGATGCCGATCACGACGAAGCCGTGCGAGGCGATGCGCGGTCCGAGCCAGCTGATGCTGGACCAGGCGGCGGTGTAGCCGGGTGAGATGGCGATGGCGCCGAAGGCGCCCTCGCTGGTGCTGGTCGGGTAGTAGATGACGCCGCCGCCGAAGCCGGTGACGCTCAGCGAGGACACGCTCTGCGAGGCCGTGGCGAACGGGCCGCGACTGGCCTCCAGGATCGCGGTGGTCGGGGCCGGGCCGCGCTCGTACGGGCTCGCGGCCTGGGCGGCGCCGCCCGAGCCGGCCACGACGCCGCCGGCGGCCAGGACGGCGGCCAGCGCGAACCGGGCTACGACGGAACGGGGACGGGTGGTGGTTGGTGAGGACACGTCGGGCACTCCCTAAAGTCGAGGGATATCGACGTGTGTCAGTCTCAGCCGCTCCGCCGGTCCCGGCATCGGCGAAATCACCAGTCCCCGCGCAGGATGCCGCGACCAGATGTGTTTCGACCCTCTGACCAGGGGTAGCAGGGCAGGCGCCTGCCCGTACACGCGCCATGGAGAGGGTTCGTTCAGTGGATTCCAGCAAGCCCGCCGAGGCGGTCAAGAACGCCGTGAAGACCGCCTCAGGAAAGATCGCCGACGCCCTCACCCCGGACGTCCCCGGTGCGCCGGGGAGCGCGCCACCACCCGTCGAGGAGCCGACGACGCCGCACGAACCGCTGCCACCCAAGCCGGAGCAGGGGGCACCGCAGACGCGCACCCCGACCGGAGCGGAAACCGGCGCGCCGACGACCGCGAACGGTCAGCAGGGGGCCTACCTCACGACCGCCAACGGGGCGCGGCTGCGCGACACCGACCACTCGCTCAAGGCCGGCCCGCGCGGCCCGGTGCTCCTGCAGGACCACCACCTCCGCGAGAAGATCACGCACTTCGACCACGAACGCATCCCGGAGCGCGTGGTGCACGCCCGGGGCGCGGGCGCGCACGGTGTCTTCACCGCGTACGGCACCGCCGAGGCGGTCACCCGGGCCGGCTTCCTCAAGAAGGGACGCGAGACCGAGGTCTTCGTCCGCTTCTCCACGGTGCTCGGTTCGCGGGGCTCGGCCGACACCGTCCGCGACACCCGCGGCTTCGCCACGAAGTTCTACACCGACGAAGGCACCTTCGACCTGGTCGGCAACAACATGCCGGTCTTCTTCATCCAGGACGCCATCAAGTTCCCGGACATCATCCACGCCGGCAAGCCGCACCCGGACCGGGAGATCCCGCAGGCGCAGAGCGCCCACGACACCTTCTGGGACTTCGTGTCGCTGCACACCGAGGCGCAGCACCACACCATCTGGAACATGTCCGACCGAGGCATTCCCCGTTCGTACCGGACGATGGAGGGCTTCGGCGTGCACACCTTCCGGCTGGTCAACGAGGCCGGGGAGACGGTGCTGGCCAAGTTCCACTGGAAGCCCAAGCTGGGTGTGCACTCGCTGACCTGGGAGGAGGCGCAGCTGCTCGGCGGCATGGACCCGGACTTCCACCGCCGCGACCTCTACGACGCCATCGAGGCCGGCGCGTACCCCGAGTGGGAGCTGGGCATCCAGGTCTTCCCGGACACACCCGAGGAGACCTTCGCCGGCATCGACCTGCTGGACCCGACGAAGATCGTCCCGGAGGAGCTGGCCGAGGTCCAGCCGATCGGCCGGCTGGTGCTCAACCGGACGCCGACGAACTTCTTCGCCGAGACCGAACAGGTCGCCTTCCACCTCGGTCACCTGCCCCCGGGCATCGACGTCACGAACGACCCGCTGTTGCAGGGCCGGCTCTTCTCGTACCTCGACACGCAGCTCACCCGGCTGGGCGGGCCCAACTTCGCGCAGATCCCCATCAACCGCCCGCACGCCGCCGTGAACGACATGCTGCGTGACGGCTTCCACCAGCACGCCGTGCACGCGGGCGTCGCGCCGTACCGGCCCAACTCGCTCGACGGCGGCAACCCGTTCCCCGCCGGGGACGCCGAGCACGCCTTCGTCGACGTGCCGGTCACCGTGGCGCAGGCGCCGAAGGTACGCGCCAACCCCGCCTCGTTCGACGACCACTACAGCCAGGTCCGCCTGTTCTGGCTGAGCATGTCGCCGGTCGAGAAGGAGCACATCATCCGGGCGTACACCTTCGAGCTGGGCAAGTGCTACCACCAGGCGATCAAGGAACGTCAGCTGCAGAGCCTGGCCAACATCGACCCGGTGCTGTGCGAGCAGGTCGCCACCGGCCTGGGCCTGCCCGCGCCGCAGCCGACCGTGCCGCTGGCCGACGTCGCGCCCAGCCCGGCGCTGTCGCAGGTCGGCCGGGAGTGGCCCGGCGACGGCCGTACCGTCGGGATCGTCGTCGACCCCGCCGGTGACCTGGACGGTGTCGACGAGGTCCGCCGGGCCGTGTTCGACGCCGGCATGGTGCCGCTGCTGATCGCCCCGCACGGCGGCATGGTGGGTGACCTGCCGGTGCAGCGCACCTTCGCCACCGGCCGGTCGGTCGAGTTCGACGCGGTCCTGCTGGCCGCGGCGCCGGCACCCGCGCCGGACGCCCTGCCCGCGCGCGACGCCAAGGCCGGCCGGCCGGAACCGACCACTGTCGACCCACGGGTGCTGCTGCTGGTCGAGGAGTGCTGGCGGCACGCGAAGGCGATCGGCGCCTGGGGCGCCGGTGTCACGGTGCTGGAGCAGGCCGGCGTCGCCGGCACCCCGGGTGTCGTCGCGGCGGGCTCGGGCACCGAGGCACTGACCGCGGTGCAGCAGTTGATGGCCGCGCACCGGGTGTGGGAACGGTTCCCCGTCTCGGTCGCCTGACCTGACCACACCGACGAGGGCCGTCCTCCCCACGGGGACGGCCCTCGTCGGCGTGCTGGCGCTATCGCCGGGCCCACTGCAGCTGGCTCGTGCCGGCGCCACAGCTGCGTTGCTCGATCAGCGCGCCGTTCGCGGTGCTCTGGCCGACAGTGCCCAGACACATTCCGCTGTGCGCGTTGACGATTTGCCGGGCCTCGGTCAGGGCGAACTGCTGCGCCGGGGTGGTGTTGCAGGTGGTGAGCTGGATCGCCGCCCCGGCGTCGCTGGACGCGCCGAGCACGTCCAGGCAACGCCCACCCAACTGCACGCTCCCGTCCGGGCGAAGCGACCAGGTCTGCTGGGCGGCACGGTCGTCCCGGCAGTCGAAGATCCGAACCCGGACCGGGTCGGGCGAGTCCGGCGCGTCGACGTCCAGGCACCGGTTGCTCGCCACCCCGACCAGCCGGTCGCCCGACCGCGCCGGCGGCCCGCTCGGCGTCGACGACACCCGCCGGTCCGGCGTGCCGGACGGGGTGACGCCGTCCGCTGTCGACGCCGGCCGGAAGCCCGCGGTGACCTCCCGGAACGCGTCCGCCCCCGCCGCCCAGGTGGACTCGGGCGTCAGCCAGGCGATGCTGTAGCCCTGACGCTTCCCGGTCGTGAAGGTGCGCTGGCGCGCGTGCATCGCGGTGCCCGCGTCACTGGTGTAGGCCCACTCCAGGTCGGCCGCCTTGAGCTGGTAGTTGACGGCGACCAGCTCGACCCGGCGGAAGTCGCGGTACCGCTCGCCGACGGCCGGGCCGCCCAGTTCGGTCAGCGGATCGCTGCGCGGCGAGTCGGTCCGGTTGACGACCAGCATCCGTTCGCCGTCCGGCTCGTGGAGTTCGACCCGCTGCCCGTGACGGACGATCCGCCAGTCGCGCGGCGCCTGCATCGAGAAGCCGCTGCCGTCCCGGTAGACCGACCAGGAGATCGGCTGAGGCGCGGCGGTGCTCGGCGCGGCACCGGTCCTCGACGGCGCACCCGGCACTGCGGCGTCCACCAGCTCCGCCCCGCCGCCGGTCGGCCGCTGGGTGGCCAGCGGAACCCCGACCGCCACGCCGAGCGCGACCACTGCCGCGAGGCCACCGAGAAGCCAGGCCCGCCGACGACCGGACCGTCCCGGACGGTCACCGTCCGCCGCAGCGGCCGACGATCGGGGTACGTCCGGCACGTCGACCGAGCCGGACCTGATCGCGGCCGGTGGTGGTGCGGCGGGCGCCGAGCGCCAGGTCACCGCGATCGGCGGGTGTGGGGTGCCGGCCAGCACCGCCCGGAGTAGTTGCTCGGCCGTGTCGGCGTCCATCCGCTCGGCCGGGTCCTTGCGCAGCAGGCCGGCCAGCACCGGCGCGAGCGGTCCCGCGCGTCGCGGCGCGGGTGGTGGCTCGGTGACCAACGCGGTGAGACTCATCAAACTCGACGGTCGGGCGTACGGCGACTGACCCTCGACGGCGGCGTAGAGGGTCGCGCCGAGCGACCAGAAGTCCCCCTCCGGACCCACGGTGCCCCGCATCGCCCGCTCCGGCGAGACGTACGCGGGCGAGCCGAGCACCACACCGCTGAGGGTCAGGTTCACGTCCTCGACGGCGGTGGCCAGGCCGAAGTCGGTGAGCACGATCCGGCCGTCCACACCGATGAGGATGTTCGCCGGTTTGACGTCGCGGTGCATGATCCCGGCGCGGTGGGCGGCGCGCAGGGCGCCGAGCACGGCCAGCCCGATCTCGGCCGCCCGCACCGGCGGGACGGGGCCGTCGGTGGTGATGGTGTCGTGCAGCGACCGGGACGGCACGTACTCCATCACGATCCGCGGGTCACCGTCGGCGCTCAGCAGCACATCGAAGACCCGGACGACGTTGGCGTGGTCGAGCTGCGCGATTGCCCGCGCCTCCCGAAGCGACCGGATCCGCAATTCCTGTCGGGCCTCATCGGTCAGGCCGGGCGGTGGAACGATTTCCTTGATGGCGACGTCCCGGTGCAGCATTCGGTCGCGGGCTTTCCACACTCGACCCATTCCGCCCTGGCCGATGACCTCGGCGACGTCATACCGATCGGTAACTGGAGGCGGCACCATCTGCGACACCCGAAGAGGCTACCTGGCACGATGTCGAACAATTTCCGGCGTCCGAAGCACGCCACATTCTGTGACCCGGCTCATCCCCACCGGGAATGTCGTTAATGGAGCCCGAGACGGTGCGGGCGCACCGTTGATCCACCAGGAATTGGCCAGTTGTTCACCGTGGCACCCGCACCCGTCGCGGCGGAGTCAGCCGATGTCGGCCAACCGGGGCAGCACCTCGTCGCCGAGCCGCTGGGCGAACTCGACCGGGTGCCGATCCGGGGTCACCTGCACCTCGCTCACGCCGAGCGCCGCGTACGCGGACACCTCGGCGAGGAACGCGTCGGTGTCGTCCAGCGGCGGCTGGGCGGCGACCACCGTCTTCTCGATGGTGTCGTAGTCGCGGCCCTCGGCGGCGCAGTGCCCGCGCAGCACATCCAGCTTGCGCGCGACGTCGTCGATGCCGGCGCGGCCGAACAGGTTGCAGGCGTCGGCGTACCGGGCCACCAGCAGCAGGGTCTTCTTCTCGCCCCCGCCACCGATCATGATGGGCGGGTGCGGGCGGCTCAACGGCTGCGGCGAGTTGATGGTCTCGGCGAGCTGGTAGTGCCTGCCGTTGAACGGGCCGTCGTCGGCGCTCCACATCTGCAGGCAGATGCGCAGCGTCTCCTCCAACCGCTCGAACCGTTCGGCCACCGGCACCACCGGCACACCCAGCCCGAGCTGCTCCCGCTCGTACCAGGAGGCGCCGATGCCGAGGCGGGCCCGGCCGCCGGAGAGCACGTCGAGGGTCGTCACGGTCTTGGCCAGCAATCCCGGGTACCGGTACATCACACCGGTGACCAGCACGCCCAGCGTCATCCGCTGGGTCTTCGCCGCGACGTAGGCCAGCGTGGTGTACGCCTCCAGCATCGGTTCGTCGGCCGCGAACACCGCGTCCATCTGGAAGAAGTGGTCCATCACCGTGAACGACGCGACGCCGGCCTGCTCGGCGCTGGCGGCGGCCTGGGCCAGTGTCGGTGCGATGGCGGCCGGGTCGGCCGGGGTCGAGTAGTTCCAGTAGTGCAGCCCGAGCTTCATGTTCGGCACCTCCGCAACGAGCCTAGTGCCGCCCGGCCCGCGCCGGGGCGGCTCCGCGCCGCCGACGGGTCGGGTCCGGTCACGTCCATTACCGGATCATGACAATTCGGGGATCACGCGCGGATATCCGGCTGGCAGCTTTCGGTGGGTGATCCAACAGACCACCGAGTCCCGGCCTACCGAACGGGAGCCCGACGCGACGCGTGTCCGGTTCCGCCACCGCCAGCGGACCGGACCCATCCCTGCCACCGCGTCCGCGCCCGCCGCCGGATCACCGCGGGCACAGTGGGCCGACGCCGCGAAGGGCGTGTGCATCGTCCTCGTCGTGCTGTGGCACGTGGTGGTGAAGGACTACCTCCAGATCGACTGGCACATCGGCGTACCGGTGCCGGGCTTCTGGGGAACGCTCGGTGAGCAGTTCCTCCCGCTGCGGATGCCGCTGTTCTTCACCATCTCGGGTGTCTTCGCGGCGAACGCCGCCCAGCGGCCCTGGCGGCTGGTCGCCCGCAGCCGGATCGCCGGGTTCCTCTACCTGTACGCCGTCTGGCTGCTGATCCACACGGCGGTGCTCGCCGCCGCGCCGCAACTGCCGACCGACCGGGCCACCTCGGCGCTCGGTCTGCTGGAGCAGCTCACCATCACGCCGTCCAACCTCTGGTACCTGTACGCCCTTGCGGTGTACTTCACGATCGCCAGGGCGACCCGACGGCTGGCCCGGACGCTGGTCCTGCTCCCGGCCGCCGCGCTGTCCGCCGTTGCCGCCGCCGGCCTGCTCGACACCCCGGGCAACCGTGCCGGTCTCTACCAGAACCTGGTCTTCTTCCTCGCCGGCCTGTACCTGCGACCGCAGATCGAACGGTGGGCGGCCACGGCCAACCGCCGCCGGCTGGTGCTGACCTCGGGGGCCTACGTCCTGGCGCTCGCCGCGATGGCGGTGACCGGCGCGCAGCAGTGGTTCGGTGTGTGGCCGGCGGTCTCCGTGCTGGCAGTGATCTTCGGCATAACCGCCGCCGCCCGGCTGACCTCCTGGTCGGCGCTCAGCGATCCACTGGCTAGGCTCGGCCGCATCACCCTGCCGATCTACGTCATCCACATGCCGGTCCTGGCCCTGCTGCACCGGCTGTTGCTCGTACCGGTTTCCGGGTTTGGTGGGTCTGCTCAGGGCCTGATCGTGCTCGGTTATCCGATTCTGCTGACCGGGCTGGTGATCGGCCTGAGCCTGGCCGTGCACCGCGCGCTGCTCGCGGTCCGCGCGGGCTGGCTGTTCGCGCTCCCCGGCCGGCGGCGGGTGGAGGCGGCCCGATGAGCATGCTCGCCGAAGCCCTGGTCGACCTGGACGCGATCTCCACCAACGTGCGGACGATCGCGTCGGTCACCGGCACCGGGCTGATGGCCGTGGTGAAGGCCAACGGGTTCGGCCACGGCGCGGTGCAGGTGGCCCGGGCCGCGCTCCGGGCCGGCGCCACCTGGTTGGGGGTGACCTCGACGGCCGAGGCGCTGAGCCTGCGCGAGGCGGGTGTGACAGCGCCCACGTTGAGCTGGCTGCACCGCCCGGACGACGACTTCGGTATGTTGATCAAGGGTGGCGTCGACATCGGCGTGTCCACGACGACGCACCTGCATGCCGTCGCCGACGCGGCCCGTCTGCTCGGCGCGCCGGCGATGGTGCAGCTCAAGGCGGACACCGGGTTGTCCCGCAACGGGGCCACCGGGGACGACTGGCCCGAGATGGTCGGTTGGGCCCGCAAGTACGAACGGGAGGGCGGTATCCGGGTGCGCGGGGTGTGGTCCCACCTCGCCGACGCCGATCTGCCGGGCGCCCCCGCGCTCACCCGACAGGTGGCGATCTTCGAGGAGGCGCTGCGGATCGCACGGTCGGCGGGTCTGGACCCCGATCTCGTCCACCTGGCCAACTCGGCGGCCGCGTTCTGCGCACCACAGACCCGCTTCGACCTCTGCCGGATCGGGATCGCCCTGTACGGCGTGGACCCGTTCGGCGCGAGCGGTCCCGGCGAGTACGGGCTGCGCGCCGCGATGACACTGCGGACGAGCGTGGTCAACGTCAAGCGGGTGCCGGCCGGCACGGGTGTCTCCTACGGGTTCGAACACGTGACCAGCGCACCGACCACGCTGGCGCTGCTGCCGCTCGGCTACGCCGACGGGCTGCCCCGGGTCGCGGGTGGGCGCGCCTCGGTGTGGCTCGGCGGCCGGCGGTGCCCGATCGTCGGACGCATCGCCATGGACCAGTGCGTGGTCGACGCCGGGGATCTTCCCGTGACGATCGGCGACCCGGTGGTGGTGTTCGGCCCCGCCGAGGGTGACCACCACCCTCCGACCGTCGTCGAGTGGGCCCGTTGGGCCGACACCAACCCGCACGAGATCTTGACCGGCATCGGGGCTCGGGTGGCCCGCGACCACCTCGACGGAAGGGCACGGAATTCATGACAACGCGACTGGCGGTCCTCTACGGCGGGCAGAGTGGCGAGCACGAGGTGTCCCGCCGCTCGGCGGCGAGCATCCTCGCCCACCTGGACCGGGAGCGGTACCAGGTCACCGAGGTCCTCATCGACCGCGACGGCGGGTGGCACGTCGACGGTCGACCGACGCCACTCCCCGCGGCGTTGCGTGTGCTGCGCGCCCAGGATGTGGTGTTCCCCGCCCTGCACGGCCCGTACGGCGAGGACGGCATCGTGTCGTCGCTGCTGGAATGGCTCGGTGTGCCCTACGTCGGCAACGGTGTGTTCGCCAGCGCCGCCGGCATGGACAAGGGGGTCACCAAGCGGCTCCTCGCGGCGGAGGGCCTGCGGGTCAGCCCGGGGGTGACCCTGCGTCCCGGCGAGGAGCTGTCGCCCGCTGACCAGCGCCGGCTGCAGCTGCCGGTCTTCGTGAAGCCGGCCCGGGCCGGTTCGAGCCTGGGTGTGGTCAAGGTGGACGACTGGGCGGGGGTGCCCGCCGCGCTGGAGCAGGCCCGTCAGGTCGATCCGAAGGTGCTCATCGAGCAGGGCGCGCGCGGACGCGAGATCGACGTGGCCGTCCTCCAGCACCCGGACGGGCGGGTGCAGGCCGGCCCGCCGTTGGAGATCAGGGTGAGCGGCGCCGGTTTCTTCGACTACGACGCGAAGTACGACGGCGGGGCGACGTTCCAGATTCCCGCCCCGCTCGACGCGGCGACCACCGAGGTGCTCCAGGACCGTGCGATCCGCGCCTTCCAGGCCCTCGACTGCCGCGGGTTGCTGCGGGTCGACTTCTTCCTGCCCACCGAGGGGTCGCCCGAGCCCATCGTGAACGAGGTCAACACCTTCCCCGGCTTCACCGCCGCGTCACAGTTCCCGCAGATCTGGCAGCAGGCCGGCATCGGGTTCGCCGCCCTGATCGACATCCTGATCTCCGGCGCGCTGGCCGATCAGGACCACCGCCACCACGGCGGCCTGCCCCGGCAGGCCCGGGCTGTCGACCTGGTGTGAGGCGGCGGCGGTCCGGTCACCTGGCGGGACACCGGCGGGCTGGCTGGGCACCGTCGGACCCGACGACGGTGACCGGACCCGAGCTCGCCACCAGGCCGGCCTGGGCGGCGGCGTCGGACACCGTGCAGATGATCTGGTCGGTCGCCGTCGCCGACAACGTCTGCGTCGTCCCGGTGACGCGCACCGTGAGACCACCGAACCGACCGGCCGCGGGCGTCACCTCGACCACCGGGTTCAACCCGGTCGGCACGTCGCTGGTCAGGCCCTGGCCGCGTTCGTTCGGCTGCGGGCCGGCGGCGAGCAGCGCAAGGGCCTTGGTCGGTGAGGAATCCCCCCTGGCCGGGCGCAGGACCAGCACCAGTTCGCCCTGCGCGACCAGGTAGAGCCCGACTCCCTGCGCGGGGCCGCTGACCGCGGGACGACCGGTGATGACGGCGCTGGGCCGTACCCCGCATCCCGTCAGCAGCGGGCCGAGCAGCAGTGCGCCGGCGAGCAGCGCCCGCCCGGTGCGCCGGCCGGTCACCGGGCACCCCCGGTGTCCGTCGTCTCGCGGGGCAGCCGGAGCGTGAAGACCGCGCCACCACCCGGGGCGTTGCCGGCGACGAGAGCCCCCCGGCGCTCGCCGTGGCGGTGCAGCCGCGCGTTCTCCCAGGAGATGGCGAGGCCGAGGCCGCTGCCCTCGGAGCGGGTCCGCGCGGTGTCGGCCTTGTAGAAGCGGTCGAACACGTGCGGTAACACCTCCGGGTCCAGCCCCGGCCCCTGGTCGGCCACCTCGATGGTGACCCAGTCCGGGTCGGCGCTCAGGCGTACGGTCACCGGCTCGGCACCGTGCCGGAAGGCGTTGCCGACCAGGTTGGCGACGATCACGTCCAGCCGGCGGGGATCGAGGCGGGCGACCACAGCGGGCGGCAGGTCGGCGCGTACCCGGTCGGTCCAGCCGCGGATCCGCAGGGTCGCGGTCACCGCCGCGCCCACGTCCACGTCGTCGAGGGCGAGCCGGGCCGTGCCGGAGTCGAACCTGCTGATCTCGATGAGGTCGTTGACCAGGTGGGTGAGGTTCTGCGTCTCCTGGCTGACCAGCCGAGCGGCCCGGCCCGCGTCCCCGGGCAGGTGCTCGGCCTCCTCGTCGAGCACGTCGGTGACCGCCGTCATCGCGGCCAGCGGGGTGCGAAGCTCGTGCGAGACGTCGGCAACGAAGCGGCGGGCGTCGGATTCCATCCGCCGAAGCTCACCGACCTGCCGCTCCAGCGTGCCGGCGGTGTCGTTGAAGGTCCGCGCCACGTCGGCCAGCTCGTCGACGCCCCGGACCGTCAGCCGGGTGCTCAGGTCGCCCTCGCCGAGGCGGCGGGCCGCTCGGCCCAGGTCGCGGACGGGTCGCAGGACTCCCCGGGCGGACAGCAGGGCCAGCAGGACGGCGAGGAGCAGGGACAACCCGCCGGTCCACCACGCCCTGGTGGCGAGCTGGTCGATGCTCTGCTGCTCGGGCAGGAGATCGCGCACCGAGTAGACCTCCAACCCGGACGGGTGGGCCGTGCCGTCGGGGCGCTCGAGCCGCAGTTGGGTGCCGATGAGCAGCCAGGGCTGCCCGTCCTGCGAAACACGCTGCCAGGCGATCTGACCGTCGCCGACCTCCGCCCGCAGCTCGGGGCTGAGCGGGGCAGGTGTCTGTGAGCCCTGTGCCCGCATGTCCCGGTAGATGACCACCGCGAAGCCCTCGCGGTCGGAGAGCCGCTGGGCCAGCAGGTCCAGGTCGTTCTGGGTCGGCGGAAGCTGGGCGATCGGGTAGACCTTGGTGAGCTGGTCGGTCAGCGACATCACCGCGGCGTCCTGCGCCTGCTGGAGGATGACCGTCCGGGCCTGGAAGTAGCTGCCGCTGGCCACGACGGCCGTGGTGGTGACCCCGAGCAGCGCGAACGCCAGCAGCAGCCGGACCCGCAGGCTCGATGCCTGGGCGGCGACCGAGCGCCAGAAGGTCACAGCGGCCCGAACCGGTATCCGAAACCACGCACGGTCTGGATGAAGACCGGCGCCGACGAATCGGCCTCGATCTTGGCGCGGACCCGCTGGACGCACGCGTCCACCAGTCGCGAGTCACCGAGATACCCGTGCTCCCACACGGCCTCCAGCAGTTGCTGGCGGCTGAGCACCTGACCGGGCGTGTGTGAGAGTTCGAGCAGCAGCCGCAGCTCCGTGGGGGCGAGGCTGACCGGCGACCCGTCCTTGCTGACCACCAGCGCCGCCCGGTCGATGGTCAATGCGCCGTGCTGTTCCAGGCCGGCCCGCTCGCCGCCGCGCCGAGAGTCGCCGCCGGTGCGTCGCAGCACCGCGCGGATGCGCGCCTCCAGGACCCGGGCCTGCACCGGCTTGACCACGTAGTCGTCGGCGCCGGCCTCCAGGCCGGCGACCACGTCCATGTCGTCGTTGCGGGCCGTGAGCATGATGATCGGCAGGTCGCCGAGCTGCCGGATCCGGCGGCAGACCTCGAACCCGTCCATCCCGGGCAGCATGAGATCGAGCACCACGACATCGGACGGGGCCGCGCGCAGCCGCTCCAGCCCCTGCTCACCGGTGCCCACGGCGTGCACCGTGTGGCCCTGCCGGGTGAGCGCCAACTGCAGTCCGTCGCGCACCGTCTGGTGGTCTTCGATCAACAGCACCTGGGACATGTCATCAAGTATCCCATCATGAGACCTTTCGGGTTTCGGTCGACGGCTGCGGCTGCGGCTGCGCGGGGCTGCGCGCCGCCCTCGGCACCGCGAAATCCGTCGAACGCACCAGGAACACCACAGCGCCCACCAGGAACATCGTCGACCCGGCTACGGCCACGATCGCGACCAGCAGCCCGCGCTGCACCGACGCGGCCAGACCGGGCACGACCACCACCAGCGCCCAGACCAGCACGACCAGCCCGACTGCTGCCTCGGCCAGCCTGCGCCAGAGGCCGCCGCCGGCCGAACCGCCGGCCGCGTCGTGGTCGGTGGCCCAGGCCGCCAACGCGGCCGCGGCCAGGAAGAACACTGTCACCCCCAGCAGTACGCCACCGAGCACGTCGCTGAACCGGTGCCAGCCCGCGATCATCGTGGCGGCGGCGATCACCGAGACTCCCGCCGCACCCGGCACCGCCAGCCAGCGCCGGGCCCACCCGGGCAGGACCAGCAGGAGCGCCAGCAGCAGGGCGGTCGCCGCCGCGACGTGACCGCTGGGAAAGCTGTTGTGGGTGGTGGAACTCTCGATCCGCAGGTCCGGGCGGGGCAGCTCTGTCTTCACCGCACCGGCCACCAGCACCGCGCAGACGACAATGCCCACGCCGACGACGCCCGCCACCAGCCGGCGACGCAGCACGCCCACCAGCAGCACCACGCCGAGCAGGGCGGCGATGAGCGTCGGGTTGCCGAAGGTGGCCAGCACGGTCTTGGCCGGGCCCACGAGCGTTGTCCGCTGCTCGTACCCGCCGCCGGATTGGGCGGGCGGCAGGAGCACCCCGTCCAGCCACTGCCCGGCATAGGTCCGCACGAAGACGGCGGCGGTGAGGGTCAGGGCGAGCAGACCACACAACGCCGCGGCGAGCAGTCGGAGCCCCAGCGGCACCGCCGCGCGGGCGTGGGGCAGCGGGCGCGCCGGACCGGGTGTCGGGCGCCCGACGGAGTACAGCGATCCGGTGGACATGGCGACCATGCTCGCCCCCGCAGGTCCGTACGCCGTCCTCGAATTGTCTTGGTTCTGTCACAAACACCCCCGCCGCTTCCGGAGAAGCGCATGGTCGGCGGTGGGGTCGGGTGGCCTGGCCGGCACAACGGGATTCACATGCTTACATGCAACTATGTTTTACCCAGCCGAGATCAGCCACCACTAGGGTCAGGACGCCGATCGATGTCTCGGTCGGCGGTGCGACAAATCCATCCGGAGTGATGTGGGGAACCGGAAGGTGTTGGCAAATGCAGGAAATTCCAGTCGCCAGCCTGGTCATCGGCATCGCATCCTCGCCGGCCGAGCGGCGACATCTGGCCCGGCTGCTCGGCGGCAGCGACGCCTTTCTGATCGTCTCGACAGTCGACCAGGCGCGAGAGTTTCTCGGGGTGGTCGAGGCGCCCGCCGCCCCGGCCCCGCCGACCACGGCGGCGCGCGCCGAGGTGATGCCGAGCCCGCAGCCCCCGCCGCCGGACCTGGCGGTCGACTCCGACCGTCGGGTGCTGCGGTGGCGTGACCAGGAGATCGACCTGACCCGGTTGGAGCACGACGTGCTGCTCTGCCTGGTGCACGCCCCCGGGCAGGTGTGGACCTACGAGCGGCTGCACCTGGAGGTCTGGGGCAACCGGCACCTCGGCCGGGGCTCGGACATGCACTCGGTGGTCCGCCGGGTGCGCGCCAAACTCGCCAGGCTCAACGCCGCGGCGACGATCCACTCGGTACGCGGCGTCGGATTCCGGCTCGCGCCCGTCTGATCACCCCGGGCGCGGTCCGGCCCGCCTGGTCGAGGACCAGGCGGGCCGGACGTCACGCGGCTAGTGCTCGGCCGTCAGCACCGGATGGGCGCCAACCCGAAGTTCTCCACCGTCGGGGTCGCGGTGTCGATCCTGGTCTGGCGGGTCTGCGGCTTCCAGCCGTCCTTGGCCACGATCATCGTGAGCGGGTTGTTGCGGCGGTCCACCCAGTAGGCGTACTTGCCCTCGGCGTCGGTGGCGAAGGTGTACGACGCCGCCCACGAGTCGACCTGCACGACCGCACCGGCGAGCGGCGAGGTCGCACCCTGGCAGCTGGTGCCGGTGACCGTACCCATGAGCTTGCCCCAGGTCTTCGGGGGGTTCGCGGTCATGGTCACCGCGACCGGCGCGACCGAGTACGGGGTGTTCTCGGAGATCGCTACCGCGCCGGAGTAGGTGCCCGGCTGGTCCACGTTCGCCGTCAGACCGACGGTGACAGTGACCTTCGCACCCGGTGCGAGGGTGACCTCCGACTTGTCGACGGTCATCCAGCTGACGTCGGCGGCCGACTCGGAGCATCCCTCGAAGCCCGGGAGCACCTCGCTCTCGGGAGCCGCGTCGAAGCTGCCGGACGAGCCGCCGATCTTGTAGAAGCCGCACGCCGCGCCGCCGCGGTACCGCGCGGTGTTGGCGTTGGGCAGGTTGGACCACGAACCGGCGGCCGGGTCGAAGGCGAAGCCGGCGTTGCTGATGGCCCCGCCCTGCGAACCACCGACGACGAGCAGCTTGCCGCTGGCGACGGCGTACGCGCTGGCCCAGTTCTCGGTCGGCGCGTCGGCGACGGCGGTCCAGGTGTTGGCACCCGGGTCGAAGGCGTAGCTGGACTTCTGCGCGGCGGAACCGTCGTTGCCGCCGGTGCAGTAGAGGACGCCGTCGATCCCGCCGCAGGAGGCGAAGGCCACCGACTTCGGGTAGTTGGCCATCGACTCCCAGGTGTCACTGGTCGGGTCGTACCGCACCACGCTGTTCGACATCGGCGTGCAGGACGCGGTCGTGCAGCCACCGACCGCGTACAGCTTGCCGTCGACGACACCCTGACCGGCTGCGGCCCGCGGCGCCGGGTTGTCGGCCAGCTCGGTCCAGGTGTTGGCCCCGGGGTCGTACGACCAGGTGGCGGAGTCCGGGCCGGCGTCGCCCCAGCCACCACTGACGATGATCTTGCCGTTCACCACGCCGGCGGTCACGGCGTTGCGGGCGCCCGGAAGGTCGGCGATCGCCGTCCAGGTCTGCGCGGCCGGGTCGTAGGCGTAGTTCTTGGTGGTGGAGGCCTCACCGTTGCCGCCACCGATCGAGTACACCTTGCCGTCCAGGTTCACCACCCGGTTGTCCATGATCGTGGCCGGGTAGTTGGCGATGTCGGTCCACGGCGCCGCCTGGGCGGCAACCGCCGGGGCGGCGGCCTTGGCCGCCTTGCCGGACGCCTTGGCGGCGAACGACGTGGGGACGGTGAGCCGCTGCTCCGGCGCGCCGCCGGAGCCGAGCACCTGCTGCCGGGTGACAGTGGAGCCGTCCGCCCGCAGGAGTTCGAACCCGTTGTCCCGCTCACCGAACTTCACCTCG
This sequence comes from Micromonospora sp. DH14, assembly GCF_029809455.1. NCBI lineage: Bacteria > Bacillati > Actinomycetota > Actinomycetes > Micromonosporales > Micromonosporaceae > Micromonospora > Micromonospora sp. DH14. The sequence continues at coordinate 241,984 of NZ_JARVKT010000006.1, read as the reverse complement.
ACCGGCGCGCCGCCGGTGTTGGTCACCGTGAACGTCTTGCTGGTCTTGCCGTTGGGCATCTGGAGGGTGGCGCTGAGCTGCGTCGGCGTCACCGCCAGTCGGCCGGCCGCGAGCTGGAAGTTCGCGGTGGTCGCCCAGTCGGCCTCGACGGCGACAGTCTTGGTCTGGCTGACGTAGTTGCCGGCGGTCGCCGTGAACGGGTGCTCGCCGGTCAGCGACGAGTAGATCCAGTAGAAGCCGTCGGCCAGCCCCGGGTCGTCCGGGGTCGCCACCGTGACGGCCTTCTCGGCGGGCCGGTCCTTGCTGGTGACGGTCGCGCCGTTGACGTAGCTGCCGTCGTTCTTGTCACGGACGTTGCCGACGACCAGACCACCGTCGACCGGCACGCAGGTCACCTGGCTGCCGATCAGGACGTTGTCGACCTCCCACCACCACTCGTACGAGGCGTCGTAGTAGTGGAACCGGACCTGCACCCGCGCCTGACCGGCCGCCTGCGGGATCGGAATCTCGGTCAGCTTCGGTCCCCGGACGTCCGTCTCCTGCCGGAGCACGTTGGTCCAGGTGGCACCGCCGTCGATGCTCAGGTCGACGTCGGCGGTGTCGTCGTTGAGCTGGTTGAAGTCCTGGTTGAACCGGATCACCGGCGCGGTGACGGCGGTCAGGTCGACCACCGGGCTGACCAGGGAGGTGTCCTGGCTGGTGCCCGCGCCGTATTCGTCGCTGTCGATCATCGCGAAGTTGCCGCTGCCGCCGGTCAGGTTGCCCCGGTTGCCGTCGTCGGTGAACTTCCAGACCTGACCGCTGCCCGCGTTGTCCACGACGGTCCAGCCGGGCGGCGTGGTGGTGGCGTCGAAGGTCTCGTACTCACCGTCGGAGCCGAACGTGTACCCGGCGGCGGTGGTGCAGTCGGTGGTGTCCACCGGCACGGCGACGTTGGCGGTGACGTTGCCCGCGCCGACCACGACCTGCTTGGTGACGGTCTGGTAGCCGGGGTACTGCGACTCGTACGTCAGGGTGTACGTCTGCCCGGCCGGCAGCTTGATGCTGTAGCGGCCGTTCGACGGGGTGGTGTAGTCGTAGACGCCGGACACGCCGGCCACTGTCACCTTCGCGTACAACGGCCAGCCGTGGCCGGAGCCGTCGGTGACCGCTCCGGTGACGTTGACACTCGGCACCGCGGTGAGGGCGACGTTGAGCGTCGTGGTCGTGCCCTTGGCGATGGTTGCCGTCGTGGTGGTGCCGCCGTACCCGAACGCCGCGACGGCGACCTGGTAGTCACCGGTGGGGAGCTGGGTCGAGAACTTGCCGTCGGCGCCGGTGGTCAGCTCACGCTCGGACGCGCCGGTGAGCGTCAGCGTCGCGCCGGCGATCGGGGCGCCGGAGGTCGCGTCGGTGACCGTGCCGGCCAGCGTGCCGATGTCGCCGGTCGGGGCGGCGTTGAGCAGCGCGAGGGCGTCCAGTCGGCCTTCGCCGTAGACGTTGTTGTCGGCGGCGGTGCCACCGCACTGGTCGTCGGCCTTGTCGATCGCGGCGCCGTTGAGCAGTGCGCGGGTCGCGTTGACGTCACCGATCAGCGACGGCGCCGCCGAGTACAGCAGCGCGATCGCGCCCGCGAGGTGCGGTGCGGCCATCGAGGTGCCGCTGATGCTGCCGTAGGCACTGCCCGGGATGCTCGACCGGACGTTCACGCCCGGCGCGGAGATGTTGGGCTTGATCTCGCCGTTCTGACCGGCGCCGCGGGCGGAGAAGCCGGCGACGTTGTTGTTGATGTCGTACGCGCCGGTGGAGTAGTTGCTGGCGAGGCTGCCCGGCGAGCCGCTGGTCTGGCAGGCCGGTCCGCTGTTGCCGTTGGACCAGGTGCCGAAGATCCCGGACGCGGTCCAGGCGTTCGTCACGTCCTCCATGAACGGCTCGTTGGACGGGTCCCGGGTGCCCCACGAGTTGTTGATGATGTTCGGTCGCTTGCTCGCGTCCGCGTTCTGACCGTTGAGGTCCAGCGGCTCGAGCATCCACTGACCGGATTCGATCAGGGCGGCGTCACTGGGGCAGCACCCGTTCGCCGCGATCCACTTGACCCCGGGGGCGACACCGATCTGGTTCGCGCCGTCGGAGCCGGCCATGGTGCCCATCGTGTGCGTACCGTGGCCGTCGCCGTCGCAGGGAGCGGTCGCGCAGGCCCCGGTGGCGTTGGCGGCGTTGAACCAGTTGTAGTTGTGGTCGAAGGTGCCGTCACCGTTGTTGCCCCGGTAGGAGTTCACCAACGCCGGGTGGTCGAACTGCACCCCGGTGTCGATGTTCGCGATGGTGATGCCCTCGCCCTTGACGCCGTACTGGGACCAGACGTCGTCGGCGTTGATGTTGGCGATGCCCCACTCCAGGGCGTTCACCGTCTTCTCGTCGGCGCCCTTCGTCGTCTCCGGCACCTTGTACGCGACCGGGGCGTAGAGGCCCTCGACCTCCGAGTGGCCGGCGAACTTCTGCGCCATCGCCAGCGAGCCACTGTTCACCTTGATGGCGTTGGTGGCCCAGAAGGTCTGGTACTTCGTGCCCGAGCTGTCGAGGTCGGCCCGGATCTTGCCCTGGCTCGCCGCGGCGGTCTTGCGCAGCGCGTCCGCCACCGCCGTGCCGCGCTTCGACCAGTCCTTGATGGCGCTGGCCTTGCTCAGGTCCGCCCGGTCCTTGAACCGGATCCAGAAGTCGCCCTCACTCTTGGCCTGGAGCTGCTTGGCGAGTTCGGGTCGGATCTTGTCTCCGGTCGAGGTGCCCGCCCCCATCGCACCGCCCGGCGCGGCCTGCGCGCCCGAACCGATGGTGGCCAGGCATGTCGCGGCGAGAATCGTCGCCGCACCGGCGCTCACCAGCGATCTGGCTGCGCGTCGCCATTGTGGACGTCTGAACATAGGTGCTGCCTCCCTCAGAACGACCCAGGGTGTAGTGGGCCATGGTGGACCTCCCCATGCACCGCGCGGGTCACGCCGGTTGCCCGAGTGGACACTATGATCGAGAAGAACGGACGATCAAGAACTTGCCGTGAGCAACTTGTCGCTAAGAGTCGCAGTGGCCGGCGGCGCGCTTGCCAATCATTGTCAGGACCGTGACGAGAGCTGGGCAGGGATGCCCATCGATCCCGGGTGGTGCGGTGGCCAAGGACGAGGCAACGGTGAACAGCGGTGATCCGGCCGACGAGCCGTTCCCGCTGCTGATCGCGGTCACCCCGTCGCCGGCCGAACGGATCCGGCTCGCGGAGCTTCTCGACGGCATCGCGCCGCTGCTGCTGGTCGCCGACCTCGACGAGCTGCGCCGGCTGATCGCCGCTCCGCAGCAGGTCGCCGCCGCGTCCGAACCGGGGCCGGTCGCCACCCTGGTGATCGACTCGGCCCGCTCCAGCGCCCGCTGCGGAGAACGGGAGATCGACCTCACCCGGCTGGAACACGACCTGCTGACCTGCCTGATCACCGAGCCGGCCCGGGTGTGGAGCTACGCCGAGCTGCACCGGTCGGTCTGGGGTGACGAGGGGCGCGAACGCAAGGCGGACGTGCAGTCGTTGGTGAAGCGGCTGCGCCGCAAGCTGACCGACCTGGGCACCGGGGCCACCATCGACGTGGTGCGCGGGGTGGGGCTACGGCTGACCGATCACCAGCAGGCCCGGGTCGAACGGGCCTGACAGAAACGTCGCATGAACCGATCACGACCGGAAGATCAGCAACAACCCCCACCCCATGCGTCGCACCGGGTGACGACCGGTCAGATCAGCCCGGCCCGGGCCCACAGCAGACGCCCCGGCCCCGCCACCAGGCCGACACCCGCCAGGTTGGCGTGCACCCGCGCCGCCGACCAGCGCAGGGTGGCCTGCCAGTGCGGGTTGGCGCGGGCGGCGGCACGACCGACCGCCGGTGGGATGCCCACCGCCGCGTACACGTCGGGATGGACCAGGCGGTTGGCGATCGTCCAGGCGGCGCGACCGACCAACAGCCGGGCGTACGCCATGCCCACCGGGCCGGTGGCCGCCACCGCGGCGGCCAGCTCCTCGCGGGCGAACCGGACGTGCCGCGCCTCCTCCACGACGTGGATGCGGGAGACCATCCGGATCAACGGTTGGAGTGACTCGTCCGCCATGATCTCGCGCTGGAACGCGTCGAGGATCTCCTCCGCGATGAGGATCGCGGCGTACATCCGGGGGCCGCTGGCGGTGGCCTTGAGGAAGCGTCCGAGGTGGTGGTCCACCGTGCTCGCGCGGTAGACCGGACACCCCATCGCCTCGATCAGCCGGCCGAACATGATGGAGTGCCGGCACTCGTCGGCGACCTCGGTCAACGCGTACTGGGCCTGCCGACTGGTCGGGTCGGCGCGGTAGTACTCCCGGATCAGCATCTGCATGAGGATCGTCTCGAACCACAGCCCGGCGCTGGCGGCGCTGGCCACCTCGTGCCTGGTCAGTTCGACGCGCTGCTCCTCGCTGAGCCGCTCCCACAACGGGGTGCCGTAGAGGCTGCTGTGTTGTGGCGGCAGCCAGTAGGCGCCGGGAACGTGCGGGGCGTCCCAGTCGATCTCGACGGTGGGGTCGTAGCTGGTCCGCAGTGCGGACGTGAGCAGTCGCTCGGCGACCGCCGCGCGCTCGGTCTTCGCCGGTGCGGCCTCCATGACTCCTCCATATTGACGTGACGGCCGGTAACTGTTACGAGTAGTAGCATGCAATCGCCGCTCACTGATGTCAATGCATCCGACCCACCTCCGGCCGACGACCCGAAAGCGAAGGGCAACGGCCGCCGGGACCGCTGGGCAGACCATCGTGAGCACCGACGGCAGGAGTTGGTCAGCGCCGCCGTGCAGGCGCTGCTGCGACACGGCCCGGACGTCGACATGGAACAGGTCGCTGCCACCGCGGGCGTCAGCAAACCGGTCCTGTACCGCTACTTCGCCGACAAGTCGCAGCTCTGGGTCGCGGTGAGCGAGGTGGTGGCGGCCCGGGTGGTCGACGCCATCGCGCCGGCGATCGAGCAGGTCCGCGAGGAACGTGACCTGGTCGAGGCGACGATCGACGCGTACCTCGGGGTGATCGAGTCACAGCCCACGCTCTACCGGTTCCTGATGCGACAGGCCGGTCAACCCGGCATCCACCAGGTGGTCACCGGCACCAGCCGGCAGGTCGCCGCCGGGCTGGCCCGGGTGATCGGTGACCGGTTACGGGCGCTGGGGCTGGACGCCGGCCCGGCGGAGCCGTGGGCGTACGGCCTGGTGGGCTTCGTGCAGGCGGTCGGCGACTGGTGGACCACGCACGGCCAGCCGATCAGCCGGGCCGCCCTCACCGACTACCTGACCACTCTGCTGTGGAGCGGCATCGAGGGGGTACGCGCCAGCGCCGACCTGCCACCCGAGCTGACCCGCGCCCACGAGCGGATCGTGCCGTGAGCTACCACGGCCCGGCGGCTGTCGAGGGCACCTCGGTCCGGGTGCACCTCAGCGGGCGGTGGGAGCCGGTCGACGGTCGCTTCCACTGGGGTGGGCGGATCGAGCCGGCGCCACTGGTGACCCACCTGCTGCGCCGCGGGCGGCGCGACGTCGACATGCGCATCGCCGACCGGGTCCGACCCGCCCGACTGGCCGAGGTCGATCCGTGGGGCGGCGTACGCGTCACCGGCGTGGGCGATCCGCCCTGGCCGCCCGAGCCCGACCCGGCCGCCGCGCCCGAGCCCACGGAGGAGTGAATGGAGACAGACGTTGCCATCATCGGCGCCGGCTTCGGTGGCCTGGGCGCCGCCATCCGCCTGCAGCGGGCCGGCTTCACCGACTTCCTCGTCTTCGACCGGGGTGACGACGTCGGCGGCACCTGGCGGGACAACAGCTACCCCGGCTGCGCCTGCGACGTCCCGTCGCACCTCTACTCGTTCTCCTTCGCCCCCAACCCGAACTGGTCCAACACCTTCTCCAGTCAGCCGGAGATCTGGGACTACCTGCGCGGCTGCGTCGACCGCTTCGGCATCCGCCCGAAGTTGCGGCTGCGCCACGAGGTGCACGAGGCGAGGTGGGACGACCAGCGCCAACGGTGGCTGCTGCGTACCTCCGGCGGCGAGCACACCGCCCGGGTCCTGATCTGTGCGGCCGGCCCGCTCAGCGACCCGGCCATCCCCGACCTGCCCGGGATCGACGAGTTCGCCGGCACCGTGTTCCACTCGGCGCGGTGGCGGCACGATCACGACCTCACCGGCCGCCGCGTCGCGGTGATCGGCACCGGCGCCTCCGCCGTCCAGTTCGTGCCCCGGATCCAGCCGGCGGTCGAGAAGCTGATGCTCTTCCAGCGCACCCCCGCGTGGATCATGCCGAGACTGTCGCGCCGGATCAGCGCTGTCGAGCAGGCCGCGTTTCGCACAGTGCCCGGCGCGCAACGCCTCGCGCGGGCACGGCTCTATCTGCTCCGCGAGAGCCTGGGCCTGGGCTTCCTGTACCCGGCGGTCAACCGCTTCGCCTCCCGGCTGTCACTGCGTACGCTGCGCCGGCAGGTTCCCGACCAGCACCTGCGGGACAAGCTCACCCCCCGGTACACGATGGGTTGCAAGCGGGTGCTGATCTCCAACGACTACTGGCCGTCGCTCACCCGGCCCAACGTGGACGTGGTGACCGCCGGCATCGCCCGAATCGTGCCGGATGGCCTCGTCACCGACGACGGTGTGCACCACCCGGCGGACACCGTCATCTTCGGCACCGGTTTCCACGTCACCGACTCCCCCGTCGTGCGGCGCATCCACGGTCGTGCCGGACGTAGTCTGAGCGAGGCCTGGACCCCGAGCATGCACGCGTACCGGGGCACCACCATCGCCGGCTTCCCCAACCTGTTCTTCCTGCTCGGCCCGAACACCGGGCTCGGGCACACCTCGGTGGTGCTGATGATCGAGGCGCAGTTGCGCCTGGTCCTCGCGGCCCTGCGGCACATGCGGGCCACGGGCATCCAGGCCATCGAGCCCACCGCGCAGGCGCAACAGCGCTGGACCGAGCGGATCGACCAGAAGATGGCCGGCACCGTCTGGCAGACCGGCTGTTCGAGCTGGTATCTCGACGCCACCGGCCGCAACACCACCGTCTGGCCGGGCCTCGCCACCAGCTTCCGGATGCGGCTGCGCCGGTTCCGCCCGGCCGACTACCGGACCGCCTCGGCCGGCAGCACCCCCAACGACTCGGAACGGGAGCACGCCGATGCGCTATGACCTGGCCGGCAAGATCATTCTCATCACCGGCGCGGCGCGCGGCATCGGGGCGCAACTGGCCCGCGAGGCCGTCGCCCGCGGGGCCCGGGTCGCCCTCGTCGGCCTGGAGGGCGAGCTGCTCGAACGGCTCAGCGCCGACCTCGACGCGCACTGGTACGAGTGCGACGTCACCGACCAGGCGGCGGTGGACGCCGCGGTGGCCTCGACCGTGGACCGCTTCGGTGGCATCGACGTGGTCGTGGCCAACGCGGGCATCGCGAACCTCGGCACCGTCGCCGTCGGACCGGTCGACGCGCTGGTCCGTACCGTCGAGGTGAACCTCTGCGGCGCGATCCGCACCGTCAGCGCGGCCCTGCCCCACGTCACCGCCGCCCGTGGCCACGTCCTGATCGTCTCGTCCGCCGCCGCCTTCACGGCGATGCCCGGCATGGCCGCCTACTGCGCGTCCAAGGCGGGGGTGGAGCAGTTCGCCAACGTGCTGCGCCTGGAGACCCGCCCGCAGGGCGTCACCGTCGGCACCGCGCACCCGATCTGGATCGACACCGACCTGGTCCGCGACATCCGTGACGACCTGGCGTCGTTCCGCACCGCGCTGCGCCGGCTGCCACGGCCGCTGTCCACCGTCGTCCCGGTCGAGCAGTGCGTCGAGGCCCTGCTGCGCGGTGTCGAGCGCCGCAAACGCAAGGTGTACGTGCCACGGTCGCTCGCCGTGGTGCAGGCGCTGCGACCGGTGGTGCTGAGCGGTTTCTCGGACGCGTTGATCAGCAGGTTCGGCGGCGGGACGATGGTCGACCAGATGGAGGACGAGGTACGCCAGCTCGGGCGGTCCTTCGGCAGGACGTCGGTGGGAGGGCGGTCATGACAGTTCATTTCCGCCGGGCGGGCAGCGGGGAGCCGCTCGTGCTCGTCCACGGCATCGGTCACCGCCATCAGGCGTGGGAGCCGGTGTTCGAGCGGCTCACCGCCCACCACGACGTGATCGCGCTCGACCTGCCCGGGTTCGGGAACTCTCCGGTGCCCGGCACCGGCATGCCCGCCGACATGGCCGCCACGGTGGCCGGGGTCCTGCCGGTGCTGACCGGGTGGGGGCTGACGCGTCCGCACGTCGCCGGTTACAGCCTCGGTGGGGCGATCGCCCTGGAACTCGCCGCCGCCGGGGCGGTCGCCTCGGCCACCGCCCTCTCCCCCGCCGGCTTCTTCACCCCGGCGGAGCGCCGCCGGGCGCTGGCCATCCTCCGCACGCTGCGGGCCAACTCGTACCTGCCCACCCCGATCATGAGGGTCGCGCTGCGCTCGGCGTACCTGCGGGCGTTGTGCTTCGCGCCGCTGATGGCCCGCCCGACGCTGCTGGACGTCGAGCGCGCGCTGGGCGACGCGCTCGCCCTGCGCCGCGGGCGCGGTTTCAACGCGGTGGCGCGAGCCGCCCGCGACTACCGCTTCGACTGCCAGCGACTGTCCGGCGCGACGGTGCCGGTGACCGTCGGCTGGGGGGACCGGGACCGGATCTTCGGCGTCCACCAGGCCGAGCGTGCCCGGGCGGGCCTGCCAACGGCACGGGTGGTGACGCTGCCCCGTTGCGGTCACGTGCCGATGAGCGACGATCCGGACCTGGTCGCCGCGCTCATCCTGGAGACCACCGGCGCCGTGCCCCGCGGCGACCGGCCGGACCCGTCGGTCGCCGTCTGACGGTCACGAGTCAGAAGATCACTTCACACTCTCAACGTCGGCGTCGACGTCGCCATCTCCGCGTTTTTCGGTAATCACCTGGCGTACTCAGAGAGCCACGTAACGTGAGGTAGAGCCGGTAATCGGCTGATCGCCAGACGTGCGCCGGGCCGCCACCGCGGTGCCGCTCGGTCAACCGCCGGGTCGGACAGCTCGGCAACGTCGCGGCCCACTCAGCCGCAGGAGGTGTGGACGATGCCCATGCTGTCGGTCTTCGATCCTCGGCACACTGTCGCTCCCCCGGGGTACAGCCGCTGGCTCATCCCGACCGCGGCGCTGGCTGTGCACGTGTGCATCGGTCAGGTCTACGCGACGAGTGTCTACAAGAACTCCCTCATCGCGCACTTCGACAGCAGCCAGACGGCGATCGGGGCGATCTTCAGTATCGCCATCGTCATGCTGGGTTCGTCAGCGGCGGTGGGTGGCCGGTGGGTGGAAAAGAACGGGCCGCGCCGGGCGATGTTCGTCTCGGCGTGCTTCTGGGCCACCGGGTTCCTGGTCGGCGCGCTCGGCATCGCGACACAACAACTCTGGCTGCTCTACCTCGGGTACGGCGTCATCGGCGGCATCGGGCTCGGCATCGGCTACATCTCGCCCGTCTCGACACTGATCAAGTGGTTCCCGGACCGCCCCGGCCTCGCCACCGGGCTGGCCATCATGGGGTTCGGCGGCGGCGCCCTGGTCGCCGGTCCGCTCGCGCGCCAACTGCTCTCCCTCTACGACTCCGGCTACAACCCCAACAATCCGGCCGCCGTCGCGTCGGGACATGCCCTCGTGGCGCTCTTCGTCACGTTCGGCATCGGCTATTTCGTGATCATGATGTTCGGCCCGTTCAACGTCCGGGTTCCGGCGCCGGACTGGCGGCCCGCCGGGTTCGACCCGGCGAGCGTTGCCGCCAAACCGCTGGTGACGACGGCGAGCGTGTCCGTGTCGAACGCGGTGCGTACCCGGTCGTTCTGGTTGCTGTGGATCGTGCTGTTCTGCAACGTCACCGCGGGCATCGGCATCCTGGAGCAGGCCAGCCCGATGATCCAGGACTTCTTCCGGGACAACGGGACCGCCACCACGGTCTCGGTGTCGGCGGCGGCCGGCTTCGTGGGGGTGCTGTCGCTGTTCAACATGGCGGGCCGGTTCGTCTGGTCCACGACGTCCGACCTCATCGGCCGCAAGCCCATCTACATGGTCTACCTCGGCGTCGGCATGGTGCTGTACCTGCTGCTCGCCGTGGCCGGGCACTCCGCGACAGCGGTCTTCGTGCTGATCGCCGCCGCCATCATCTCCTTCTACGGCGGTGGCTTCGCCACCATGCCGGCCTACCTGCGTGACCTGTTCGGCACCTTCCAGGTCGGGGCGATCCACGGCCGGATCCTGACCGCCTGGTCGGCCGCGGGTGTCGCCGGCCCGCTGATCGTCAACAGGATCCTCGACACGCAGGGCAAGCCCGGCACGCTCACCGCGGCGGCGTACCGGCCCGCGCTGTTCACCATGGTCGGCGTCCTCGCCATCGGGTTCGTCGCGAACCTGCTGGTCCGTTCGGTGCCCGAGCGGTTCCACGAACCGAACCGGGGGCCGACGTCGCCCGTGGCGAAGGCGACCATCACCGAGCCGGTGGCCATCGGGCCGCAGAGCCAGCCGCCCGAGCCGCCGCGCGTCGGTAGCCAGACCGGGCGACTGTGGTTGTCGTGGCTGCTGGTCGCGGTGCTCCTCGGGTACGGCATCGTCCAGACCGTCATCACCGCCGCGAAGCTGTTCACCGGCTGACCGCCGCGCCCACACCTCTCCTCGGATCCGGAGGAAGGCGCCCCCGTTCAGGGGGCGCCTTCCTCGTCGGTCCGCTCAGTGCCGGGTCGTCGACCGGCTCTCGTCGAGACGTTCCCGCTGGGGCACGACCGTGTACTTCGGATCGCGCGCCGACACCCGTCCCGCCTCGAAGACACCGAACCGGGTGGCGATCGACGACGCCACCAGGGCGGCGCCGGAGAGCGCCGACAGGACCCGGCTGCGTCGACTGACCAGCGCGGCGACGGTGCCCACTGTCAGCAGGACGCGTCCCGCCTTGACCAGCCGGCCGCTGCGTCCGTGCGTGTAGGGCTCGCCGGTGAGGCCCTGCCGCTCCAACTGGTGCCCCCCACCGAACTCGACGGCCGCCGCGGCCACTGCGAGTCGCCGTAGGGGGGCGGTCTCCGCGGGCGGTGCCGCGATCAGTCCGACCCCGGACGCGGCGGCGAGCGCGCTGCCGGCGAAGACGAACGGCAGCGACGGGTAGGCGTCGTGCCAGGACGGCACGGCCGTGTCGGCGAGCAGCACCCCGGTGTACGTGGCCAGCGCCGGTGCGGTGGCTGCGGCGGCCAGTCCGGCGACGTTGCCGACGGGCGGTCCGATCCGGCGGGCGAGGCCGAGCACACCGTGCTGCGGGAGCAGTGGCGCGAGTTCGGCGACCGCTGCCACGCCTGCGAGGGGCCCGAACGCGGCGAGGATCCAGGTGCCGACCGACATCGGCGAGGTCACCTTGGCCACACGGAGCATGTGATGGAACCGGGTCGGCCGGCCGAGGTCGTGGATCAGCAGGTAGGTGCTGGCGGCGACGCCGCCGAGCGCCGTCCACCGGCCCACCTTGCGCAGCCCCGGTCGTCCGGTCAGTTGGGCGCCCGCGCCGACCAGCGCGCTTCCGGCGGCGAGGCCACCGGTGAACAGGTAGCCGGCGATGTCGTACTTCCAGACCGGCGGCTTCAGCACGGGCCGGCCGTAGTAGGAGGCGAAGTCGGCCGGCGGCACCGTGAGCTGTTCGCCGCCGTCGCCGCGTCGCCGGCCGGGCTGCCGGTGGCGCTTCCCGTCGGGCTGGTCGAGGCCGGCCTGGAACTCGCGGAACCGGGCGCCGACCGGCTCGTTCGATGGTGTCTCGTCGGTCATTGCCGCCTGCCCAGGAACGCGACCGCCGCGGCGACCGCCATCGTCATCGCCGCCAGGCCGGCGCGTTTCCACATGGCCGGTAGGTCGCGGGTGGTCACCACCGGGTCCGGTGGCAGCCCGTACACCTCAGGCTCATCGAGGAGCAGGAAGAACGCACCGTCCCCACCCACACCGTCGTTCGGGTCGTGCCCGTACAACCGCGCCTCGGCAACCCCACGCTCGTGCAACGTCGCCACCCGCGCGGCAGCCCGCTCCCGCAACTCATCCAGTTCCCCGTACTGGATCGACTCGGTCGGACACGCCTGCGCACACGCCGGCGTCATCCCCACACCCAACCGGTCGTAACACAACGTGCACTTCCACGCCCGACCATCACCCTTACGCTGGTCGATCACCCCGTACGGACACGCCGAAATACAGTAACCACACCCGTTGCAGATGTCCTCCTGCACCACCACCGTCCCGAACTCCGTCCGGAACAACGAACCCGTCGGACACACATCCAGACACGCCGCATGCGTGCAGTGCTTACAGACATCCGACATCATCAACCACCGGAAATCCGTACGACCCTCCACACCCGTGCCCCGCCCCGGCGGCTGCGCCCCCGGCATCCCCAAAAACTCCGGACCCCCCGACATCCGCGCCGCCGCCCCCGGGGAACCGGTGGGCAGGCCCGGATCCGTGCCGGTGTCGGTGCTGGTACGCGCGCCGACCGCCGCCGTGAGCGGACTGACCGCCGGCCCGTCCGGGTTGTCCTCGAACGCCGCAGTCGCCCAGCCCACCGGGCGGGGCTGCTCCACGAACGCGACGTGCCGCCACGAGTTCGCCGTCAGCGCGCCGGTGTTGTCGTACGACATGCCCAGCAGGTCGAGCCCGCTCTCGGGGACACCGTTCCACTCCTTGCAGGCCACCTCGCAGGCTTTGCAGCCGATGCAGACGCTGGTATCGGTGAAGAACCCCATCCGCGGCGGCGCGTCCTCATAGCCCGCGTCCGGTGCGGGGTCCAGCGGCCCGTACAGGGCGTTGGCGTGGGGCATCGGTCAGGCCTCCTGGTCGCTGGCGCTGTCGGCGACGTCGGTCGTGACCATCGGTGGGTAACGGTGCACGAGGTTCCCCGACCGCCGTCGGTAGTCGACGACGAGGTCCAACAGCTCCTGTCCTCTGGGGCGTCGTCCGGGCCGGACGTCGCACGTGCCGACCTTGCTCTCCTGAATCAGGACGTTCGGGTCGAGGGTGATGCCGAACAGGTCGTTGGCCGAGTCGCCGGTCACCAGGCCCTCGAAACCGAAGTGGTACGGCAACCAGACCTGGTGGATGATCCGGCCGTCCACCCGCAGCGGCGTGACGCGATCGGTCACCAGCACCTTCGCCTCCACCGACGCGCGGCTGGTCACCAGGTGGGCCCAGCCCAGGTGGCTCAACCCTCGTAGGGCAGCCAGCTCCGGCGACACCTCGACGAACATCTCGGGCTGCAACTCGGCCAACGGCGACACATTGCGGCTCATCGCACCGGCGGTGTGGTGCTCGGTGAGCCGGCTGACAGTGAACACGTACGGGAAGACGTCGCTGTGCTCCTGCGGCGGGCTCGGGTTCAAGTTGTTGATCGGGTGCGTGTAGACCTTCCGGGTCGGGTTGGCCTGCTGCCGGTAGAGCGGGTTACGCACCGGCGACTCCACCGGCTCGTAGTGGGTGGGCAGCGGCCCGTCCAGCACGCCGGTGGGCGCGTACAGCCAGCCCTTGCCGTCGCCCTGGAGGATGAACGGGTCGTCGCCGGCGATGCCCGCCACGCCTGCGGCGTCGTGCTCCGGTCGGTAGGACGGCGGTTTGGTCTTCTCGAAGTCCGGCACGTCGTAACCGGTCCACTCGCCCTTGTCCGCGTCCCACCACACGTAACGTTTGCGCTCACTCCACGGGTTGCCGTCCGGGTCGGCCGACGCCCGGTTGTAGAGGATCCGCCGGTTCGCCGGCCACGCCCAACCCCACTCGGGCGCCACCAGTGACTGCTGCGCGCCGGGTTTGCGCCGGGCGGCCTGGTTGACGCCGTCGGCGTACACCCCGGTGTAGATCCAACAGCCGCCGACGGTGGAGCCGTCGTCCTTCATCTCGGTGAACGACGCCAGCGGCCGGCCGGTGGCGACGTCGTACCCGTTGATCTCGCGCAGCACCGCCTCGGCGCTCGGCTCCGCGTGCGGACCGTGCGTGGGGTAGTCCCAGGCGAGGTCGAGCAGCGCCCGGTCGCGCGGCATGGTCGACGCCGCCAGCCGTTCCCGGATGGTGCGCCCGAGGTGGTAGAAGAACCACAGCTCGGAGCGGGCGTCGCCCGGCGGCTCGACCGCCTTCTCCCGCCACTGCAACAACCGCTGCGTCTGGGTAAACGTGCCCTCCTTCTCCACATGCGACGCCGCGGGCAGGAAGAACACCTCGGTGCGGCACTCCTCGGGCACGATCTCCCCGGTGGCCACCTCGGGGCCGTTCTGCCAGAACGTCGCACTCTCGATCATGAAGAGGTCCCGGACCACCAACCAGTCGAGGTTGGCCATGCCGAGGCGCTGCGCCCGGCCGTGCGCGGACCCGACGGCCGGGTTCTGCCCGAGCAGGAAGTACCCCTTGATCTTCCCGTCGATCATGTTCAGCACCTGCTGGTACGTGCCGTGATCACCGGTCATCCGGGGCATGTAGCCGTAGCAGAAGTCGTTCTCGGCGGTGGCGGCGTCTCCCCAGTACGCCTTGAGCAGGTTGACGCCGTAGGTGCGGGCATTGCCCCAGAACCCCTTCTGCCCGGGGTGCGCGATGCTGTCCACCCACTCGGTCAGGGTGGGGTGGTCGGCGTGGTGCGGCATCGGCAGGTAACCGGGCAGCAGGTTGAACAGTGTCGGGATGTCCGTGGAGCCCTGGATGCTGGCGTGCCCGCGCAGGGCCATCACCCCGCCACCGGGGCGGCCCATGTTGCCCAGCAACAGTTGGATGATCGCGCCGGTGCGGATGTACTGCACACCCACGCTGTGCTGCGTCCACCCCACCGAGTAGACGAGCATGCCGGTCCGGTCCCGGCCGGAGTTCTGCGTCCAGGCCTGGGCCAGTTCGAGGAACTTCTCCTGAGGGATGCCGCAGACCCGTTCCACCATCTCCGGGGTGTAACGGGAGAAGTGCCGCTTGAGGATCTGGTAGACGCAGCGCGGGTGCTGCAACGTCTCGTCACGCTCGGTCTCGCCACCGACGGGGGCGCCGTGTGACTCGTGTTCCAGCCCGGCCCCGGTCTCCCGCTGCGTCTCGGTGTCCCGGGTCGTCTGGTTCTGGCCGTGGCCCTCGTAGCGCCAACTGGTCTGGTCGTACGAGGCGTTCTCCTCCTGGAAGCCGGAGAAGAGCCCGTGCATGTCCTCGGTGTCGGCGAACTCCTCGGTCACGATGGTCGCGGCGTTGGTGTAGGAGACCACGTACTCCCGGAAGTCCAGTTCGTTGTCGAGGATGTAGCGGATCACCCCGCCGAGCAACGCGATGTCGGTGCCCGCCCGGATCGGCAGGTACGCGTCGGCCAGCGCGCTGGTACGGGTGAAGCGAGGGTCGATGTGGAAGACCTTCGCCCCCCGACGCTTGGCCTCCATCACCCACTGGAAACCCACCGGGTGCGCCTCGGCCATGTTCGAACCCTGGATGACGATGACGTCGGAGTTCGACAGGTCCTGCTGGTACTGGGTGGCGCCGCCACGACCGAAGCTGGTCCCCAGACCGGGGACGGTGGAGGAGTGTCAAATACGGGCCTGGTTCTCGATCTGAAGCGCCCCCATCGCGGTGAACAACTTCTTGATCAGGTAGTTCTCCTCGTTGTCGAGCGTCGCCCCGCCCAGACTGGAGATACCCAGCGTCCGGTTGAGCGGTCGTCCCTCGGCGTCGACGTCCTCCCAGGTTTCGTCCCGGGCGGCCAGGACCCGATCGGCGATCATGTTCATCGCGGTGTCGAGGTCCAGGTCCTCCCACTCCGTGCTGTACGGGCGGCGGTAGCGCACGGTGGTCTGCCGCAACGGGCTGGTCACCAGGCTCTTGCTCGCCGAACCCTTCGGGCAGAGCCGACCCCGCGAGATCGGACTGTCCGGATCACCCTCGATCTGACTGACCTGCCCGTCCTTGACGAACACCCGCTGACCACAACCCACCGCACAGTACGGGCACACCGACCGCGCCACACTGTCAGCGGTATCGGTACGAGCAGTCAGCGCGCGGGACCCATCCGACTTCGCAGCGGCGCCCCGACCCAGCGGGTCCGTGCCGGTGAGCTGGCGGTACACCGGCCAGCCCGCGAACCAGCTGCGCACCCCCATCGCCGCACCTTCCCGACCAATCCGCCATATGTGAACACTCTGACGGTAGATGAGGTGCCGGTCCGGTCGCAGCGGGATCACCAACAGTCATGCCTCCCCCGGCCGTTCGTGCCGGCCGTTCGTGCCGGCCGTGCGAGGCACCGGGTGGGGCGCTGGTCAGCTCGGTGCGAGCTGACCGACGGGGTGCTCGCCGAAGGTGCGGTAGCGGCGCAGCGCCCAGAACAACCAGCCGATGCTGATGATCGCCACCACGACGAAGACCAGCGAGCCGGAGAACGTGTCCCAGAGGGTGTGCAGGACGACGACACCCAGAAACGTGCCGATGAACCCGAAGATCCGGCCGACGCTCGGGCTCGCCAACAACGCCCACAACGCGCCAGCGGTGAGCCCGGTCCAGGCGGTGTGCCCGGCCGGCGCGGTCAGCCCACGGATGAACAACGTCTGCTCCACCGCGCCGATGTTGCCCTGAGAACTCAGCAGCGCGGTGAAGGCGTAGCCCATCGTCTCCAGCGCGGCGAAACCCATGCCGGCCGCGACCCCGATGATCAGCCCGTCCGAGGGCACCCGACGCCGGTGCTGGGCCACCACCGTGAACAGCAGGATCACCGGGACGATCAGCTTCGCCGACTCCTCGATCAACGCCACGAACAGCATCGGCAGGGTGCCGAGCCCGCGCAGGGTGTCGTACTCCAGGGTTCCAGCGACCACCGTGCCGATCACACCACCGAAGAACGCCGACGTCACCAGGACCGACGCCGGCACCTGCCACCGCCCGGTACGGGCCTGCGCGAACGTCAGGAACGTCAACGGCACCAGCGTCGCCCCGAGCAGGATCAACGCCGGTACGAAGTTCGGATTCTTGGTGCTGACCAGGGTGCGCAGCACCGCCAGATAAAGGATCAGCCCGACGACGAACACCCCGACCCACGCCCACCGGCGCCAACTGTCACGCATACCGCGCAGTCTGTCGGACCAAGGTTACGAAGCCGAACCACGGCACTGAGATCCTGACGACTTCCCAGCGGCGGCGAAGTCCGCTGTTCAGGGGCGGCGATGCGCGCGAGTGATGGTTACGATCTTCGCCCATGCGCCGCAGAGCACCGTTACTGTCACTCGTCGTCCTGCTGGCCCTTCCCGCCTGCACCTCGAAACCCGAGGAACCCGGGGACGTGGCGTTGACCGTCTTCCTCGACAACGACGTGACGGTGGCGCAGAAGGGCAGCGTGGAGCAGCAACTCCGGTCGATGCCCAGTGTCACGGAGGTGTCCCTCGAAACCCGCGAGCAGGCGTACGAACGCCAGAAGGCGGAGCTGAAGGACCAGCCCGACCTGCTGGCGGCCCTCAAGCCGGAGTACATGCCGGAGCTCCTCCACGCCACCGTCACCGATGCGTCGATCGCCGAGGCGGTAGAACTGGTGGTGGCCGAGGCCGACGGCGTGGAGGATGTGGCGCTCAGGATCGCGGACGTCGACCCTCGACCCTCGCGGATCGGCGTCATCGTCCGGCTCAAGTCGTCGGCGACCGACGACCAACGCGCCGCCGTGGAGAAGGCCGTCCGGGCGCTCCCAACGGCGAAGTCGATCGAGTTCGAGGACCGCGAGGCCGCGTACGAGCGCCTGCGCAAGCGGTGCCAGGGCAAGGGCGACCTGTCCACGCAGCTCCAACCGCGGATGACGCACGAGTCGTGGCGGTTCGAGATGCCCCTGAACAGAGAAGGATCTGGAGTGGGTGAGCTGATGAGGCTCGACGGCGTCGACGGCGTACCCCTGGCCCCTCTGGCGATGCTGTGACGCCTGCGAAGGAAGCTCCGCCTCTGGCAGTTACGGGAGCCACACACGGATGAGGTCGACGGTGCCGCTCCCTTGATCGTTGGCAGCTGAGCTGTTCGACACGCCGAGCGGTGCCCCGCTGAGCTGCCAACGATCGACGTGGCGAACCCCGCCTACTCCACTTGCCCGGAAGCAGAGTGGGCAGAAACGCCCGGCTGCGGTCGGCGGTCCCACAGCACCAGGCCCGCGAGCAGCATCGCCACACCCAGGCCGATCATTACCAACCCCACGGTGGTGCGCGCACCCCCGCTCAGGTGACCGGCCACGATCCACCCGCTGTCGATCCCGAACGCCAACGGCATCACCCCCTGCGGGATGACCGGGATCCACCCCACGGTGAGCAACCCCAGCGCCCACGCGGTCGACTTGTTCTCCCGGAACCACTGCGCGTCCCAGGTCGGCGGGAGCACCGTCTCCGCGGGCCTACTGCGCTGGCCGGCCGCGGCGAGCACGTCGAGCCCGCGTCGGGCAAGGCGTTCGTCGGCCAGCCACAGACCACCCCACCAGGCTGCGGCACCGCTCAACAGTCCAACCAGCGGCAACAGCGGCGTCACTCCCGACGGGCCCCAGATCACCAGGGCGAGCACCGGCGCGGCGGCCACCAGCCCCGACCCGGTGGCGACCAGCACGCTGACGATGTCCGTGGGGTTGTCGGCCGCGGTGGGGTGCCGGGGGTCGGCCACCGGACGTACCCGCAGCAGCGACACCCACACCGGCACCGACGCGCCCGCGCCGAGCAGGGCCGGCAGGGTGCAGAGCGCGGCCAGCGGGTCGACGTCGGGCGCGACGAGGACACCGGCGACGGTGAGCAGCACCCCGATCGGGGTGACCAGCACCAGCCAGGCCAGGGCCCGTCCCCGGACCTCGGCTCGTTCGCCGCCCGGAGTGGTGAGCGGCAGCCACAACGCGGTGCCGTCCAGCCCGACCAGGCCGGCCGACATCGCCGCCGCGCCGAGCACGGCGAGCGGCCCGGCCCACGGCAGCAGCAGATCCACGTCGGACAGCAGCGGCAGTCCGGCGAGCAGCGCCCCGTACACCACCGCGAACGCCAGATACTGCAACCGCAGCGGATGCCGCGTCCAGGCCCGCAGCTCGCGGCCGACGACCGCCCGCGTCGCGGCCGGCACCCATCCCAACCACTCGCGGTCAGGTGCGGCGGGCGACGCCGCAGTGGTCCGACGCGGCCGGAACGGCACGCCGGCGGCGATCACCCTTCGGACAAGCATGAGGTACGCGGTGGCGCAGAGCGCCACGATTCCCACCAGGGCCGCCATCATGCCCACCCCTCGCCCGGTTGGCCCGGTCACGGCGGCGATCGGCCAACCGCTCGGCACGTACGCCATCGCCCGGACCACCTCCTGTGGCGCTGCCACGAGCACTACCGACACCCACGGGAAGACCGCCCAGAGCGACCCCGCGACACCCATCGCCGTGCCGGTGAAGACGCCGGTGAGCAGCGCCCCGGCCGGACCGCCGGCGTGGCCGACGACCTCCAACGCGATGGCCGAGCCGATCAGCCCGAGCAGCCAGAGCAGCACCGCACCGCCGGCGGCGACGAGGACCGCGACGGTGCCGTACCGGGCGGCGTGCACCGGCAGCGCGGCGAGCGCCACCAGCGAGACGGCCGGACCGATGCCGATCGCCGACGCGGCCAGCAGACCGATCCCGGCCGGGAACCCGCCGATCGGCTCCAACCGCAGGTGGGCCGGTCGGACCCGGCCGCGCCCGCCGCCGAGCAGCAGCGGCAGGACGATCCAGCCGAGCACCCAGGCACCGGCGAGCAGGCCGAGGGTGTGCTGGTCGCCGCGCAGCGCGTACCGGATCAGCCAGGCGGCGGCGAGCAGACCGACCAGGGCGGCCACGGTGGGCCCGGGGTGCTCGCGCAGCGAGCGACGCAGCATCGTCGTGCGCATCCGGGCCGGCACCGCGATCGCCCCGAGGGTGTCGGCCAGCGGGGCGACGGAGGGTTGCGCGCTCATCGTGCCCCGGTCAGCCAGTCCAGGCCGGCGCCGCCGGAGGTTTCGGCGCCGACCAACTCGACGAACCGGTCCTCCAGGCTGCTGCCGGCGGCGACCTCGGCGACCGGTCCGGCGGCGACCACCCGGCCCTGGTGGATCACGGTGACGTCGTCGCACATCTGCTCGACGAGCAGCATCGAGTGGGTGGACAGCACACAGGTGCCGCCGCCGGCCACGAACCGGCGCAGCACCCGGCGGATGGTGGCCGCCGAGACCGGGTCGACCGCCTCGAACGGTTCGTCGAGCACGAGCAGCCGGGGCGCGTGCAGCAGCGCCTGGGCGAGGCCGAGTTTCTTGCGGGTGCCGGTGGAACAGTCTGCCAGCGGTGTGCCGGCGCCCTTGGTCAGGCCGAGCACGTCGATCAGTTCGGCGGCCCGGTCGGTGGCCGCGGCCCGGGTCAGCCCGCGCAGGCCGGCGCTGTAGCGCAGCAGCTCGGCACCGGTGAGGCGTTCGGGGAAGTCGAGGCCGTCGGGGAGTACGCCGGTCAGCGCGCGGGTCACACCGCGCTCGCGCAGCGCGTCGTGGCCGAGGATCCGGATCTCCCCGGAGTCCGGGGTGAGCAGGCCGACGGCCATCCCGATGGTGGTGGACTTGCCGGCGCCGTTGGGACCGACGATGCCGTGGAAGGTGCCGGGGTGGACGGTCAGATCGACGCCGTCCACCGCGCGATGCGCCGCGAAGGTCTTGACCAGGCCACGGATCTCGAGTGCCGGGGGGATCACGCGCCGAGCATAGGTGACCTTGCACGACCGTGTGGCCCGTCGCGGACCGGTGCGCGGCGGCTCCGATCGCTCAGACGACGTGCACCAGCCGGAAGCGTTCGGTCACCACCAGGGTGTCGTCGTCGACTGTGAAGTCGGGGTCGCCCAGTTCGGCGCGTACGGCGGCGCTGTGCCAGAACGTCTCGTGTCCCGCCCGCCACTGGGCCACCGACTCGTCGCCCTCCCCCTCGGCAAGGGCGTGTGGCAGGTCGACGTCGGCGAGCCGGATCACCCGTACGTCGGTCAGCTCGATGGCCGCGACCCGCCGACCGGCGGAGTCCACCACGGCGGACAGTTCGCCCACCGTGGGCAGCGGCTCGTTGGCGCGCTGGTAGCCGATCAGCAGGCCGGTCGTCGACCTCTTCGCCCCGGACAGGATCGCGCCCACCAGTTTGTCCCGCAGGGGCCCGGGAAACGCGAACTCGGCGAGCGGAAGATCATCGAGGTGCATCCGCGCAGGCTATGCGATCCGATTCGCCAACCGGCCACGGGACACGCAGTACACGTCGCCGGAGTTCGCGTCATGCGGCAGCGCGGCGAGGTGGGTGGTCATGTCGGTCGCGGAGACCCAGCGTTGGAACGTCATCGACTTGTCGTCGCCCAGCGCCACGTCGAAGCCGTCGAAGCCGAGCGCGGTCAGCCGGTCGAGACACCGGGAGGCGACCGGTCGCGCGATCGTGGTGAACTCGAACGAGAGCGCGGGCAGCGGGCGGGTCAGCCCGGCCAGCACCTCGTCCTCGAAACCCTCCACGTCGATCTTCGCGAACGTCGGCTCGCCGTACTCGGCGACGAGCGCGTCGACGGTGACCACCGGGACCTCGATGTCGGCGTCCCACACCTCGCCCTCCCACCCGCCCGCGCCCTCCGCCGCCCGCACGAAGTCGGGGGAGGCGGTGGACACTGTGGGATTGGCGGAGTTGACGTGGAAGCGGGTGCTGCCGGGGGCCGCGCCGCAGACCGCTTCGACGAGCGTCACCTGGTCGTCGTCGGCGTAGATGGCCCGCAGGGCGCGGAGGCACAGCGGCTGCGGCTCCACGGCGACCACCCGCGCCCCGAGGCGACGGAAGCTGGCGATGTGGTCGCCCACGTGCGAGCCGACGTCGAAGACGAGATCGCCCTCGGCGACGAACCGGGAGTAGAAGGCGTCCATCCGTGCGTCGCGCTCGGCGTCGCCGTAGTAGACATCCAGCGATCGGTGCAGGTGGGACATCGCGGGGTCGGTTCTGAGCGCGGCGATCCTGGTGTCGGTGCCAGCCGTCATCTGTGTGAGTCCAGTCCGTGGGGTTGGCGGGGCCTACGGCCCGAAGGCGGTCAGGAAACGGTCCCGGAAGGTGTCCATCCGCCAGACCGGCGCCTGCGGACCGGGCTTGAGCCCGTCCTGCCAGCCCCACCCGGAGATCCGGTCCAGTACGGCCCGGTCCCGGGTGATGATGCTGATCGGGACGTCGCGGCTGGCGTTGTCGCCGGTGACCACGGCGGCGGGCTGGTGGTCGCCGAGGAAGATGAACACCAGGTCATCGTCGCCGTAGGTCTGCACGTAGGAGATCAGTGCGCTCAACGTGTACTCGATGGAGTGCCGGTAGTCGGCGCGGATCTGCTCGGTGTTGCGTCGTTTGTCGTCGGACTCCTTGGCGGTCCCCTTGAAGATCGTCCCGTTGCCGATGGCGGCCCAGTCGACCAGGTCCGGGACGGGCGTCCAGGGCGCGTGACTCGACACCAGCGCGAGTTCCGTCATCGTCGGCCCGCCGTCGCGCTTCGCCTGCTCCAGCCGCCGCCAACTGGCGAGGGTGTACTGGTCGGGCATCGTCCCGAAGCTGAACTTCGGGCCGCGGTACCCGAGGGCTCTGGCGTCGTAGAACCGCTCGTAGCCGAAGAAGGAGCCCTCCGGCCACGCCCTGCTGACGGCGGGCATCACGCCCACGGTCTGCCAGTCGGCCCGGCGGAAGGCGCCGTTGAGGGTCATCCGGTCACTCGCCAGCAGGGTACGGTGCCGCTGGTCGTTGTCGACCCACAGGCCGGAGAGCAGCGTGTCGTGCGCGAGCCAGCTGCCGCCGCCGAACGTCGGCGAGGTGAGGAAGCCGCTCTGCGCGGCGAACCCCGCCGCGTTCAGCCGGTTGGTCCCGTCGTCGAGGACCGCACCGACCTGCGGGGCGAACTCCGGGTCCTCGACGGCGTCGCGGCCGTAGCTCTCCACGAAGGAGATGACCACGTTCTTGCCGCGCAGCGCGGTGAGGAGTTGGTCGCCGGGGGTCTGCGCGAACCGGTCGTCCTGCAGCAGCGCGGCGAACTTCTCCCGGTCGTCGAGTCGCAGGCGCACCTGGAAGCCGTGGCCGTTGGTGAGTGTGGTCGCGGACGTGTCGGCAACCGTCACGCCGTCGACGACCCGCACGTTGAACGCGGCGCAGACCACCCAGACGACCACCAGCGCCGCCACGGTCCGGGTGGTCCCGGCGCGGTGCCGGATCACCAGCCCGCCCAGCCGCCGCATCGACAGCGTGACCGCCGTGGGCAGGCCCACCGCCACCACCGCCAGGGCGACCGCCACGGCGATGGCGGCGGGCCGGCCGTACGACTCGCTGAGGAACGCGAACCCCTCGTCGAGCAGCGCCCAGTCGAGCACCGGGTCGAAGGCCCGGCTGAGCGAGGCGGTGAACCCCAGGTCGAGCAGCTTGAGCAGACCGAGCAGGCCGAGGGCCAGCCCGGCGAGGGTGGCGACGATCCGGCTTCCGCGCGCCGGCAGGGCGAGCAGGAGGGCGACGGCGAGCAGCGCCTCCAGGGGGATCCGCACGAACGCACCGGGGCTGAACCGGCCGAAGTCGTACGGCAGGGTGAGCACGAGCAGCACCAGCAGCACGGCCAGCAGGGTGACCAGTCGGCCCACGATGGAGCGGCGCGGCCGACCGTCGGGTGCGGTGCCGTCGGTGGCGGCGGGGTCCGGCAGTTCGCCCCTCATCGCCCTCCGTCCCTGGCTCGGCAGCTGACGTACGCGCGTCAAGAGCGACAACCCGGGCATCCTTCCATGATCTTCGTTGGGTGCGGCATCCGGGCGGCTCAGACGCGGGCGATCCCGCGTCGGGCCACGGCGACCGGCCGGTGTTCCGGCCAGGGCAGCCCATCCGTCCTGCCGTGGCCCAGGCCGGTCAGCCCCGCGCCCACGCTCGGGGCGCTGTGGCTCGGCTGGCCGCCCGCGTGGGCCATCGAGTCCGACCCGTGTGCAACGCCCGACGCCAGTTGATCGACCGGGGCGTCGTGGGCGACGGCGCGGCGGAGGTGACGGGTCGTCCACAGCCACCCGACGTCCCGCCCGAACGACTCGACCAGCAGCGCCAGTGACGCCACCAGCACGACTGTCGTCAGCGGACCGGGCAGCGCGTCACCCATCGCCACCGTCAGCACCACGCCCTGGACCGCGGCGACGACCTTGCGCCAGTAGCGCGGCGGCAACGAGCCGCGCATCCAGCCCAGCACCCAGCTCGCGGCGACGAAGACGTACCGCATCGCGCCGATCGCGAGCACCCAGGCACCCGTCGAGGGGGCCACGTACAGGCAGAGCACCAGGACGAGGAAGGAGTCGATCTCCATGTCGAAGCGCGCGCCGAGTTCGCTGGACGTCCCGGTGCGGCGGGCCGTGTACCCGTCCACCGCGTCGAGGGCCAGCGCCACGCTGGTGAGGACGACCATCACCGCGACCGGCGCCGGTCGGGTGAACGAGTCCGCGGCCAGGGCCGTCACGCCGCCGACGAGGATCGCCCGGCTCAGGGTCACCCGATCGGCCGGGCTCAGATCGCAAGCGCCCGCGCGGGTCATCCCCCGGCTGAGCAGGGCGCACAGGACCACGCCGTAGACCAGCCCGGCCGCCCACCCGGCCGGGCCGAGGCCGACCGTCTGCGCGAGCACCGCCAGCACGCCGATCTGCGCGAGCAGCCCGATGACCGGACCCGTTCGAACCGTTGACATCGCGCCTCCGTGACTCTGGTGGGTGACCCTGACCGTCATCACGGAAAACATGACCGATCGGTTCATTCTGAACGAGCCTCACCATGTATACGGAGGGACGTGCCCCGTCGGATGCGGATCAGTCGTCGCCAGTGGGTGCAGCCCGGCGCAGCCGACGACGCCCCGGACCCGACGACGGGTGTTCAGGTCAGGTCACGCCGGTCGCGGACGAGCCGAGGGCGTGGAGCGTGGCGGTGGTGACCGGGTCGGCCGGGAAGAACGCCTCGACGGCCAGCCCGGAGACGGTGACATCCAGCGGGGTGCCGAAGAGGGTGGTCGTGCTGACGAAGGTCAGTTCCCGGTCGCCGTGGCGGTAGCGAAGGGGGATGACGACACGCGACAGGGTGTCGCCCTCCGGTGCCGCGACATCGTCACCGTCGGGATAGCCACGAAGCTCCTGGAGCAGAGCGGACAGGGCCGCGTCGTCGGTTGCCAGGACCTGCTGGCGCAACCGTCCGAGAAGGTGGCCCCGCCACTGGGAGAGGTTGACGATGCGCGGGGCCATACCGCCGGGATGCAGGGTGAGCCGCAGGACGTTGACCGGTGGGACCAGGAGGCGGGGGTCGGCGCCGGCGGTGAACAGCGCGACGGCGGGGTTGGCCTCGACGAGGTGCCACTGTCGGTCGACGAGCACCGCGGGGTACGGGCCGTGTCCGTCGAGGATCTGCCGTACGGCTGCCCGCAGCGGAGCCAGTTCCGGGTCGGTCAACTGGTGGCTGGGGTAGGCGGGGGCGTATCCGGCGGCGAGCAGCATGGTGTTGCGCTCAGCCAGCGGAATGTCGAGCTGCTCCGCCAGCCGCAGGATCAGGTCGGGGCTCGGCCGGGACCGCCCGGTCTCCACGAAGCTCAGATGCCGGGCCGACACCCCCGCCTCGATCGACAGGTCGAGCTGACTCATTCCACGAGTTCGACGCCACTCGCGCAGGAGGTCCCCCGGCGGTCGCCCCGGTCTGGCCCCTGTCGTCACACCCCGACCCTAGTGACCTCACCTGTGTGCGCCGCTTTACCTGCGACGTAATCGACAGCGCGTACCGGCGTTCGCGATCATTTTCCTGAAATACGGGCGACCACCCGACCGCAACGAACGGAGAGTCATGACCGCGTACGCGCTTGCTCATCTGCGTAAGGCACCCATGCATGCCGAGGTGCTGGAATACCTGGAGCGCATCCAGGCCACCCTCCTGCCCTTCGACGGCCGGTTCATCGTCCATGGTGGGCCCGTCGAGGTGCTGGAGGGCGACTGGTCGGGC
Organism: Micromonospora sp. DH14; assembly: GCF_029809455.1. NCBI lineage: Bacteria > Bacillati > Actinomycetota > Actinomycetes > Micromonosporales > Micromonosporaceae > Micromonospora > Micromonospora sp. DH14. The sequence continues at coordinate 215,977 of NZ_JARVKT010000006.1, read as the reverse complement.
GATCTGGTCGTCGTCGAGTTTCCGGACCTGACCCGGGCACGCTCCTGGTACCAGTCCAGCGCGTACCAGGAGATCAAGCCCTTGCGGACGAGGCACCTCGCGGGCGAGCTGATCCTCGTCGAGGGGGTGGAGGCCGACCACGACTCGTCGGAGATGGCCGCCGCGATCCGCCGGGCCGGTGGTCACTGACGTCGGGGTCAGGACCTCGGCAGGGTGAGCACCTCGACGCCGTCGTCGGTGATGGCGATGGTGTGCTCGCTGTGCGCGGTCCGGCAGCCGGTCACGCTGCGCAGGGTCCAGCCGTCGGGGTCGGTGACGAGCGTGGCGGTGTCGGCCATGACCCACGGCTCCAGCGCCAGCAACAGCCCCGGGCGCAGCCGGTATCCGCGCCCGGGGCGCCCGGTGTTGGAGATGTGGGGGTCCTGGTGCATCGTCGACCCGACGCCGTGGCCGCCGAACTCGGTGTTGATCGAGTATCCCGCCCCGCCGAGGACCGAGCCGATGGCGTGCGAGATGTCACCGATGCGTACGCCGGGGCCGGCGGCGGCGATCCCGGCTTGCAACGCGCGCTCGGTCGCGTCGATCAGCGCGACGCTCTCCGGGGGTTGGACATCGCCGACGATGAAGCTGATGGCCGAATCCGTGACAACTCCCCCCAGTGAGACGGCGAGGTCGAGCGAGAGCAGGTCGCCGTCGGCGAGCGCGTAGTCGTGCGGCAGCCCGTGCAACACGGCGTCGTTGACCGACGTGCAGATGTAGTGGCCGAACGGGCCGCGCCCGAAGGACGGCTCGTAGTCGACGTAGCAGGACTGCGCCCCGGCTTCGGTGATCATGGCCTGGGACCACCGGTCGATGTCCAGCAGGTTGGTGCCGACCACGCAGCGGCTCTTCAGGGTCTGCAGGATGCCGGCGACCAGCGCGCCGGTCTCCTTCGCGCGCAGCACGTCGGCGGGGCTCAGGATCTCGATCATGCGGGGCCTTCCTCAAACCAATAAGTATCCCGGCCATATTATCCCGGTACTAGAATACGGCCATGGTCAGGTTGCCACTCACGCCCGCCGAGGTCGAGCGCGGTCAGCGCCTCGGCGCCCTCCTGCGCCGGGCCCGGGGGGAGCGCTCGATGCTCCTCACCGCACTGGACGCGGGGGTCTCACCGGAGACGCTCCGGAAGATCGAGTCCGGTCGCATAGCCACCCCCGCCTTCCCGACCATCGCCGCGATCGCCGACGTCCTCGGCCTCTCCCTGGACGCGGTGTGGTCGGAGATCAACCACACCGACGAGGGGGCCGGGCTGCCAGGCTCAGGTCGCGACACGGTCGAGCGGTTGGCCTCATAAGGACCGACACGGGGCCAAGATCCGCGCAGGAACAGGGAAAGTGCTGCCTCACTCGCCGCCGAGGCACCTACATCCCTGAAGGTGTGTGGATCTTGCCCGATGCGGTGCGCGTTGCGGGTCAGGGCGCGTCGGGACCCCACCACGGTTCGAGGACGGTCGGGTCGGCGACGAACTGCTCCACCTGCGTCCGCTGCTCCGCAGGCAGGGGCAGCGCGCGGAGGCGCTCGCCCCACTCCGGCACCCGGTCGTCCTTGTCCAACACGGTCGCCAGTTCGATCAGGGCGGCCAGCGCCATCGCCTGCTCGACCAACGGCGCGTCCTCCGCGCGGCGGCGCATCCCCGAGTCGAGCGCCCGGTAGGCCGCCCGGTCGTCCAGCTTGAACTCGCGCAGGATCCGTGCGTTGTCGAGCACCCGGGCCAACCCCGCAAGCTCCTTCGAACCGCCGTACTCCACGTCCTTCGGCTCATCCCGCTGGATGAAGGTGATGGTGTTGCCCGACGGGTCGATGATGCTGAACCGCGACGCCCCAGCCCGGTAGCGGGTCATCCGCGGCAGGCCCTTGACCAGCACCTTGCCGTAGCTGCGGCGCATCGCCTCGGTGAACACCGCGTGGTACGCGGCGACCGCGTCCACCAGCACCAGACAGCCCCCGGAGTGCTCCCTCGCCGGGTCGAGATCCTTCGGCGCCGGCCCGTAGTGCAGGTCGAAGCCGCTCCACCGAAACGCCAGGTACACGTACGGCCTGGTCTGCTCGTAGGTCACCTCGAACCCGAGCGCCCGCCAGAACGCCAGGGTCTGCTCCGGGTCCGCGGAGTGCGGCAGCGGCACGGCGGTCTCGTTCGGTTGGACACTGTCCGCAGTGGTGGTCATGGTCGCTCCCCGTCCGGTCGGCAGGCCGGCCATTGTGCCAGCACCGTCGGGCGGCTTCGACGGTTTTCGTCTCCTACCCGGGGAGGAGACCGGCTCCGACCACCGGCCGCGACCAGGGCTCGGGGTCGGACGCGACCGGCGGGCGCGACAACGAACATCTACAGGCATGACAACCCTGCTGCGCCGGGCGACGCACTGGAATCGCCCAATGATGGTCTTCGTCTCCGCGATGGCGGTGCTCGCCGTCGTCGCGGCGGTCGGCATCCTCGCCGACCCGCGCGTCCTCACCGGAGCGCCGATCTGGCTCAAGCCGTTCAAGTTCGCGGTGTCCTTCGTGCTGTACGGCGCGACGCTCGCCTGGATGCTCTCCCTGCTGCCGCGCCGCAGCCGGGCCGCCGAGTGGGCCGTCACCGTCATCGTCGCGATGGCGGTGATCGAGATGCTGGTGATCGTCGGCCAGGTGGTACGCGGGCAGACCAGCCACTTCAACGGCACCTCCGCGCTGAACAGCGCGCTGTTCTCGGTGATGGGTGCGGCGATCATGGTGCTTTTCCTCGCGCACCTCCTGGTCGGCGTCGTGGTGCTGATCCGGCGGATCCCGGACCGGGCGGCTCTGACGGCCGTCGGGTGGGGACTCGGCCTGTCGCTGCTGGGCATGCTCGCGGCGATACCTATGGTGCTGCCCATGCAGGAGCCGGGCATCGACGGGATCTCCGGGGCGCACAGCGTGGGCGTCATCGACGGCGGGCCGGGGTTGCCGGTGGTGGGCTGGAGCACCACCGGCGGTGACCTGCGGATCGGGCACTTCGTGGGGCTGCACGCCCTGCAGGCGTTACCGATCCTGGCGATCCTGCTGAGCCGGTTCGCGACGCGGTTGGACGAGCGCACCCGCGCCCGGCTGCTCGCCGTCGCGGGCGGCGCGTACGGCGTACTCACTGTGTTGTTGACCTGGCAGGCCCTGCGCGGACAGCCGCTGCTGCGCCCGGACGCCGCCACGCTCGTCGCGGTCGCGGCGCTGGTGCTCGCGACGGCGACCGCGGCCGGCCTGGTGCTGGCCCGCCGCCGCCCGGATGTGGCGCTGGCCGCATGACCGCGACGCTGTTCGCCCTGACCTTCGCGGTGGCCGCGCCGTTCTGGGCGCTGATGATCCTGCTGCCCCGCTGGTCGTGGACCGCCCGGATCATCGCCTCGCCGCTGATCGTGCTGCCGGTCGTGGTGATCTACGCGCTGCTGGTCCTCCCGGCGTTCGGCGAGGTGCTACCGGCCGTGGCGTCGCCGACCCTGGCCGGGGTGCGCGACCTGCTCGGCACCTCCGAGGGGGCGGCGGCGGGCTGGGCGCACATGATCGCGTTCGATCTGTTCGTCGGGCGGTGGGCGTGGTTGGACAGCAGGGAACGGGGGGTGCCGGCGCTGGTGATGGCTCCGGTGCTGCTGCTGACCATCCTGTTCGGACCGCTCGGCCTGGCCGCCTACCTCGCGGTCCGGGCCCGGTGGCGGCGGCCGGCGACCGCCGCCACCGGCCCGCAGCGCCTAGGCTGACCGTCGTGAGCTGGCTGGGGCGACTGTTCGACCTGCGGGACACACTCGTGCGGATGGTGCTGCTCGACCTCACCGGGTTGTGCTACCTGCTCGTCGTCCCGCACTCCACCAGCACGCCCACGACGGCACAGTGGGTCCTCGCGGTGCCGGCGTTCGCGATGGCGCTGGCGGCGCACCGTCGACCGGTGGTGAACCTGGTGGCGCAGGCCGCCCTGCTGGCGGTCGCCATCAGCCTGATCGACGACTTCACCATCAACCAGGTCGGCGCCAGTTGGGCGTTGCTCGAGATGACCATGCGGGCGCGCGGCCCCCGGGCCATCTGGCTGGCCACCGCCCTGCTGGTGGTGGTCGACCTGACCGACTCGATCGGCGACCCGCCACGCCGGTTCGCCTCCGGGGTCGTCGGGCTCGCCGTGGAGGTCGGCGTGCCGGTGCTGCTCGGCCTCGTCATCCGCGCCAACCGGGAGCTGAGCCGGCAGGCCGTGGAGCGGGCCCTGGCAGAGCAACGCCAGCACGAGTCGGAGAGCCGCGCGGCCCGCGCCGACGAACGCAGCGCCATCGCCCGCGAACTGCACGACGTCGTCGCGCACCACGTGGCGTCGATGGTCCTGCGGGTCGGCGTGGCCCGGCACGTGCTCACCGACCTGGACCCCAGGGTGGGCGAGGTCTTCGACGACGTGCACGGCACCGGCACCGCGGCCCTCGCGGAGCTGCGCCGGCTGGTCGCGGTGCTGCGCAACCCCGACGGGGTACGCGGCGACGCGGCGTTGACCGCGATCGAGCCCGCCGCGCTGCCGGCGGCGATCGGCGCGTCCATCGACCGGGCCCGCCAGGCCGGTATCACGGTGGAGGCCGACCTCGACCCGGCGATCGGTTCCCTCGACGCGGTGCGCGGCATGGCGGTGCTGCGACTGACCCAGGAGGCGCTGACCAACGTGGCCAAACACGCGGGGACGTCCGCGCTCGCGCACCTCGTGGTCGCCGTCCGCGACGGCGCGGTGCACTGGGAGGTCAGCGACACCGGCCGTGGTGGGGTGCCGGTGGGCGTGCCGGCCGGCGGCGGGCACGGCATCACCGGAATGCGCGAGCGGGTCGAGGTCCTCGGCGGCCGACTGGAGGCCGGCCCGACCGAGACGGGGTGGCGGGTGCGTACCGTGCTGCCGGCCACCGCCAGCGAGCCGTCGACCCGGTTGCTGCCCCGCGACCGCGCGGCGTCCGCCGGCTCCCCCGCGCCGGAGCCGGCGTGATCCGGCTGCTGCTGGTCGACGATCAGCACCTCATCCGGGCCGGGCTGCGGATGCTCTGCGACGCGCAACCCGACATCGAGGTCGTCGGGGAGGCCGACAACGGCCGCGAGGCGATTGCGCTGGCCGGGCGGCTCGTTCCCGACGTCGTCGTGATGGACCTGCGGATGCCCGGTGTCGACGGGATCACCGCGACCAGCCGGATCCTCGCCGACCGTCCCACCACCCGCATCCTGGTGCTGACCACGTTCGGCGACGACGATCACCTGTACCCCGCGTTGACCGCCGGGGCGTGCGGTTTCCTGCTCAAGGACGCGCCCCCGACCGAGCTGCTGGACGGCATCCGCCGGGCCGCCGTCGGTGACAGCCCGTTCAGCCCGGAGGTGCTGCGTCGCCTCGTCCACCGCGCGGTGCACGCCCGCCCGGACTCCCCACCGGCCCTGCCGGGTCTGACCGCCCGGGAACGCGACGTGCTCGACCTGGTCGCCGAGGGCCTGTCCAACACCGAGATCGCCGACCGGCTCCACATCGGCGTCACCACGGTCAAGACCCACATCACCAGCCTGATGGCCAAGACCGACAGCCCCAACCGGGTCCGTCTGGCGCTGTTCGCTCGCGGCGTCTGACGCGCGGAAGCGGTCCGCTCGCACCTCTTGACGTGCCGCTGGGAGCGCTCCAAGATCACTTGGAGCGGAGCCGCACGAACGGCGGGCCGCCCGAGGCGGGTGTGGTGGTCTGTTGCTGGGCGCATTCGGTCTGAGCGAGCTGGAGGAGAAGGTCTACCTGGAGCTGGTCCGGGGCAGTGCCGGGACCGCTACCGAACTGGCACCACGGGTCGCGGCCACGGTCGCCGAGCTGGAACACGCGCTCGACGCCCTCACCCGGGCCGGGCTGGTCCGCGTGGTCGCCGGCCGCGCCGGTGCCGCCCCACCCGACCTGGCCATCGAGTCGCTGCTGAACCAGCGGATGCGCGAGCTTCAGGAGGCGCGGGTCGGCCTGTGGGACTGGCTGCGGCAGCAACGCCCGGCGGACCCGATGGACCAGGACGTCCAGTTGGTGGTCGGCGTTCCCGCGATCATGCAGGCGTTCGACCAGTTCCTGCGCGGGGCGCAGGAGGAGGTGCTCGGCTTCGACCGCCCGCCGTACGCGGCGGTGCTGCAGGACAACCCGACCGAGATCGAGATGCTCGGCCGGGGCGTCGCCTTCCGGGTGGTGTACGACCGGCGGGGGTTGGAACGGCCGGGTGCGGCCGCCCACATCGGCCGGTTCGTCGCCGCCGGTGAACAGGCACGGGTCGCCGCGAACGTGCCCGGCAAGCTCGCCGTCGCCGACCGCCGGGTCGCCCTGATCTCCTTCCCCGCCCGCGCCGACAGCACCGAACCGTGGGCACTGGTGGTCCGGGGTGCCACCTGGGTGGAGGTGCTCGTGGCGCTGTTCAGCGAGGTGTGGGACCGGGCCACGCCGCTGCGGCTCGCCCCGGCCAGCGAGGTGGTCGACGACGTCGAGCGGCAGAGCACGCCCACCCTCGTCGACCGGCAGATCCTGTCGCTGCTGATGACCGGGCTGCCGGACAAGGCGGTCGCCTCCCAGTTGGGCATCTCGCTGCGGACGGTGCAGCGGCGGTTGCGGCAGTTGATGGACGCGACCGGGAGCGCCACCCGGATGCAGCTCGGCTGGTTCATCGCCCGCCACGACTGGCTCTGAGCCCGGCGGTGGGGGGCCTGCCGACACTGGAGGTGACGGCAGGCCCCGGTGCTCACTTCGTGACCGTCACCGACACGGTGACCGGGGTGGACGCGCCCTTCGCGCCGTTGTTGGTGACCAGCAGCGTGGCGACGTACGTGCCCGGTGCCAGGCCGGTGGTGTCCACGGTGACGGTCAGCGTGCCCTTGGCCCCGGCCGGCACCTCGCCGGTGGTGGCGGCGGACAGCCACGGCACGTCGCTGTACGCCGGCAGCGAACCGTCGACGTGATAGACCTTGGCGCCGTACGGCCGGCCGACCGCGTTAGCGAGCACCCACAGGTTGCCCTGCTCGTCCAGGTCCAGCCCGGCCCCGCTGAGCGGGTTCGGGTCCGGGTCGGGCACCGAGGCCAGCGGCTGGCAGGTGGCCGGGTCGAGCGCCCAGATCGACTCCTTGGAGTCCTGGTTGATGCCCCACAACACGTTGTGTTCCTCGTTGAGGGCCAGGCCGGTCATCCACGGGATGGGCGGGGTGCACTCCCCCAGCACGGAGCCGGGCTGCGGGTGCGACATCCCGGCGAGGTGCCGGATGCGGTTGTCGCCGCTGAGGTAGAAGGTGTCGTCCGAGGCGCGGTAGGCCAGCCCGTAGTAGAGCTTGCCGGCCCACGGCCCGGTGATGGTCTCCTTCACCTGCAGGGTGTCCGGGTCGAAGCACACGATCGGCAGGTCCCCGATGAACGACATCTTCGGCGCGCACATCAGGTCCCGGCTCGCCACGTACGCCATGTCCGAGGGCCAGCCGTCGATCGGCAGCACACCCTTGGCCAGTGACCGGCCGTCGGTGCTGAAGCGTTGCATCTGCCCGAACAGGTACGAGTTGGAGACGATCAACTCGCCGTTGCGGTAGCCGACGCCGTAGGCGTTGTAGAGCTCCTTGAGCGGGAACGAGCTGAGCTGCCGGCCGGGGATGCCGGTCGGCGGGGTGGGCGAGTTGATCTCCCGGGCCAGCCAGGTGGCCGGCAGGTCACCCCGGTTGGTGAGGGTCACCGTCGCGGTCCGGGTCGCCCCGGCGCGGGCGGTCACCGAGATCGCGCTCTTGTTGGCCAGCAGCAGCGGCGTACGCAGCGCCAGGTCGTGCGTGACGACCGTCGACTCGACCACGTCGACGGCGCTCCCGGGCAGGTCGTAGCCCGGTTGCAGCGCGGTGACCGTGACCGGCCCGGCCGGCGCCTCCAGCTGGTAGAAGCCGTCCGCGTCGGTGGTGGCGGTGACCGGCTGCGGGGCGTCGGCGGACTCGACCCGTACCGTCGCGCCGGCCAGCGGCTGACGGTCGTTCGCGTCACGCACCGTGCCCCGCAGCAGACCCCGACCGGCCACCCGGAAGGTGACCGCGTCGCCCGCGTCGAGCGCCTGCTCGTCGCGCGAGTAGGTCAACGCGTCGCGGCCGGTGGCGTCCTCGATGCCGACGGTCGCCGAGCCGCCGGCCCCCGCCGCGGTGGTGGCGAGCTTGCGGTACTGGATGGTGACGGTGCCGTCCTCGCCGAGGCGTACCTGCACGTCGATCCGGTTCTTCGGCGCGCTCTTGAGCGCGGCCCGGTTCCAGGTGACCACGAACTGTCGGGCCGTGCCGGTGCCGAACACCCTGGTGCGCACCGTCGAGGCGTGGTCCAGGATCAGGTCGTCCCAGAACGCGTAGACGGCCGGCGCCGAGACCGCGAGGGCGGGCAGCGGACCGTTGTCGCCGACCGAGGTGCTCGTGTCGGCGCCGAGGGTCAGGTAACCGTCGGTGTGCACGGTGAGGCGACGGTAGGTGCTGCCGTAGAGGGTCATCGGGAACGGCAGGTCGACGGCCCGGCTCGCGGTGTCACCGGTGAGGGCGAGCACGCTGCCGCCGTCGACCCACTGCGCGGTGGCCGTCCCCGCCTGGTAGCCGTGCCGGTCGGCCTTCGCGGCGAGCGTCACGTCCACCGTCTGCGGCCCGTCGACGCTCAGCGCGACAGTCTTCGGTGCCAGCCACCGGCCGTACTCGACCAGCAGGTCGTAGTCGGCCTCGGGCAGCATCCCGGTGTAGTGACCGTCGGCGTCGGTGACGAACGCCGGGAACGTCTCCCCGGCGAGCGCCAACCGGGCGCCCACGACCGGCTTGCCCGCCGGGTCGGTGACCCGGCCCTGGATCGCCTGCCACGGCGCGGGTTCGGACAGGTCCACCGTCAGGTTGGTGGTGCCGCTGGTCGACACGGTGATGCTCTGCCGTACGGTCCGCCGCGCGAAGAACGACGCGGTCAGGGTGTACTCCCCGGCCGGGACCCGACCCAGTTGGACGGTGCCGCGCGCGTCGGTGCGGGCGGTGCGGGTGACCAGCGCGGAGGTCAGGGTGATCTTCGCACCGGAGAGCGCGGTGCCGTTCAGGTTCGCGTGCACCACGACGCCGCCGAGCTGCGCCGTCGAGGCCTGGGTCACCAGGTCGTACGCGTCGAGCCGGCCCTCGCCGTAGACGTTGTTGTCGGCCGGGGTGCCACCGCACTGAAGGTCGTTGACGTCGTGCGCGGTGCGGTCCAGCAGTTCCCGGGTGGTCGCCAGGTCGCGGCGCAGGTTCGGCACCGCCGACCACGCCAGGGCGACCGCGCCGGCGACGTGCGGAGCGGCCATGGAGGTGCCGTCGCTCATGCCCCAGTCGCTGCCCGGCACTGACGAGAGGATGCCCACCCCGGGAGCGGTGATGTCCGGCCGTACCGCGGCCTCGCGGCCCGGCCCACGGCTGGAGAAGTCAGCGATCACACCGGTGGAGTCGGTCGCGCCGACGGCGTACGCGAGGGGGTTGGTGGCCGGGTGCCCCGCCGAGCCGCACGGCTCGGGCAGCTCCTTGGCCTCGTTGCCGACCGCGAAGACCGGGAAGATGCCGGCGGCGACCCAGGAGTCGATGATGGTGTCGTAGAAGGTGGGGTCACCGTCGTGCCCGCCCCAGGAGTTGTTGATGATGTCCGGGGCCAGGTCGGGGCGGGGGTTCTCGCCGTTGTGGTCGGTCGGTGCGAGCATCCACTGACCGGCGGCGAGCAACGCGCTGTTGCTGCAGTAGTTGGCCTCGCACCCCTTGGCCGCGATCCAGCTGGCGCCCGGGGCCACACCGGTGATCCGCCCGTCGCCGTCGTCGCCGACCATCGTGCCGACCGTGTGGGTGCCGTGCCCGAAGTTGTCGCAGGGCGTCGACGGCAGGCAGATCCCGGTCGGGTCGTACCAGTTGTAGTCGTGCGTGAAGGTGCCGTCACCGTCGTTGCCACGGTACTGGCGGACCAGGGCCGGATGGTCGTACTGCACACCGGAGTCGACGCTGCCGACGACGATGCCCTCGCCGCGGGTGCCGTACTCGCGCCAGACCTTGTCGGCGGCGAGCGCCGTGAGGTTCCACGGCAGCTGCGGGTCGTCGGCGGTGGCGCCGGCGGTGCGGACCGGCTCCGCGAGCGCGGTCCCACCGATCGCGGTGATCCGCGCGACGTCCGCCCGGCCGGCCAGCTCGGTCACCAGTTTCAGGTCGCCGGTGACCTCGATGATGTTCGCGATCCAGTACGGGGTGAAGTCGGCGTGCCGCTCGCGTAGCAGGGCACGCAGCCCACGCTGGGTCTTCTCGGCGTGGGCCAGCTTGGTCTGGTAGACCCGGGTGGTGCGGGCGACCCGCCCGGCCCGGCCATCGGCGGCCCGTGCGACCCGGTCCAGGTCGTTCTGGTCCAGCGTGGCCTCGTCGGTCAGCTCGACGAAGAAGCTGGCGTTGGTGCCGGCGCGGGCCGGGCCGAGCACCAGCGGGTCCACCTTGCGCAGTGGGTCGGCAGCGCCGTTGCCCGGTGCGGGCGCGGCCACGGCGGCGCCGGTCGGCAGTGCGAGCACGATGGCCAGCGCCGCGCCGACGGCGCCCATGGCTCGACGTGTCAGCGGTCTGGGTCTGAGCATGACGGACGTCCCTCCCTCGGGCGGTCGCCCGGGAGGGCCGACACCGCCGTCGCCGATTCTCGGGCGACGGGCATCCGGTTGACCCGCAAGATCACTGGCGGAGCACGGACATGGCGGGTCTCCGCCATCCCGCGTTGGCCCCACCGACACCGGCGGGCCACCACCCCGCTCAGCCCCGCATCCGCGCGGACACGACGATGACGAGCACCAGCGGCACCAGCGGCAGGGCCGGGGCGACGACCGGCAGGTGCAGGGCGACCAGGGCGCCGACCGCCGCGCCGACCATCAGGGCCAGCAGCACCTGCGCCCTGGGCCGCAGGCTGGCCCACGGGCTGCGGGCGGCCACCCCGGCGATCAGGCTGGTGAGCGTGCCGGTCAGATATGTGGAGGACAGGCCGGAGACGCCGAAGCGTTGGATGGCGCTGCTCTGCACTCCCAACGCGACCGCGGACAGCATCAGCAGCGCCAGGTGCACACGCGCGTCGGGGGCGTGCAGCGTGACCTCCCAGACGACGGCGAACACCACGAACACCGACAGCTCCAGGACCAGCGCCCAGGTGACCCGTCGTGGCCAGACCGGGTCGTCGGGCTGCGCCGAGCCGACGACGCGGGCGCCCGCGAGGACACCGACGATGAAGCTGACGATGGCGCAGCCCGACGTCAGGGCCAGGTCGGCCTCGCCCCGGCCCGCCGAGAGCCCGAGCAGGACCATGTTGCCGGTCATCACGCTGGCGAACGCGCCGCCGAGGGCGAGAAACCCGAGAGCGTCGGCGCTTCCGGTCAGGAAGGTGAGGACGACGACGAGCGCGTGCCGTCGGCGCAGCAGTCGGTCGTCTCGGTGCGCGGCGACGTGGGGGCGGGTGACGCGGGGCGCTGTGCTCGACACTGTCGGCCACCTTCCGGTGATTGTTCTTCGTATACACTTTGTCCGGACACGTTCACGGAGAGGCGACCAGGTGGCTGAAGACCTACGGGACAAGCTCGGCGCGCAACACCTGCCGCTCCGCGATCAGGTCCTCGCCGCGCTGCGGACCGCCATCATCGACGGCGACTACCTTCCCGGGGAACGGCTCACCGAGGACCGGCTCGCCGAGGACTTCGGCGTCTCCCGCAACCCCGTCCGGGAGGCGTTGCGGGTCGCCGAGGCGGAGGGGTTCGTGGTGATCCTCCCCCGCCGGGGAGCTGTCGTCGCCTCACCGAGCAGCGGGACCATCGCCGACATGTTCGCCGTACGCGAGCGTCTGGAGGCGCTGGCCGCCCGGCTGGCCGCCGAGCGGGCCACCGCCGCCGACGTGGCGTCCCTGCGTGCCCTGCTCGACCAGGGCCGCGAGGCGACGCAGCGACAGGACCTGGCCCGGGTCGCCGAGCTGAACAGCACGCTGCACCTGCGCATCCTGCAGATCAGCGGAAACCCCTGGCTGTCGTCGATCGCCAAGTCGCTCTACCTCCATGTGCAGTGGATCTTCCGGCTCGGGGCGGCCGAACGGGCCCCCCACTCGTGGGCCGAGCACATCCAGCTCGTCGACGCCATCGAGTCGGGCGACGGTGACCGCGCCGAGCGGGCCGCTCTCCACCACCTCGACGCGGCCTCCGCCGCGGCCTACGAGAACGCCGAAGGCGGCTACGCCGCCCGCTGACGCTCAGGTGGCCGCGGCACCCGCTACCGGCCGCACGCGTAACCCTGCATCCCCCGGGGGTTCGCGGCGGCGGCCAGCAGCCCGGTGCCCGGGTCGCGGGTCACCGCACAGAGCCGGCCCAGGCTCCACCCGTCGACGACCCGCACCTCGTGCCCGTACGCCCGCAGCGCCGCCAGCACGCCCTCGTCGAGCCGGTCCTCCACCACCAGGACACCCGGCTGCATGTCGCGTGGATAGAACGACCCCGGCAGGCTGACCGTGTGCCACGCCGGAGCGTCGATGGCTTCCTGAAGACTCTGACCACCCACGAGGTGCCGCAGCAGGAACGGCAACTGCCACTGGTCCTGCTGGTCGCCACCGGGGGTGCCGCACGCCAGCACCGGCTCACCGTCGCGGTGCACCATCGTCGGGCTCAACGTCGTCCGCGGGCGACGACCCGGCGCCAGCGACGAGGCCAGCCCCTCCTCCAACCAGAACATCTGCAACCTGCTGCCCAACGGGAAGCCGAGTTCCGGAATCGTCGGGGAGCTCTGCAACCAGCCGCCGCTGGGCGTCGCGGAGATCATGTTGCCCCAGCGGTCGACCACGTCCACGTGACACGTGTCGCCCCGGGTCACCCCGTCCGACTGCACCGTCGGCTCCCCCGTCGCGGCATCCGTCGACCCGGTACGCCGGACGGCACCGGGTCGGACGTGCGCCGGCAGGCGCGGCTGCGCACCGTCCGGACTCCCCGGCCGCAGCTGCGCCGACGCGCGGTCGCCGATCAGGGCGGCCCGCTCCCGCGCGTACTGCGGGGAGAGCAGCGCCTTGGCGGGCACGTCGACGTCGTCGCCGTACCAGGCCTCCCGGTCGGCGAAGGCGAGCTTGAGCGCCTCGACCTGGGCGTGCACGCCGGCCGCGGTCCCGGGGTCGTACGCGCCCGGGTCGTCGAGCGCGTCCAGGGTGGCCAGTGACTCCAGCAGCACCGGGCCCTGACCCCAGAACCCGGTCTTCGCCACCGAGTAGCCGTGCCAGTCGAGGGTGGCGGGCGCCTCCCAGCTCGCCGAGTACGCGGCCAGGTCGTCGCCGGTGACCAGCCCGGCGTGCGGGCGTCCGCTGGAGTCCTGGAACGGTCGCCGGCTGAACGCGTCGATCGCCTCGGCGACGAAACCCGTGCTCCAGGCCCGACGCGCCGCCTCGATCTGGGCCTCCCGGTCGACGCCGGCCGCCTGTCCCGCCTCGACGAGCCGGCGCAGCGTGTCCGCGTACGCCGGGTTGGTGACCATCTCCCCCGCGGCCGGTGGCCGGCCGTCGCGCAGCCAGAGCGCGGCGGACGTGGGCCAGTGTTCCTCGAACAACGACCGGACGGCGGCCACCGTGTCACCGACCCGGCCCACCACCGGGTGTCCGGCGCCGGCGTAGCCGATCGCCGGTTCCAGCACCTCGGCGAGGGTGAGCGTGCCGTGCTCGCGCAGCAGCAGGAGCCAGGCGTCCACGGCGCCGGGCACGGCCGCCGCGAGCGGGCCGGCACCCGGGATGAGGTCCATCCCGACGGACCGGAAGTGCGCGATGGTGGCGCCGGCCGGTGCCGGCCCCTGCCCGCACAGCACCTTCGGCCGGGGGTCCTGTGCGGTGGCCACGATGGCCGGCACCTCGCCGCCCGGCCCGTTCAGGTGCGGCTCGACGACGTGCAGGACGAACCCGGCGGTGACCGCGGCGTCGAAGGCGTTGCCCCCGCGTTCGAGGATGCCCATCGCCGCCTGGCTGGCGAGCCAGTGGGTCGAGGACACCATGCCGAAGGTGCCCTGCAACGTGGGTCGGGTGGTGAACGTCATGACAACACCTCACTGGGATCTGCGGTGCGAACGTCGGGGCCGGTGCCGTCCGGCTGGACCAGGTGGCACGCGGCCATGCCGTCGCCGATCGCGGTCTGCGCCGGCACCTCGGTCGCGCACCTGTCGAAGGCGAGCGGGCACCGGGTCCGGAACCGGCAGCCCGACGGCGGGTCGAGCGCGGACGGCAGGTCGTCGCCGAGCAGCACCGGCTGCCGGCGGCGCTGACGCACCGGATCGGCCACCGGCGCGGCGGACAGCAGCGCCTGCGTGTACGGGTGGGCGGGCCGGGCGAAGATCCGCTCGCGACTGCCCCGCTCGACGAGTTGCCCCAGGTACATGACCGCGATCTCGTCGGCCAGGTACTCGACAGCGGAGAGGTCGTGGGTGATGAAGAGGCAGGCGAACCCGATGTCGCGTTGCAGGTCGGCGAGGAGGTTGAGCACCGACGCCTGCACCGACACGTCGAGCGCGCTGGTCGGTTCGTCAGCGATGAGCAACATCGGTTCGGAGATCAGTGCCCGCGCGATGCTGACCCGCTGGCGTTGCCCACCGGACAGCTCGTGGGGATAGCGCCGGGCCACCTCGGCGCGCAGGCCCACCCGTTCCAGTTGGGGAGCGACGCGGGTCTCCCGCTCGCGCCGGGACATCCGCTTGCCGGCCAGCCGCAGCGGCTCGGCCACGATCTCACCCACCAGCATGCGCGGGTCCAGGGACGCGGCCGGGTCCTGGAAGACGATCGACACCGCGCCGCGATGGGGGCGCAGGTGCCGTCGGGACAGGTGGGTGACGTCAGTGCCGGCGATCCGCACCGTTCCCGCTGTCGGCTCGACGAGGCGTACCACGCAGCGGCCCACCGTCGACTTTCCGGAGCCGCTCTCCCCCACCAGGGCGGTGACCCGGCCGCGCGGGATGGTCAGCGACACCCCGTCCACGGCACGCACCGGGCCGAAGTGCATCACCAGGTCCGTGATCTCCAGGGCGTACGGCTGCGGCGTCATCGGTTCGCCTCCTGAGGGGCCATCTCGCACGGGTGCCAGCAGGCCGCGACGTGGTCGGTGCCACCGACACCCGCCAGCGGCGGGGCGGCCGTGCGGCACCGCTCGTCGGCGGCCGGGCAGCGATCCGCGAAGGTGCAGGCGTCGGGTTGGCTGGCCAGGACGGGCACCAGCCCGGGTATCTCGGTCAACCGGTCCGTGCCGGCGTGCCGGCCCGGCTGCGGTGACGCCGACAGCAGACCGGCGGTGTACCGGTGTCGGGGGTGGGCGAACAGGTCGTCCACCGGTGCCCGTTCCGCCACCCGTCCCGCGTACATGACGACGACGCGGTCCGCGATGTCGGCGATCACGCCGAGGTCGTGGGTGATGATGAGGACGCTCGTGCCGAGCTGGTCGCGCAGGTCCCGCAGCACCTGCAGGATGCCGGCCTGCACGGTGACGTCCAGCGCGGTGGTCGGCTCGTCGGCCACCAGCACCTTCGGGCCGCAGGCCACCGCCATCGCGATCATCACGCGCTGGCGCATGCCGCCGGAGAGCTGGTGCGGATAGGTGTCGACGCGAAGGGCTGCGGACGGGATCCCGACGAGCGTCAGCAGCTCGACGGCGCGCGCCCGCGCCGCCCGCCGGGACATCCGCTCGTGGACCTGGAGCACCTCGCCGATCTGCCGCCCGACGGTGAGCACCGGGTTCAACGACGTCATCGGTTCCTGGAAGATGTAGGCGATCTCCCGAACCCGGACCCGGCGAAGCGCCGCCTCGCGGGCCCCGATCAGCTGGGTGCCGTCCAGGCGCACCGAGCCGGTGACCCGGGCGCTGCCCGGTAGCAGCCCGGCGATGCTCATCGCGGTGACGCTCTTTCCGCACCCCGACTCGCCCACCATCCCGACGATCTCGCCGGGCGCGAGGTCAAGGCTGACACCGTCGACCGCCGAGACGGTGCCGGTCTCGGTGGGGAACGACACCGACAGGTCGCGGATCTCCAGCACGGGCGCGCCGGCCGTGGTCATCGTCGGTCTCCCTTCGGATCGAGGGCGTCGCGCAGGGCGTCACCGAAGACGTTGAACGCCAGCGCGAGCCCCATGATGACGACACCGGGCAGGACGGCGGCCCACGGTGCGCGGGCGGCGAACTGCTGGGCGGTGGCCAGCATGGTGCCGAGGCTGGGCGCCGGGGGCTGGATGCCGAGGCCGAGGAACGACAGCACCGCCTCGCCGAGGATCGCGGCCGGGATGGCGACGGTGGCCTGCACCATGATCACCGACGTCGCGTTCGGCAGGATGTGCCGGGCCAGCACCCACAGGTCGCTCGCGCCGTCGACGACGGCCGCCGCCACGAAGTCCAGTGACTTGAGGCGCAGGGTGTCCGAGCGGACCACCCGGATCACCCCGGGGATCTGGGCGATGCCGATGGCCACCGCGGCGTTGCCGAGGCTGGCGCCCCGGATGGCCGCCAGCCCCACCGCCATGATCAGGAACGGGAACGCCAGCAGCAGGTCGGTGAAGCGGGAGATCACCGCGTCCCAGGCCCGGAAGTAGCCGGCCGCGAGCCCGAGCGGCACCCCGATGACCAGGGACGTCGCCACCGCGAGGAGACCCACCTGCAACGACGCCCGGGCACCGAGCATGATGCGGGAGAGGACGTCGCGGCCGAGGTCGTCGGTGCCCAGCAGGTGCCCGGCGGTGCCGGGCGGTGCGAACGTACGGGCGAAGTCGGTCTGGTCGACCGAGTAGGGCGCGAGCCAGGGCGACAGCACGGCGATGACGCCCGCCAGCGCGAGCACGACGAAACTCACGACGGCGAGCGGGTTGCGGCGCAGCCGCCGCAGCACGCGGGTACGCCGGGTGACGCTGGCGGCGCCGGTCTCCGCCATCGGTACGGTGAGGACGGTCATGCCGGATCTCCCGTCACCCGGATGCGTGGATCGATGACCGAGTAGAGCAGATCCACGAAGAAGTTGATCACGATGTAGGCCGCCGCGGTGAGCAGGACGACGGCCTGGATCACCGGGTAGTCCCGTTGGAACACCGCGTCGATGGTCATCTTGCCGAAGCCCGGCAGCCCGAAGATCTGTTCGGTGACGACCGCGCCGGAGATCAGCCCGCCGAGTTGCAGGCCCACGACTGTCACCACCACGATGAGGCTGTTGCGCAGGGCGTGCCGGGTGATGACGGCGCGCGGTCGCAGCCCCTTCGCCTTCGCCGTCCGCACGTAGTCCGACGAGAGCGAGTCCAGCATCGCCGAGCGGGTCTGCCGCATGATGATGGCGGCGAGGCCGGTGCCGAGGATCACCGCGGGCAGGACGATGTGGTGCAGGTTGTCCACCGGGTCCTCCAGGATCGGCACGAAGCCGGAGGCGGGGAAGAGCCCGGTCGCCACGGACAGGTAGAGGATCGCCAGCAGCCCGAGCCAGAAGTGCGGCACCGACAGGCCGATCAGGGCCAGGCCGTTGGCGAGCCACTCCGCCGGCCGTCCACGACGGACCGCCGCGAGCACCCCGGCGCCGACACCGAGCGCCGACGCGATGAGGATCGCCAGAACGGACAGCTCGACGGTCACCGGCAGGGCGGTGGTGAGCATCGACGAGACCGGCGTGCCGGTCCGGATCGACACGCCGAAGTCGCCCTGCGCCATCCGCTCCACGTACTGGGCGAACTGCACCGGCAGCGGCTGGTCCAGCCCGTAGTGCCGACGGATGGCCTCCAGGGCCTCCGGCGACCGGTCCTCGCCGGCCAGCGCGAGGGCCGGGTCACCGGGGAGCGCCCGTACGCCGACGAAGACCACGATCGTCGACAACAGCAGGGTCACTGCCGACTGCCAGGCACGGGTGAGCAGATATCGGGCCACGACGACCTACTTGCCGAAGCCGGCGAAGGCCGCCCGGATGACGCCGTCCGGGTAGACCTGCAAACCCTGGACCTGCTTGCTGACGGCGGTCAGGTTGCGCTGCCGGTAGAGGTAGATCAGGGCGTCGTCCTGCTGCAGCAGGGTGACCGCCTGGCCGTACAGCTTGCGGCGCTGCTCGACGTCACCGGCCTGACGGGCCTGGGTCAGCAGCGTGTCGAGCTGCGGGTTGCGGTAGCCGGCGACGTTCTGGCTGCCGCCGGTGCCGACGAAGTTGGTGATGTTGGCGTCCGGGTCGATCCGTCCGCTCCACCCCAGTTGCAGCAGCTCGAAGTTGCCGCGGTCCTGCTCGTCGAGGAGCGACGAGTACTCCACCGGGTTGATCTTCAGGTCGAATCCGCCGTCCTTGACCATGGACTGCAACGCCTGGGCCAGGCGCAGCGTGTCGGGGGTGTTCGAGGCGAGCATCGTCACCTCGTACGGCGTCTGCACGCCGGCCTCGGTCAGCAGCTGCTTGGCCTTCGCGGGGTCGTGCGCCGGGCAGGTCTGCGCCTCGGGGGACGAGAACGTGCTCGCTGGCGAGATCGGGGAGCAGGCGACGGCGTGCTCACCGTTGAATACCGCGTCGACCAGGGCCTTGCGGTCGATGGCGTGCTCGAAGGCCTGCCGCACCTTGGCGTTCTGGGCGAGCGGGCGGTTGATGGGCTTGGGGGTGGTGCCGACACCGTCGACGTTGCCGATGTTGATGGTCAGGCCCTGGTATCCGAGGGACTGCGACTGCAGGACGGAGACCGCGGCGTCCTGCCGGAGCGAGGCGACGTCCTGGGTGGAGACGGAGTCGGCCACCTGCGCGTCACCGGAGCGCAGGTTGGCGGCCCGGATGCTCGCGTCGGTGAGGATCCGCCACGAGATGCCATCCAGGTGCACCTTGCTGGCGTCGTAGTAGTTCGGGTCCCGCACCACCTCGATCGCGTTCTGGGGCACCCGCTTGGCGAACTTGAAGGGGCCGACGCAGACCGGTGCCGAGGCGAAATCGTCCCCCCGTGCCTGCAGGGCCTGCGCGCTCATGATCATTCCGGCCCGGTCGGCGAGGGCACCGAGCAGCGGCGCGAACGGCTGCTTCAGCCGCAGGACGACGGTCTGCGCGTCCGGGGTGTCGACGCCGTCGATGGGGCCGAGTTCGCTCTTGCGCGCCGACCGGGCGTTGGTGAGGTGTCGTTGCAGGGTGGCCTTCACCGCGGCCGAGTCGAAGGCCGTCCCGTCCGCGAAGCGCACGCCGGGTCGCAGCGGGATGGTCACCGTCCGGCCGTCGTCGCTCGTGGTGGGCAGGGCCGTCGCGAGCTGCGGTACGACCTGCGCCTGCTCGTTGACGTCGTAGAGCTTCTCGCACATCGCCTGGAAGACGTAGCGGGAGTAGAGGCTTCTCGACAGTGTCGGGTCCAGCGCGTCGGGTTCGGCGGAGAGGGCGATGACCAGGTTGCCGCCCTGCTTCACGGCGGCGGGGTCCGCGGGCGTGCCGAAGGCGTCCTGGCCGGCCGACTGGTCGCCGCCGGACGGGTTGCCGCCATCGCTGTTCGACACCGGTGAGCAGGCGACGGCCGTGCAGACGACGGCAACCGCCGCCACCGCGGCCCGGAGCACCCGACGGCGGGGCAGTGTCGTTTCGCGGACGGAGAGGTTCGTCATGGAGAGCTCCTCAAGTGGGCGATTCGGGGAGCGTATGTTGTATACGATGACCGCCGCAAGACCTCCGTGAAGGGGCTTCTCAGGCCGGGGTGCGGCCGTACAGGGCCGCGCGCAGCGCCGGCCGGAAGACCCGCCGGACATCGGCCGGGGACAGCGCACCGACCGAGCGGATCGGGTTCAGGTACCGCGTGAAGATCAGCCCACCCAGCACACCGACCGCTGCGGTGGCCCGTCGCGTCGCGTCCGGCCCGCCGATAAATTCAGCGATGCGGAGGCGCAGCTCACCGTCCAGATAGTCCCGCAGGGCGCGCATCGTGGCGTCATCCTGCACCGCCATCCGGCTCTGCGCGGGCCCGGCGGCGTCCCACAGGCTGGTGACCGAGTCCAGCAGACGGTCGGCCAACTGCTCCCGGTTGCCCCGCAACGCCTGGTCCAGAGCGGTGGGATCAACGCAGAGCAGGTTCAGTGACTGACTGAAGAGGCCCTGCTTGGAGCCGAAGTGGTAGCTGATCAGCGCCACGTCGACGCCAGCGGCGGTGGCGACGGCCCGCAGGGTGGTGCCCGGATAACCGTGCTTCAGGAACAGCTCGCGGGCGGCCTGCGCGATGCGGGCCTTGGTGTCGGGGTTGCCGCGGGGCCGGCCCCGAGTTTTATTCAACACGGTTGAATAATGCGCTTCCCCGCTGGCACGGTCAACGCCGTCAACCCCAGCGAGGAGCTAACACATGCGCACTGTCGTCTTCGGCGCCACCGGCCCGACCGGCCGTCAGATCACCGAACAGGCTCTGGCCGCCGGCCACGAGGTCGTCGCTGTCACCCGCCGCCCGCCCGTCGGGCCACCGCGCCCCGGCCTCACCGTGGTCAGCGCCGACGTCACCGACCCGGAGGCCGTCGACCGGGCGGTGGCCGGCGGCGACGCCGTCCTGTCCAGCCTGGGCGTCCCGCTCACCCCGAAGCCGATCACCGTGTACTCGACGGGCAACGCGAACATCCTGGCCGCCATGCACCGCCACGGGGTCAAGCGCCTGATCACCGTCAGCTCCAGCGTGCTCGACCCCACCTGGCGACCGACCGGCGAGTTCTTCTTCAACAACGTGCTGGACCCGCTGTTCAACCGCAGGGCGGGCCGCACCGCGCACGAGGACATGCGGCGGATGGAGTCCCTCGTCCGCGAGAGCGACCTGGACTGGACCATCGCCCGACCGTCCGGGCTGTTCGACCACCCGACCGTCACCCGCTACCAGGTGGCCGAGGACGTCGCCGACGGCCTCTTCACGGCACGCGCGGACCTGGCGGCGAGCATGCTGGCGCAGCTGACCGACGAGCGGTACGTCCGGCGGGCGATGGCGGTGGTCACCACCGAGGTCAGGCCGAGCATCGCGGGCCTGATCTGGCGCGAGGCCGTGCTGAAGAAGAAGTGACCCGACGGCCGGGCCACGGTGGGAAGCGGCCCACTCGGCGCCGCTTCCCACCGTCCTCCTAGGAGTTGTACGCCTGCGCGGTCACCGCGACCTGACGGGCTACGCCCGGCCGCGCCGGCCAGGAGACCCGCACCTCCCGGGTCTCCCCCGGCAGCAGCCAGAAGTAGTTGTCGTCGTAGCGGGCCGGCAGAACCCGGTTGCCGTCCTTGTCGCGCACGGCGAGCCGGACCAGCGCGGCGACCGTACGGCCCTGGTTGCGGACGGTCGTGGTGACGGTGTTGCGCCCGTCCACGACGCGTACGGTGCTCGACGACGTCGACAGTCGGGTGCTCGGCACGTCGTTGAGCGCCCGCATCTGCTCGGCCTTGTCGTAGCGCCAGTAGGTGTTCTCCGCGAGCAGCCGGTCGCGGCTGTCGCGCAGCTCCAGTCGCACCAGGTGCAGCCCGCCGCCGTCCGGCGCGGCGAGGGGGAAGACCGTCGTCGTGGCCGAGCGGGCCACGTCCACCCGCTGACGCTGCGCCGGACCCAACGACCGGCCGCTCAGGTCGTAGCGTCGGGCGCTCACGGTGACCCCACTCAGCGGCGCGGCGGTGTGGTTGACCACCCGCACCTGCCAGGTGCCCGGGTCGGCCTGGACGTGCACCGGCTCGCACCCCTTGCGGGCACCGTAGTAGGCGCCGTTCACGTCGAGGTCGTAGTCGTAGGTCTGCCAGACCGTGCTGTGCCACGCCGGGTGCGACATCCACAGCAGCAGACCGGTGGCGTCCTGCCACAGGTTGGCGTTCCACGCCTCGAACATGGCGCGGTGGCTCTCGTAGTTGACGAACTGCGCCCGGGTCGCGAACTCGTCGAGCGAGCCGGACTCACCGAGTCGCGCGTCGATCGCCGCCTGGTACGTGCCGACGCGCTGGTTACCGATCGTCGACCAGTCGTGGTAGTTCCACACCTCACCGATCGGCCACTCCGGAGCGTCCCCGACGAGGTTGCGCATGCTCTCGGTCACCGACACCACCGGCATGCCGATCTCGGTGTGGAAGCCGAACGAGTCCGCCTCGTAGATCGTCTTGTCGGTGTAGGTCGTCGGGTCGACCCAGCCGTACGGCCCACGCCCGCTCACGATGCCGCTGGCCGAGTTGGGGATGTAGAGGATCTCCGGGTGCTCGGTGGCGACGGCCTGCTTGAGCCCCGCGTCGACGATCGGCGGCGGGTCCCCCTCGTTGGCGCCGCACCAGACGACGATGCTCGGGTGGTGGCGGAAGCGCCGGATGGTGTCGGCGGCGATGTCGACGTAGCCGGGCGGGTTGGGCAGGAACGCGCCGGCCTGCCAGAAGTCGTTCCACACCAGGATGCCCTGCTCGTCGCAGGCCTGGTACAGCTCCTCGCGGTTGCTGCTGCCGAGCCAGTTGCGGATCATCGTGAAGTTCATGTCGCGGTGCATCTCGACCGTGTCGGCCAGCCGGTCGGGCAGCACCCGGCGCAGCAGTTCGTCCCAGCCCCAGTTGCCGCCACGGGCGAACACCGGCACGCCGTTCACCGTGATCTTCAGTTCGGTGATCTTGTTGCTGACCGTCTTGATGTCGGTCCAGCGCTGCCCGTCGGTGGAGACCTGGATGACGAAGTCGCGGGCGTACGCCTGCTCCCAGACGATGGTGACCTGGTCGAACGCGACGGGAGCGCCGAGGTCGACCTGGATCCACTGGTTGTCCTCGAACTTCGACGACCACCGGGTCCGCGGGTTGCCGTCGACGGCCCGCTCCGGGCCGTTGGAGTCGCCGTCGGACGACGACGCGGTGGCGGTGCGGCGCAGCGCCAGGTCGACGTCCGGCTCGGCCTGCCGCTGCACCGAGAGCGCCCACATGGACACACCCCACGACGTCGCCCGCGCACCGGTCTGGATGCGCAGGTGCTGGGCGGTCTGGCTGGGGAACGTCTCGACCTGGGTGGCGCGGCTGCCCAGCGGGGTGTCGTTGCTGACGGACTTCACGTCGGTCCAGGCGTTCCCGTCGGCGGAGACCTGGACGCGGTAGTCCAGCGCGTACGCCTGCTCCCACACGATGGTGACCCGGTCGAAGTCGACCGCCGCGCCGAGGTCGACCTGGATCCACTGGTCGTCCTCGGCGCGGGAGGCCCACCGGGTCGCCGGATCGCCGTCGACGGCCCTGCCGGGAAGATTGCTGTCGTTCTCCGAGGACGACGCGGTGGCGTCGCGGCGCAGGGCGAGATCCGGGCCGGTGCCGTCGGCCACCGACAGCGAGAACATCGAGATGCCCCAACCGGTGGCGCGCTGGCCGGCCTGGATGCGTACGTGCCGGGCGTGCTGACGGTCGAACGTGACCGTCTGGGTCGCGGCGCCGTCGACGAACTCCAACGCCGGCTTGCCGGGGGGCGAGATGACGACCGGCTGGTGCCAGTCGTAGGCGAACTCGCGGACACCGAAGCGCAGCGCACGCCGGTCGCTGACCGAGCGGTTGACGGTGGCGGTGAGCGTGAGGTCGTACAGGTGCGGGTCGCCGTAGCCGTTGGGCCACCAGAGCCGGGGCTTGCGCAGCCGCAACGCGGGGAAGCGCTCCGGGCTGAAGGTGACTGTGGTGTTCGCCCCGGCGGGGACGGTCACCGTGGACTCGACGCGTACCTTGTCGAACTCGGCGCGGACGGTGACAGTGGTGGCGGTGGCCGCCGCGTTGCGGACCGGCACCCGGATGGTGACCTCGGCGGTGTCGGTGCCGGGCAGGTCGGGCAACGTGGTCTGCACGTGCGGGTCGCCGATGACCACGGCGCCGGTGCTGCGCAGGCGGACGTGGTCCCAGAGGCCGGTGACCCGGTCGCGGACGGCGGGCATCCAGTCCCACCCGGACACCGCCAGGTAGGTCGGCGCGTCCAGGTAGTGGTGGGCCGACTGGAGGAAGGTACGGCCGTCCGGGCCCTTGTCGCCGGGGGTGCCCGGGTGCGGCATCGGGGTCACCCGGACGGCGAGGACGTGCTCGCCACGGTGATCGGCGAGCGCGTCGGTGATGTCGAAGGCCGCCCGCGCGAACGGGTGCGTGAGGGTGCCGACCTGGACGCCGTTGACCCAGGCGGTCGCCTCGTGGTTGATCCCGTCGAACTCCAGCCAGATCCGCCGGCCGGCCGTGGTGTCCATCTCGCGTGGCAGTCGCAGCGCGCGCCGGTACCACCAGGCGTGCCGTGACAGCGCCTCCGGGATGCGCATGTTGTTGAAGCCGGCCACGGGGTCGGGCAGGTGACCCTGCTCGACCAGGGTGCCCAGCACGGTGCCGGGCACCGTCGCCGGCAGCCAGGACCGGACGTCGACACCGGCGCGGGAGAGTTCCGCGCCGTCGGCGGTGCCGGCGAAGTCGTCCATCGTCAACGACCAGCCCGACTCCAGCGGGACCGTACCGTCGGCGGCGACTCTCAGCTCGGGCGCCGGGCCGGTGTTGCCGCCCTCCCAGCTGGTCCAACCCGCGGCCTTCGGCCGGCCGGCCAGCGGTACGCCGTAGACCTGGAAGCCGTTGAGGCCCACCGGGTTGCTGTTCGAGCGCTTCGTGACGGTCATCCGGACCCAGCGGGCGGTGACGGGCTCGGGCAGCTTGATGGTCTGTACGCCGCCCTGCCCCTCGCTGGTCTCGTACACCGACCGCCAGGAACGGCCGTCGGTGGAAATCTCGATCCGGTACGCCGTCGCGGCGCTGGACAGGATCTCGTCGCCGTCGGTGTCGGTGTAGTTGCCGTCGAACGGCGCGTCGGTGAGCGTGGCCTCGAAGACCAGGCAGACGGCCTCGACCCAGCACGGCGCCTCGAGGTCCACCGAGATCCACTGTGGATCGCCGTTGGCGGCCCGCCACCCGCTCCCCCGCACGCCCACCAGCGGCAGACCGTCCACGGCGAAGGTGGCGGGCGTCGGTGCGTAGTCGGTCGAGGAGACCGCCACCGGGCGGTACCGGGCGAGGTCGGTGGTGGTCGGGGTGGTGCTCGGCGTCGGCCCGGCGGCGGACGCGAGGGCGTCCGGCAGGACCGCTGTCACCCCGACCGAGGCGAGCAGCGTCGCACCGGCGGAGAGGAAGGTACGCCGCGAAATCGGCGATGGCTCGGACATCGTGCCTCCAGAAGTGACAACGTTGTCAGACGGCGGAGATCCGTGACAACGTTGCCAGATGGTGGCCTGATGTTTCCCGAGAGTCAAGAGCCCGCGTGCGACAGCGGGGGTGCGGGCGGCCGTGCGCCGCCCCCACCCCCGGGCCGATCACTCCGGGTACGAGGGCCCCGGCTCGGTCCGCAGCATCCGCTTGAGCATGCGGTTCGCCTCCCGCATCTCGTCGGTGATCAGACGGGTCCGTACCGTCCCCTTGCCGGTCAGCTTGCCGCCCACCTCGAACACCTCCGTCTCGCCCGGCAGCGGCACCGCCTGGCAACCCGTGTACGTCTGGGCGGGCAGACGGCCGTCGAGCAGGAAGGCGTACACCGGGTCGTCCACGCAGGGCGTGTAGTACGGGAAGACACCGTGGCTGCCCTCGTTGTCGACGCTGATCATCGACGCGCCCGGCAGCTTCTTCGACGCCGCCAGCGCACCTTCGTAGGCCGTGGCGACGTCAAGCTCGTCCTGGAGCATCAGCACCTTCGGGAACGTCTTCCGGTCGAACGTCGGCATCCGGTTGCTGGTCGGCCAGTACGCGCACGCGGGCGGGTTCTGCAGGTACGGCGCGACCAGCGGGGCGTCGCGGGTCAGTCGCCGACTGAACGCGTTCCAGTACGCGACACTGTCGTTCCACTGCCCGTCCTGGCAGCGGATCACCTCGAAGACGTAGTCGATGTCGTACGTGTACTCGTCCGCGGCCTGGACCAGCTGGGCCCGATCACGCTGCGTCTTCAGGGCCGCCTCGGCGGAGACGCGCGCCTGCTCGACGTACGCCCGACCGTCGGCGGTGACCCCCGGCGCCACGCGCAGCTTGGCGGTGGCGGCGGTGAGGATCTGCTCGGGCGTCCAGCCGTTCCACTCCTCGTAGTACTGGATCACGGTGTTCACCGCCGCCGCGGCGACCGGGTAGTTCTGGGTGTCGTAGAGAGCGCCGAGGATGAACCAGCCGAACATGAACGGACCCATGCCGACGCGGGTGCCGCCGGCCCGCTCGAACATCTCCCGGATCTTCATCGGGTCGGTGCCCCGACCGTACAGATCGTCGTGGCGGGCCATGTACGGCAGCAACTGCTCCTGGAACGCCCGGTCGCGGGTGAACGGTTGCAGGTCCCAGGTCTCCTGCAGGGTGGGCGAGCCGACCGCGGCCACCGAGTCGAGCACCATCCGGTCGGTGCGGCTGCCGAACGTCGCCGCGTACCAGGTGCCCAGCCAGGTGCCGTACGAGTAGCCGAGGTAGTTGAGCTTGCGCTCGCCCAGCAGCACCCGGATGAAGTCCATGTCGTAGGTGGTCTGCTCGGTGGTGATGTACTTCGTCAGCTCGGTGCTGCGGCAGCCGGCCACGTTGGCCCGGGTGATCAGGTCGTTGGTGTTGTCGGTGTCGCGGTAGGTGACCGTGCAGAGCAGCGGGGTGCTCTGACCGACACCACGCGGGTCGAACCCGATCACGTCGTAGTGCTCGGCGAGGGCGGGCGCGGACCGCGCCACGTAGGGCGCCAGCGACAGGCCGCTGCCGCCGGGGCCGCCCGGATTGACCAGCAGGATGCCCTTGCGGTCACTACCGGAGGCGACGGTACGGCTGATCCGGACCTGGATCGTCGCGCCGTCACCGGGGTTGTGCCAGTCGCGCGGCACCGTGACCGTCGCGCAGGCCAGCCGCAACTGCGCCTCGTCCTCGGCGCCGACGTCGGGCAACCCGCACGGCTCCCAGACGAGCCGTTGAGTGGCGAGCGTCGCGGCCAGGGCTGCGGTGTCCGGTTCGGCCGCCTTCGCCGCGGCGGCCGGGGTGCCGGCCGTACCGCCGCTCAGGACGGCCGCGACCAGTGTCGCGGCGAGGATGGCGGCCGGCCGGCGCACCCGACGTGGGTGGCGCGGGCTGGTCGTGAGGTGGGGCATCGTCCCGTCCTCTCGTGGAGCGGTTGATCGAGTGGCTCCACCCTGGACCAGGAGTGTTTCGCGACGATGGTCCCCGGTTGACGAAGACCGGCCATGTCAGGATCCGGCCAGTCACAGCCAGCCGCGGCGGCTGGCCTGCACACCGAGCTGGAACCGGCTGCGCGCGCCGAGCAGTTCCTGCAGGCGACTGACCCGCCGGTGCACGGTCCGGTTGCTGACGCCGAGGTCGCGGGCGATGGCCTCGTCGGTGAGGCCCGCGGTGAGCAGGGCGAGCAGCCGCTGGGTGGCGGCCGTCGGCTCGGCGTCCGGCTCGGCGGCGTCGGTGCTGGCGTGGATCGGCGCACCGAGTCGCCAGAACACCTCGAACAGCTCGGATAGCCCGTCGAGCAGGCGGGAGCGGTGCACCAGCAGCGCGTCGGTGTCCTCCCCGCTGCCGCGCGGCAGGATGACGATGCCGCGGTCCCTGTCGGTCAGCATCATCTTCAGCGGCAGCTCCGGGAAGACCCGCGCCTGCTCACCGGCCGCCACCGCGGCGCGGACCGCAGCCAGCATCGCCTCGTCGTGCAGCAACTCCCCCTCGTAGACGCACCGATAACGCAGGCCGCGCCGCAACCCGTCGTACTGGACCTCTTCCGGCACCCGGGCGGTGTCGCGCAGGTACGGCCCGCGCTCCAGACCGCGTACCTCCGTGCGGGCGCCGGCCTGGAGCTGGCGGAACAGGTCGCGGGCGGCGTGCTTGCCCTCGACGACCTCGACGAACGCGGCGCCGGTGCCGTGGACCGCGCTGTACAGACCGGACAGCGCCTCCGCTGCGGCCCGGGCCCGGGCGGCCTCCATCTCGCGCTGGGTGGCCCAGCTCTCCAGCGCGGTTCGCGGTGGCCGCAGGTGCAGTACGCCGGCCGTGTCGCGGTGCACCGCCCCGCTGCTCAGCAACCCGGCGAGCGCGCGGGCGGCCCCGGGCGACGCGGTGGACAGGAACTCCCGCTGCGGCACGGGTGCCACCCGCAGCAGGTCGCGGTAGACGTCCGCGATGTCGGAGGTGATTGGGAGCGGTCCCATGTCGAGGGCGGAGGAGGCCACGCCGGGAGGCTCGGTTGGCATGCCGGGGATCGTAGAACGCGAGGTTGCCGGCGGCTCCACAGGGCCGGAGGCCGCCCGCCGCTGCCGTTGGCTCCGGGCTTCCGCGGCCGTGGGTGGAAGGCTCGGCGGTTGCCTTTGGAGCTGATGCCATAAACGAATCACCCACGCCGCGCGGTCAGCTCGCCGGCCCGCCCTCGCGGCGATCGGGATCCCGGGGGCGGTACTCGGGGCGCAGCTTCGCGCTCGCGAACGCCGCCTTCACTGCCGCCGAGAGCGCGACGATGTCGTACGCGCCGTGGTGTCGACGGCCGTTGATGAAGAAGGTCGGGGTGCCGGTGACGCCGCTGAGGTCGGCGGAGTCGACGTCCTCGGCGATCCGGTCCACGCCCATCCGTTTCACCATGTGCTCCCGGAACCCGTCCAGATCCAGGCCGAGCTGTTCGGCGTAGCCGAGCACGTCGCCGGGGTTGAGCGCGTCCTGGTGGGCGAGCAGCAGGTCGTGCATCTCCCAGAACGCGCCCTGTTCCCCCGCCGCCTCGGCGGCCTCGGCGGCGAGCCGGGCGTGCGGGTGGACGTCGGTGAGCGGCAGGTGCCGCCAGACGTACCGGACGTTGGCGAAATCCGCCAACAGCTCTCGGACCACCGGCTCTGCCTGCCCACAGTACGGGCACTCGAAGTCGCCGTACTCCACCACCGTCACCGGCGCTTCGAGCGACCCGCGCATGTGATCGCGGTTCGGGTCGACCGGCAACATCAGGTCGACGATGCCCTCGGTGACGCCCAGCAGCGCGCGTGACCGCCGTGCCGGCGAGAGCCGGCCGACGAAGCGGAACACCAGCCAGGTCACGAGGGACGCGCCGAACGTGGCCACGAGGATGCCGAACTTCGCCTCGTCCAGGGCCGGGCCGTCCAGGGCATGGGTGGCGATCAGCAGCGCGACGGTGAACCCGATGCCGGAGACCGTGCCGACCCCGAGGACGGCGAGCCACCCGACGGGCGGCCGGAACCGGTTGCCGCTCAGCCGGGCCACCAGCCACGCGGTGAGCACGATCCCGGCCGGCTTGCCGACGACGTACGCCACCACGACGCCGAGCGTGACCGGGGAGGCCACGGCCCTGGCCAACAGGTCGCCGTCGATCACGATCCCGACGTTGGCCAGCGCGAACAGTGGCACCACCAGGTAGCTCGCCCACGGGTGGTAGAGCGTCTGCAGCCGCTCGTTCGGCGACAGCGCGGCGGTGAGCCCGGCTCGGGCCATGCGGGCCAGTTGTGGGGTGGGCTGTTCCCGGAAGAGGCGGAACTGGTCGCTGGCGTGTTGCAGGTCGCTGCGGCCGGGGGCGTACGCGTAGGTCAGCAACCCCAT
This sequence comes from Micromonospora sp. DH14, assembly GCF_029809455.1. NCBI lineage: Bacteria > Bacillati > Actinomycetota > Actinomycetes > Micromonosporales > Micromonosporaceae > Micromonospora > Micromonospora sp. DH14. The sequence goes on along the minus strand of NZ_JARVKT010000006.1, from coordinate 186,502 downwards.
CACCAGGCCCACCGCCACCGGATCGACACCGGACATCGAGACCGCCAACCAGGCCGCCACCCCCAACACCCCGTAGACCGGCCCGAACTGCACACCCCACGCCCGGAGGAGCAGGACGACGCCGAAGATCACCGCCGCGACGACCAGCGCCGTCACCGAGGGATGGTGCGGGTACGCGATGGCCAGCACCGCGATCGCCACCACGTCGTCGACGACGGCGACGGTCAGCAGGAAACCCCGCAACCGTTCCGAGAAGCGCGGCCCGAAGACGGCCAGCGCCCCGAGCGCGAGCGCCGTGTCCGTGGCCATCACCGCGCCCCACCCCGCGGCGGTGGTCCGCCCGGCGTTGATCGCGAGATAGATCGCGACCGGCACGAGCATGCCACCGATCCCGACCAGCATGGGCAACGCCAGGCGACGCCGCTCCCGCAACTCGCCGATGTCGAACTCGCGACGCAACTCCAGCCCCGCGACCAGGAAGAAGAACGTCATCAGGCCGCTGTTGATCCAGGTACGCAGGTCGTGCGACACGGTCCAGCCGCCGACCTGGATCGACAGGGAGGTGCCCCAGACCGACTCGTACGACGACACATGCAGATTCGCCCAGCCGAGAGCGGCCAGCGCGGCGATGAGCACCACCCGCGCGCCGCCGGTCTCGGTGCGCAGGAACCGGCGCAGCGGAGCGTTGATCCGCCCCTGCCAGGCCGTTCGGCTGGTCCAGCCCCGGCGCATGTTGTCGCTCGTCACGGGGACAATCTTCGCCGACCCGACCGTCACACGGCTCCGATTGCCACTCCTCCCCGCCGAAGACGACCGCGCGCGCTCATCCCGCCCCCACTGCGCCGATCTTGCGCTTTCGGTGGTCAGGTTGCGGTCTTCCGTGTCATTTGTCGCGGCACAAAGTGCAAGATCGCGCGGGGAGGGCCAGCCTTCGCGGGCATGCACGCAGCGGCATCGATTGGTAACGTGCCGTGGGGTCGCCGGTTGCCGCCGGCGGCGCTCCCCTGGGGAGGGTCGACATGTGGGCGGACGACGCCGCGCTCGACGCGGCGGAGCGCCGGCTCGACGAGTGGGAATCATCGCTCGCCGAACGGGCCGAACGCGCCAAGGCGTTGTCGACGACGATGCGGAACCTGACCGGCACCGCCCGCAACGCCGACCGGACGGTCGAGGTCACCGTCGACTCGACCGGCCTGCTGATCGACCTCACGCTCGACGAGGGCATCCGGCAACAACCAGCGACCCGCACCGCCCGGCAGATCCTGGAAACCACAGCTGCCGCCCGCGCGGACCTGCTCCGGCAGGTCAGCGCCACAGTCGGGGAGACGCTCGGCGACGACTCGAGCGCCCAGCCCATCATCGACTCGTACCGCAGCCGGCTTTTCCCCGACCAGGGGTCGAACGATGCCCGCCGGTGACGGCATCCAGGTCGACCCGGACGACCTGACCGCCCACGCCGCGCGCCTCGACCGCTGCGCCGGCAGCCTCGACACCGCCCACCAGGCAGGCCAGCACGTCCGGTTGGGCGCTGACGCCTACGGGCAGCTCTGCGCGATGATGCCGGTGCTGCTCGGCGGCCTCCAGCAGGCAGTGGTCGACGGCATCGGCGCCGCCGCCACGTCGGTCCGCGACACCGCCGGCAGGCTGCGGGTCGGCGCGGACCGCTACCGCAGCTCAGACGCCCACGCCCAACACCTGCTCGACAGCGTGCGGCAGCACCGGCTCGACGAGGTGCGGCAGCACCGGTGACGTCGAACCCGCTCGTCGCCGCCGCTGCGGACACCCCGCCCAGCGCCTGGGCGGGCGTGTGGATCTGCGAGGACATCGACCTCATCGCGCAGGGCATCCGCAACGGCAGTTGGATCGACGGCAGCCTCGGCGTCGTGAGCGCCGGCCTGGACGCCCTCGCCCTCGTCTCCGACCCGGTCGGCGCCCTGCTCCAGTACGGGATCGCCTGGCTCATCGAACACGTCAAGCCGCTCAGCGAGGCGCTGGACTGGCTCGCCGGCGACCCCGCGCAGATCACCGCACACGCCCAGACCTGGCGTACCGTCGCCGGGTCGCTGCGCGACGACGCCGCCGAACTGGCGCACGCCGTGCGCAACGACGTCGCTGGCTGGGGCGGCAGCGCCGGCCCCGCCTACCGGGCCTGGGCCGCCGAACAACACCAGGCCATCACCGGCCTCGCCCAGGGCGCCGACACCCTGGCCGCGATCACCGAAGGCGCCGCCGGCCTGGTCGCCGCCGTCCGGCTCCTCGTCCGCGACGCCATCGCCACCTGCGTGTCCCGCATCATCGTGTACGCGGGCGAACTCCTCATCACCGGCGGACTGGCCGCGCCACTGGTCGTGGAGCAGGTGACGACCTTGGTCGCGTCCTGGGGTGCACGGATCGCGCGGCTGTTGCGCGGGTTGCTGGCCAGCCTGCGGCGGCTGATCCCGGAGGTACGTCGACTCGGCGACCTCATCGAGAAACTCAAACAGGCGTTGGGGCGAATCCAGAAACAACCACCCGCCCCACAGAAGCCCGACGGCCCCGCTCCGACCAAGATTCCGGGCGATCCCAGCCGACCGGACTTCACCAAGGCTGAGATCGACGCACGGAAGATCACCGCCTACGCCATGAACCCGGATCACCCGGTCGGGCGGAACAAGTACCGCGTCATCAACTCCGCCACCGGCCTCGGCCCGGAGGATGCCGACGCGATCATGCGGCAGATCCGCGAAGGGGTTGTCGCTGGTACGCCACTGCTGGGCAAAGCCGACGAGTTCGGCCAGCGGTGGAACGTGGATCTACCCCTGACCGGGCCAAGTGGCACGGTCATCGTTCGCACAGCTTGGATACTGGAGAATGGATCCTCTTCGCCGCGAATGGTGACCATCTCGTTCCCGCCCAAGGAAGGGTGACATGTTGGAGTTGTACGACGTGGTTGAGCTCCGCGAAGCCATTCCGGGAGAATCACTGCCTGCCGGGGCAGTGGGAACCGTCGTTCATATTTTCAACGACTCCCCCACTGCCTACGAGATCGAGTTCGCCGACGTCGACGGTCGCACCACCGCCATGGTCACGCTCCGGGCCGACCAGGTGATACACCGAGGTGGGTAGTTGGTCCGTGCGTCACCCACGAGTATTCATTGTGGGGAAGTAATGGCTGGCCTCATCGTCCTGAAACCAGGCGTCGACTGGACCGCAACCGGAGGGTTGTTCGACTGGACGCTGGAGTTCCTGATCTCCCGCCTCTCGGACCGGCAGACCGCCAACCACCTGCAGGAGATCGTCGACAACAACCTTGGGTCGGTGTGGATCGACGACTTGCCCGCCGCAGCGCAGGAGGAGATCGTCAGCCACTGGCGCGACGGCCTGGTGGCGGCTGGCGAGCGCCAACTTCCGGAGACCGAGCACAAGGTCGACGTCATCCGCCACCTTCAGGAACTGGTCGACGCGACCTATTCGGCTGGGTTTCCCGGATCAAGCAGCCCTGGTGGTCGCTGACGCCGTGCGGTCCCATCGTCGCAGGAGTTGGACTGCGAACCGGTACTATGCGCCCATGAGCTCAGAGGCGGTTGGCAGGTACATGCCCCCGGTCGTGACGCTCGATGACCTGACGGCGATGATGGCCGCAGACGAAAACCACCGGTACGAAATCAGCCCCGAGGGAGTCGTCTCGATCATGCCGCCGCCGGGCTACAACCACGCGATCATCGCGACCCGGCTCATGGTCTGGCTCGCCCAGGGCGGTGTTCCGGCGGAACACATCGCTCAAGCAGTCGGCTTACGCATCCCGGGCCGTGACGGTGGTGTCGGTGGGCGCATCCCGGACCTGGTCGTATGGAGCAAGGCCCAGGTAGATGGCGTATGGCTGCCGGTCGCCGACGTGCTCCTCGTGGTCGAGATCGTTTCGCCCGGCTCCGAGGGCGTCGACACGGTGACCAAGCGCAGCGAATACGCTGCCGCCGGCATCCCCCAGTACTGGGTAGTGGATCAGGATTCGGCACAGACCGTGACCATGCACCGCCTGGACGGCGACCAGTACGTCACCCAGGCGACCATGCCGCTCGCGTGGGTTCTCAACACCGGCCTGGATGAGCACGGCCTAGGCTGACGCGGCCAGTGCCGGGTCCATCCGCCATGCCGGACTGGGCAGCTCAGTTGAAGGCAAGCGCCTGAGTCAAGATCGGTAGGTCGAACGGAACCACCAGGCGTAACGGCTTGTCGGTCCGCCTCCCGTTCTGAGTGATGATGAGCGCCATACTCTGTTGCCCGGCAAGACAACTCTGGCTGAGCAGGTCGATCACCTCCACCACGGTGATCGCCCTGGGGACCAGAACCGCACCCTCCCCTGGTTCGGCGAAACGAAGCACCTGCCGAACCGGTTCCTCCTCGGCAATCCCCGTGTTCCTGGTCAACTGATCGGCGAGCCACCGCGCGATGGCGTTGGTGGTCAGCACGCCGACGTAGCCGTCGTCGTACACCGGCAACTGTGAGTACCCGAAGGCACGGACGTGCTCCAGCGCGATGCTGATGGGGTCGTCCGGGCGCACCGCGCAGACCTTGCCGGATTTGAGGACCGTCAGCGCCAACGGCGGTTCGATGATCTGCTGTCGAAGATGTTCGATTTCCTGCACGACGGTTTCGACCGGATCGGCGATCGGCCGGCCACCGTAGTAGGTGCCGTGGCTGATCGCGTTGCGCAGCGAGGCGAACGCGACCAGGGCGTTCCGCTGTTGCTGCGACAGCGTCCGCCGTTGCCCATAGTCCCGGATCAGTTTGGCGAACCCGACCGCCACATCGGCCCGCAGGGTGGAACGGAAGTGCTTTTCGATGTCATTGAACGCGGCGAGAAATCGCGCGCCTGCCGTCATGATCGTCACCGGCGGAGCGTGACACACACCCCGAATCATCACCGTGACGCCCAACGAACGCTGTTCACCAGCTCACACGACGACGGCACTCATTGTGACCGAGCCGGACGTTTGGCAGCTGATCGGCGCACACCGTGTCATGGCCTGCTCATTGAGCCGTGTCACGGTGGTCCGTCGCCGGTATCGCCTCGAGCGGCGGGAGTAGTCGCTGTCGCGCAGGAGGCATCGCCGGCCGCCCGGCATCAGCAGGTCGCAGAAGACCCGATGACGGAGAACTGCTGGTCCCCCTCTGGGGCAATGTCGTGTACGTGGGTGATTCCGGGTGCGATAACGGCCAAGCTCCGGACGACGCCAGCCGCGAAGAGAACTTAGATTGGACGGCGGCCGGGCCCATCAATCAGGCAGGGAGGCCTGCACTCATGACGGCGGATGTGCCGTAGCGGCTTTCGATGAGCGGGGCGGCGTGGTCTTCAAACGGATGTGGCGGGACCTACGACGGCAACCTCAATGGTTCCTTCGGGCAATGCTGGTATCGGCGGCTGGCACCTTTGCTGCGATGCTGATGAGGGGCCCCCACCAGGGGTTCGGTGGTCCAGTGTTGTACTTCGCCGTGCTACTCGGGTCCGGTGCGATGCTCGTGTCGTCGGTCGTACTGGTGCTGTTGCGCGGGCGGGACTCGCGCCGGTGACCGGGAGAGCACCCCCGACGTCCGAAGCTACTTGATGACCTGCCGTCCGAGAACACCACCATCGGGCGATGCGACACCCGCTTGGTCGATCAGGACGTGGCGATTTCGACCAGCGCTGATCGGTAGGTCGATCAGGCCCGGACGGACTGGAGGCGCCTGGTCAGCGGCGTAGGCGGCGGGAGCAGTCGCCGTCGTGGCCGTCGCGCAGGAGGCAGCGCCGGCCGCCGGGCAGCCGCAGATCGCAGAAGACCCGGTGGCGCAGGCACTGCTGGTCCTCCGCGGAGACGGTGGTCTCCCCCGGGTCGGTCATCGGCAGCACCAGCATCCATCGGCCGATGACCCGGGCCAGGCGTTGCGCGGCAGGCAGGTCGTTGGCAACGACGGGCAGGTGGATGACGTACCGCTGGCTCATCGAGCCTGGTCCCGCTCGTTGCGGGCGCGGGCCTGATCGGTCTGCCAGCGACGCAGGCCGGCCTTGATCCGGGCGGTCTCGCGGCGGCTGTCCGCGAGGGCGGCGTAGACGGCGGCCATGTCGCCGGCGACGCGGTCGAGGAAGGCGTACACGTCGTCGGGGTTCAGGCCGCGACGCGCGAGCCTGGTCGGCGGGAAGCGGCGCTCACGCACCTGCCACGGCAGCAGACTGGTGTACGCGGCGGAGCGGTAGGTCGCGCCGCCGCGCGGCGGCTCTGGTCGCTGGTTGCTGGCGTTCATGTCTGCCTGCCTTCCTGCTGCGGAGGGGCGAGGGGTTCGGGAGACACGGCGGCCGTTCGGGGGGACCGGCCGGCCGCCGTGCTGTGATCAGCCTGCGACAGTCCGCAGTGGAAACACAACGTTCCACACCGCAATTTCCCCGTTGTGCATTGACTTTCTTTGCTGAAACCCGTAGGAGTTGCAGGAGCGGGTCACGCAGTGTTGCGTGGCGGAACCAGGGAGTGTGCGGATGCCCGAAGACATCGGATCGACAGTGCCGCGCCGGCAACTCGGCCGGCTACTGCGACAGTTCCGCAACGAGGCCGGGGTGACCCTCGACGCCGCCGCCGAGGCCCTCGAATACAGCCGGCAGAAGATCTGGCGCCTCGAATGCGGCCAGGGCTCGGTCCGGGTGCTCGACGTCAAGGCGATGTGCGAGCTGTACGGGGTGTCGCCGGAGATGACCGAGGCGATGCGCGGGCTGGCCATGGAGACGAAGTCGAAGGGCTGGTGGCACGCGTACGGCGATGCGGTGCCGAACTGGTTCGAGCTGTACGTCGGCCTGGAATCCGCCGCCGCCCACCTCCGCCGTTATGACGAGTCGCTCATCCCTGGGATCCTTCAGACCAAGGAGTACGCCCGCGCGCTCTATCGCCTTGGCGGGATGCTGAACGAGGAGGAACGCGAGCGCGCGGTCCAGGTCCGGCTTCAACGGCAGGCACTGCTCTCTCGGCGTCTGCCGGCAGCTCCCAGGGTTGAATCCGTGTTGTCCGAGGCGGTGCTTCGGCGTGGCGTCGGCGGCCCACCCGTCATGACCGAGCAGCTCGCTCACCTCACCAAGCTGTCCGAGCTACCGAACGTCAGCGTCAGGGTGCTGCCCCTGGCAGCAGGCCCTCAGCCCGGGGCCGTTGCGGGATCCTTTGTGATCCTCGACTTTCCCGCGACCAAGGGCGGTCGTACCGCGCCCGAACCGTCCGTGGTCTACAGCGAGTCATTGACCGGCGCTCTGTACCTAGACAAGCCCGACGAGCTGGCCGCCTACCAGCGCGTCTGGCGGGGCCTGGATGCGCTGGCCCTCGGCGAGGCAGAATCGACTGACATGATCAAGCGGATCGCTGGGGAGATGCGGCATGACTGACCTGAGCGGCGCCGTCTGGCGCAAGAGCACCCGCAGCGGCGATAACGGCGGTGACTGCGTCGAGGTCGCCACCAACCTTCCCGGCGTTGTCGCCGTGCGCGACTCGAAGGATGCCCCGGGACCACTACTCACCTTCACCACCCAGGCCTGGACGGACTTCATCGCGGCGGCCAAACATGAGGGCCGCGCCAACTGAAGGTGCGGCGTCGCCGATGGTGTGCGGGCATCGCCTTAACCAGTCGGCCACCAGTCACCTGCCCACTTCGGCGGCGGTGTGACGGCGAGGTGCGGCTCCGCATTGATCGGTTCGAGAGCGTGCACCACCCGCAAGTGCCCGTCGGCCGCCGCGTCCTCGTCGATGATGACGCAGCCACTGCTGCCGTCGGTGCTGACCAGCAGCCACCGGTTGGGGTAGATGCTGCCGTCGTCGACCAGCGCCCGCACCCCGAAGGCGCGGGCCAGGGTGATCGCCAACTCTCGGTCACCCTGACCGGTGGCGTCGGCTAGGTCGGTGTCACCGGTCAGGATCCAGCCGAACTCCTCGTCCTGCGGTGGAGGGCTGAGCATCGCGACCGGCCGAGGGTCATCGACTGCTCGATCCTCGACGCGTCCCACGTAGACAGCGTCCGGCGAGATGCCGTAGCTCTCGTTCAGAAATCGGCAGAGCGCCCCGGCAGGCAACTCCTGCTCGAAGTGGATCTGATAACGCACCCTCACCCCCCGGGTAGCTCCCCTAACGCCGACCGCCATCGCACGTCTGTTGCGCGTGCGGGAATTGCGCGTCCCTGATGGACGTCAATCACGTGTCACTCAATCGAAGCGCCAGCATTTTGTCCGACCACCGACAGAGTTAAATGCGAGCCGGATAGCTGACACTGCACTTCTTCGACCACCGCGCTAATCTGCCTTCGGCGGTTTCGCTGAAACAGGCGACCATTCCAAAGGGAGAATGTCATGTTCATCGTGGCGACGCAGGATCCAAAGACGCGCGGTCAGTCCGAGGCTCCCGAATCGGGCGCGGATGCGTGGGGTGCCCTCCTACCCATCGACGCCGGCCTCACGCAGGCCGAGGCGGACCGGCAACTGGCCACCTACCTGGCCGGGGTGCAGGCGGGCGAACCGCTGTGCATCCGCGCGCACGGCAACGACGAGGAGATCGGCGACGCCGAAGCCGGCGCGAAGGACTGGGGCTGGACGTACAAGAAACTGGCCCGGATGCTGGCCACCCACCTGACAGCCACCCCGAGCGTCGTCCTGATCCGGTCGTGCGCCGAGGAGGTGACCAACTTCCCCACCCAGATGGCGGTCCGCCTGGAGTCCAACTGGCCGGGCGCGAACCACCTCGACGGGGTCGTCATCTACGGCTACAACACGTCCGTCAGCATCAGCACGCCAGTCCCCTCGCCGCAGCAACTGACCAAGAACGTCCAGATCCAGCCGGTCATCATTTCGTTGTGACCGACGACCGCACCTAGCAATTGGTTCCCGTACGTAATTCCTTCAGCAACTCGGGCTCTCGCATCGACCTGTCGCATTCGCGCGGAATGATTCTGCGAGCAGTCCGAGTACCGCTGACTTGCTGATTCGCCACACCTACAAGGTTCTGCTGACCTGCCGATGCGGAGCACCGTCTACGAAACGGCCGTCGGAGACGACCTCGACTGACGACCGGTGGGCTCGGCAGCACGACAGCTGCGAAGGGGCACTCTCGCCACCCGGTGTCACCTCGTCAAGGGATGTCTGGGCGAGCAGGTCAGCGCGACCGGTCCAGTGACCTATGGTGAGAAATCGGACGCCGGGTGGGCGGCCCACGGCCGTGGGGTTTCACGTAGTTCAGCTGGAGGGTGGACCGATGACCGACAACGCCCTCGGCGTCGACGACCGCTGAGATGGACTGGGCCGGATGGGCGTTGTTCGGGTTGGTCGCCACCGCGGCGCTCACCGCGGCGATGATCACCGCTCAACTTGCCGGTCTCACCCGGCTCGACCTTCCCCTGGTGCTCGGGGCCTTCGTCACCGGGGACCCGGACCGGGCTCGGGTCGTCGGGTTCTTCCTGCATCTCTGCACCGGTCAGGGTTTCGCACTCGGTTACGCGGCCGCGTTCGCGTTGTTGCACCGTTCCACCTGGTGGATCGGGGCGGTGTTGGGGGTCGTGCATGTCGGGATCGCGTTGACGGTGATTCTGCCGCTGCTTCCCGGTGTCCACCCGCGGATGGCGTCGCAACGGGCGGGGCCGGCCAGCACTGCGGTGTTGGAGCCGCCCGGGTTGTTCGCCGTCAACTACGGCATCCAGACCCCGCTGGTCACGGTTGTCGTCCACGTCGTCTACGGGGCCTTCCTCGGGTTGCTCCTGCAAGCCCGGTGACCCGCGTGACCCACCGCTCGTCCAGGCGGCCCGGCACGGAGCGGTCTACATGACCGACGGGCCACCGATCAGCGACCACGGGCTGATCGGCGACACGCGCACCGCCGCCCTGGTGGCCAGTGACGGCGCGATGGACTGGCTGTGCGTGCCACGTTTCGACGGCGATCCGCTGTTCGGCCGACTGGTCGGGGGCCCGGAAGCCGGCACGTTCCGGGTCGGCCCGGCCGGGGCGGCCACCGTCGTCGAGCGACGGTACAAGCAGCACACCGCCACAGTGGAAACCACCTGGGCAGTGGGCGGCGGTCGGCTGCGCCTGACCGAGGCGATGGTGGCCGAGGTCAGCGGCCGGCTGCTGCCGACGACACTGATCGTGCGACGGTTGTCGGCCGAGCAGGCGCCGGTCGACGCGGTGGTGGAGTTCGATCCCCGCCTCGGCGTACGGCACCGCCGGCCGCGTACCCATCACCGGCGCCAGGGCCTCGTATGTGAGTGGGGGGCGCTCGCTGTCGCGCTGGACAGCACGCCCCCGTTCAGAATTGAACCGGGTCGGCCCACCTCGGTCACCGTCCGGCCGGGCCGTCCGGTCACCCTCGTCCTGGCCGTGGCCCACCGCGAACCGCTGATCCACGTCGAGCCGGAGGCCGCCTGGGACCTGCTCGTCGAGGACGAGGCCCGGTGGCGGGCCTGGACCGCGGAGATCGACGAGCGGCTGCCGTTCCGGGAACACGTCGCCCGAAGCCTGCTCACCATGCGGCTGCTGACCTACTCGCCGTCGGGAGCGCCGGTGGCCGCACCGACCACGTCGTTGCCCGAGGATCCCGGTGGCGGACGCAACTGGGACTACCGCTATGTCTGGCCCCGGGACGCCAGCATCGGCGTCAGCGCCTTCCTCAGCGTGGGTAAGGCCGACGAGGCCCGCGGTTTCCTCGCGTGGCTGCTGCACGCCAGCCGGTTGCAACGGCCACGCCTGCCGGCGCTGCTCACCGTGCACGGCCGGCACGTGCCGGCGGAACGAGAACTGCCTGGCTGGCCCGGTTACCTGGACAGCCGTCCGGTGCGGATGGGCAACGGTGCGGCGGGTCAACACCAGCTCGACGGCTACGGCTGGGTGATCGACGCCGCCTGGGCGTTCGCTGCGGCCGGGCACCGCCTGGACGCCGAGACGTGGCGGGCGGTGCGCGGCTTCGCCGACGTGGTCGTCGACTGTTGGCAGGAACCCGATGCCGGCATCTGGGAGGTGCGGGAGCCCGGCCAGCACGTCCATTCCAAGCTCATGGGCTGGCTCGCGCTGGATCGCGCCCTGGCCATCGCCGACACGCACCCCCTGCGGGAGGCTCAGCGTCGACGCTGGCGGAACGCCCGCGATGCCATCGCCGCCGAAGTCCGGACGCGCGGCTTCGACGCGAGGGCGGACAGCTACGTCCGGGGGTACGGCTCCGCCGATCTCGACGCGGCAGTGCTCGTCCTGCCGTTGCTGGACATGGACCGGGCCGAGTCACACCGGGTGCGGGGCACCGTCGACGCCGTGCGGCACAGGTTGTCCGCCGGCGGCCCACTGCTCTACCGCTACCCGCCCGGACGTGACGGCCTGCCCGGCACCGAGGGCGCGTTCCTGCCGTGCTCGTTCTGGCTCGTTCAGGGCCTTGCCCGCACCGGGCGTCGCCGCGAGGCCGTCGACATGTTCCGGGCCATGGTTGATTACGCCAGCCCGCTCGGCCTCTACGCCGAGGAGGTGGACCCGGCGACGGGTGCCCACCTCGGCAACTACCCGCAGACGCTGACCCACGCCGCGCTCGTCCAGGCGGCACTCGCCATCCGGGACGCTCCCGCTGGTGACGGGTCTGCCTGACGGGCCGTCCGGGCGCGGGACACGCCTGCGGGACGGCTCGCGCGGGTAGGGTTCCGATCATGACGATTCCGCATCTGACGGCCGCCGACGGCACCACGTTGCCGGCGATCGGGCTCGGCACCTATCAACTGAACGGCTCGGCGGGTGTCGACGCGATCGGTCAGGCGATCCGGGCGGGTTACCGGTTGCTCGACTCGGCGTTCAACTACGAGAACGAGGGCGCTGTCGGTCGGGCCGTGCGGTCGGCGGGCGACGTACGGGACGAGCTGATCGTCACCTCGAAGCTGCCGGGGCGGCACCACAGCTACGACGAGGCGCTGACCACCGTCGAGGAGAGCGTGTTCCGCACCGGCCTCGACCGGATCGACCTGTACCTGATCCACTGGCCGAACCCGAAGGTCGACAGGTACGTGCAGGCGTGGCGGGCGCTGATCGAGGCCCGCGAGCGCGGGCTGGTGCGGCACATCGGTCTGTCCAACTTCCTGCCCGAGCACATCGAGCGGCTGGTGGCCGAGACCGGGGTCGCCCCGGTGGTCAACCAGATCGAGGTGCACCCGTACTTCCCGCAGCAGGAGGCGCTCGACTACCACCGGGAGCACGGCATTCTGGTGCAGGGGTGGAGCCCGCTCGGCCACGGCAACGACCTGCGACAGCATCCCGTGATCGGGGAGATCGCGGCGGCGCACGGCGTCAGCCCGGCGCAGGCCATCCTCGCCTGGCACGTGGCCCGTCAGGTGATCCCGCTGCCCAAGGCCGCCTCCCCGCAGCGGCAGGCCGAGAACCTGGACGTCTTCGGGATCACGCTCACCGACGCGGAGGTGGCGGCCATCACCGCGCTGGGCCGCCCGGACGGGCGGCTCTCGGACCAGGACCCGGCGGTGTACGAGGAGTTCTGACCGACCCGCCGCACCGGACGGTCAGGGGGTCGGGAGAGCATGGGACGTGCTCGACGGACTCGACGACATCGACTGGGCGCGGCTCGGTCACGCCTACGGGGCGGCCGACGACGTGCCCGACCAGCTGCGCGCCCTGCTCTCCCCCGATCCGGTGACCCGGGACGAAGCCCTGGGTGACCTCTACACCAACGTCTTCCACCAGGGCGGTCGGTTCGAGGCGAGCGCGTACGCGGTGCCGTTCCTGTTGGAACTGCTCGCCGATGCGGCCACCCCGGACCCGGCGGCGGTGCTCGGGCTGCTGGGCGCCCTGGCGGTCGGCTTCGACGAGGGTGTCCTCCCCGACGGTTTCCCCGTGGCCGGACACCGCCGGGCCGCCGAGGGCGGGCGTGAGCTGCTCGCCGCGAAGCCGCCACCGTGGACCGGCACGGACGAGTCGATGAAGGAGTATGTCGAGTACACCTACGTCGAGTCCCTCACCGCCGCGGAGCAGCGTCGGCTGTGGGCGTACGTCGAACTGTCGGTCTACGACGCGGTGCGCGCCGGGGTGCCGCTGTTGCGCACCCTGCTGCACCACAGCGACCCGGGCGTGCGGGCGGGCGCGGCGTACACAGTGGCCTGGTTTCCGGAGGAGGCCACCGGCAGCGTGCCCGCGCTGGCCGCCGCGATCGACGCCGCCGGGAAGCCCGGCGTCGAGGTGACGTCCGGCGAGCTGGCGACGATGCTGGTGGCGTCGGGGCTGCTCGGCGCGGTGCCGGACGTCCGCTGGTTGGCCGATCCGCGCCCGGTTGTGCGGTGGGGCGCCGCGATCGGTCGGGCCCGCGTCCTCGGCGCGGCGGCCGACCCGGCGACCGTCGAGGAGCTGCTGAGCTGGGCGGCGGCCCCGCCCGACGGCATCGCCGCCCCCGACCACGCGGCCGATCCGAGCCGGGACGAGGTGCTGACACCCCTGCCCGAGGGGTGGGTGCCGTTCCTCGACGGCGACCTCGGCGGCTACGCGGGCCTGGCCCTGCGGCAACTCGGCCCGCGGCACAGCGACCGGGCCTTCGACGCGTTGCTCGACCGGCTGCCCGTCGTCAGCGGTGACCGGTCGTTGACGGTGCTGGGTGCCGCGCTGCGCCTCGCCTTCCCGGACGGTCCCGCGCCGACGGGGACACCGGTCGCGGCGTTGACGCCCCGGCAGCGGCGGCTCGCCGAGGTGCTGGGCCGCTCAACACAGCCGTGGCTGATCGACGGGCAGGAGTTCGGCAACGTCAGCATGCTGGTCGAGGAGTACGGCCTGCCGGGAAGCCGCCCGGAGATGCTCGCGTACCTGCGGTAGCCGCCGACCAGCGGCGGACGGCCCGGCGCTGACCGGCGACCGCCAGCGGGGGCGCTCAAGCCATCGGCCCCGCCCCGCGTGCGCTCAGGCGGCCGCTTCCTTGTGCGGCGCTGCCGCGAAGTGGCAGGCCGCCGCGTGCCCGGCGTCCACCTGCACCAGTGGCGGGGTCGTGGTGGCGCAGACCTCCTCGGCCTTCCAGCAGCGGCTGCGGAACCGGCAGCCGGTCGGTGGGTCCATCGGGCCGGGAACGTCACCGGCCAGCCGGATCCGCGTCTTCGGCGCCCCGCCGCGCACCACCCCCAGATCGGGTACGGCCGAGAGCAGCGCCTGGGTGTACGGGTGCGCGGGCGTGCCGTAGAGCGAGTCGCGGTCACCGATCTCGGCGACCCGCCCCAGATACATCACCGCCACCCGGTCGCAGAAGTGCCGCACCACGCCCAGGTCGTGGGCGATGAAGACGAACGCGATGCCGAACTCCTTGCGCAGGTCTTCGAGGAGGTTCATCACCTGCGCCTGGATCGACACGTCGAGCGCGCTGACCGGTTCGTCGGCGACGATCACCTTCGGCTGTACGGCCAGCGCGCGGGCGATGCCGATGCGCTGCCGTTGGCCGCCGGAGAACTCGTGCGGGTAGCGGTTGTAGTGCTCGGGGTTGAGCCCCACCACCTCCAGCAACTCCCGGACCCGGTCCAGTTCCCTGCCCTTGGGCACGATGTGGTGCACCCGCAGGGGCGCGCCGATGATGGTGCCCACCGTGTGTCGCGGGTTGAGCGACGAGTACGGGTCCTGGAAGATCAGCTGCAGCTCCCGCCGGTACGGCCGCAGGTCCTTCTCCTTCAGGTGGGTGATGTCGGTGCCCTGGTAGAGGACCTGCCCACCGGTCGGCTCCAGCAGCCGGGTGATCAGACGCCCGGTGGTGGTCTTGCCGCAGCCGGATTCACCGACCAGCCCGAGCGTCTCGCCCGCGCGCAGGTGCAGCGACACCCCGTCGACGGCCCGGATCCGGTGGTCGTCGCGGCCGAACCAGCCGTCGCCCCGGGCGGTGAAGTGCATCTCCAGGTCCCGCAGCTCCAGCAGCGGCGTACCTTCCCCGCCCGGCTGGTCGGCCGGGGCGGGGCGGATCGCGGTGTCGGTGGTGGTGCTCATCTCGTGCTCCTTCACGGCAGCCGGGGCAGGATGTCGGCGGCGAAGATCCCGGCCGGGTCGGGCAGGTGGCAGCGGGAGGTCCGGGTGGTGTCGCCGGTGCGGGGGACCAGGTCGGGCAGGTCGACGGCGCAACCTGCCACCCGGCCGGCGAACTCGCAGCGCGGGTGGAACGAGCACCCGGCGGGCAGCGCGAGCAGGCTGGGCGGGGTACCGGGGATGGGGTGCAGCCGGGCCGGTTCGCCGGAGACCGCCGGGATGCTCTCCAGCAGACCCCAGGTGTACGGGTGCAGTGGCTGGCCGAGGATCGACTCGGCCCGGCCGTACTCGACGCCGCGCCCGCCGTACATGACCAGCACGTCGTCCGCGATCTCGGCGACCACACCGAGGTCATGGGTGATGAAGAGGACCGCCGAGCCGAAGTCCTGCTGCAACTCCATGATCAGGTCGAGGATCTGCGCCTGCACGGTGACGTCCAGTGCGGTGGTGGGCTCGTCGGCGATCAGTAGCTTGGGGTCGTTGACCAGGGCCATCGCGATCATGGCGCGTTGCCGCATGCCACCGGAGAACTGGTGCGGGTAGTCGTCCAGGCGGCGGCGCGGGTTGGGGATGCCGACCCGGCCGAGCATGTCGACCGCCCGGTCCCGGGCGACCCGCTTGGACACCCGGTGGTGCGCCCGGTACGCCTCGATGATCTGGTCGCCGACGGTGAAGTACGGGTGCAGCGAGGACTGCGGGTCCTGGAAGATCATCGCGGCGTTGGCGCCCCTCCGCTTGCGGAGTTCGGCCGGCGGCATGCCGACGATCTCCTCGCCGCCGACCGTGATCGAGCCGGTCATCCGGGTGCTGCGCGGATCGTGCAGACCCATGATGGCCATGCTGGACACACTCTTGCCGGAGCCGGATTCGCCGACCACCGCGAGGGTGCGGCCCAGCGGCACGGAGTAGCTGAGCCCCTGCACCGCCCGCACCAGCCCGTCGGCGGTCGGGAAGCTGACGGTGAGGTCGGTGACCTCCAGGTAGGGCTGCCCAGCGGCGCGGTCGCCGGCTACCCGGCGGGCGCGGGAAACCGTCTCGGGCCGTCGGGCCGGGGTCGACAGCAGTTGCGGTTCGGTCATCCCAGCCTCACTCGCGGGTCGAGGATCGTGTAGAGGATGTCGACGAGCAGGTTCATCACGACCAGCACCACCGAGCCGACCAGCACGCCGGCCATCAGCACCGGCAGGTCGTACTGGTTGAACGCGCGCAGGGTGAGCACGCCGAGGCCGGGCAGGCCGAACATCGCCTCGGTGAAGATCGCTCCGGTCAACTGGATCGCCAGGTCGATGCCGAAGATGGTGGCGATCGGGGTGATCGCGGCGCGTAAACCGTGGCGGTAGACCACCCGGCGTTCGCTGATGCCCTTCGCACGGGCGGTGCGGATGTAGTCCTCGCCCAGCGTCTCGATCATGGACGCTCGGGAGTAACGGGTGTACGAGGCGGCGTTGGCCAGGCCGAGCGTCAGCCAGGCGGCCAGCAGCCCACTCGCCCAGGTGAGCGGGTTCTCCAGCAGCGGGTGGTAGGCGGCGTGCGGCAGGAACGTCGCGTACAGCGAGACGAGGAGCGCCACCACGAAGTACGGCACGGCGTTGATCCCGAGCGAGGTGCCGACCATGAGTCGGTCCAGGTAGGTGCCGCGTCTTCGGGCCGCGACGATGCCGGCGAGGATGCCGACGATCAGGTACACCACCGCGCCGCCGAGGACGAGCGAGACGGTGATCGGCAGCGCCTGCCCGATCAGCTTGGTCACCGGCTGACCGAGGGTGTACGAGTAGCCGAGGCAGGGCGCGTCACAGTCGATGGTGAGCCCACCGGAGTGGTACGTCCGCCCGACCGCGAGCCCCTTCAGATACTCGCCGACCTGCTGTGCCACGGGCTGGTCGAGGTTGAGGCTGGCGCTGATGTCGGCGTAGCGCTCCGGGGTGCAGCGCTGGCCGCAGATCGTCCCGGCCGGGTCGGTGGGGGCGATGAAGAACAGGCCGAAGCTGGCGACAAGCGTCACGATGACGACGGAGACCGCGCTGGCGATCCGTCGCAGGATGTAGATGAGCACCGCCGAGGCTCCTGGTGGCAGCGGGCCGGGCGCGGAGCCCAAGCCGGAACGGGGAGGGGGGTGGACGCCGGCCGGCGAAGTGCCGGAGGCCGGCCGACGTCCACGATGGGGGGTGCGGGGAAAGTCAGATCTTGAGGAACATGTTCAGGTAGAACGGCTCACCCATGGTGGCGTCGCCCTCGGCGCCACCGATGTTCGTGCCGATGGCGAAGGCGAGCTTGCCGTAGTAGCGCGGCAGAGCCACGTACATGCCCATGATTTCCTTGTCCAGCTCGCCCCACTTGGCAGTGGCCTGGTCGGCCGGGAGGTTGCCGATCTCGTCGATCTTGGCATCGAGCGCCTTGTCGCTGAGCATTCCCCAGCTGGTGCCGTCGCTGACGCTGTGCGACTGGAAGAGCACCGGGAACCAGCTACCGCCGCTCGGCCAGTCCGAGCACCAACCCTGCGGCGCCTGGCCCATGTTGACCGGGGCGTCGTAGTCAGCGATCTTGGAGCGCAACTCCGCGGTGGTGACACCGATCGGCTTCACGGTGAAGCCGGCCGCCTTGAACGCGTCGACCCGGATCTGGTTGGTCTGCTGCGGGAGCGGCTTGGTGTTGTCGTAGTACCAGCTGAGCTCGAAGCCGACCTTGCCGGCCGCCTCCAGGTCGGCCTTGGCCCCGGCCGGGTCGCCCTGACCGACACCGCTCAGGCCCGGCAGCGGGTCGTACTTGGTGTAGCCCGGCACGCTCGGCGGCAGGATGGTGCTGGCCGGCTGCGAGTTGAAGCTGTTCAGCCCGGCGGCCTTGTTGACCTGGTCGTACGGGTACGCCTTGGCGATCGCCTTGCGCACCTCCAGCGGGATCTTGCGGGTGTCCAGCTGCACGGAATAGGTGCAGGGCTGCTCGCCCTGGATCAACTGGGCCTTCTTGTCCCCGGTCACCTGCGGGATCAGCGAGGCGTCGATGGAGTAGGAGTTGAGCGCGTTGGCGTCCTCGCCGGCGCTGTTGAGCACCTGCTGCTGGGTCTTCGGGTCCTCGCCGCCCCACTTGAAGTCGAAGCCGTCCGGGTACTGGTGCCGCACCGCGTCGGTGTTCGGGTCCCAGTTCGGGTTCTTCTTCAGCTTCAGCTCGGTGCCGGGGGTGTAGGTGTCGAACTGGTACGGCCCGGTGGCGAGGGGGTTGTTCTTGTAGTTCTCCTTGGTGTCCTTGGCCTTCGGGATCGGCGTGAACGCCGGGAAGGACAGGTAGAAGGGCAGGTCCGGGAACGGCCGGGCCAGGTGGATGACCAGCGTGGTCGGGTCCGGAGTCTCCACGCCGGAGTATTCGTCGCCGCTGGCGTAGGGGCCCTTGTACGTGTCGCCGCCCTTGAAGTAGGTCAGCTGGTACGTCGGGCCGTTGGCGAACACGTCGTGGGCGAACGAGCGCTTGATCGCGTACGCCAGGTCCTCGACCTTGACCTCACTGCCGTCGGCGTACTTGATGCCCGACTGCATCTTGAACGTCCAGGTCAGCTTGTCCGACGAGACGGTGCCGAGGTCGGTGAGGTCCGGCACCAGAACCGGCTTGCCGCTGCGGATCGCGAACTGGGTCGGGCTGCGCATGACCAGCTTGGCGATCGCGTTGGCGTCCACGTAGTAGATGTCGGTCGGGTCGAACGTGTTCGGGGTCACCTGGGAGTAGACCGTGATGACGCCGCCCTTCTTGGCGCCCGGCACCTCGGCCGCCGGGCCCTTGGCGGTCGGGTCGAGCGCGTTCTGTTGGGTCTCGATGCCCTTGGCGTCACCCCCGCCGCTGCTGCCGTTGTTCGCCGAAGGGCTGCCGCAGCCGGCCACCGCCATGGTGGCGGCCAGAGCGGCGGCGAGACCAACCTTTAGTTGCCGCACAGACGTACTCCTGTCTTTTCCTTCAGTCAGCGGACCCCCGGCGTGCGGGGTCCGTGTTTCTCCTCCGACCCGGGGCGTCCTCATCGACGGGTCCGGGGATCGAAGGCGTCGCGCACGGCGTCGCCGAGCAGGCTCAGTGCGAGCACCAGGATCGTGATGCCGAGTACGGGCAACCACAGGTAGAGCGGGTCGGCCCGGTAGTACGTGGTGGCGGCGGAGATGGTCAGGCCCCAGGACGGGGTGGGCTCGATCAGCCCGGCCCCGAGCACGGTCAGACCGGCCTCGGCCACCACGTAGCCGGGCAGCGCCAGCGACACCGAGACCACGATCGGCGCCACCAGGTTGGGCAGCAACTCCTTGAAGAGCACCTGCCGGGTCGGGATGCCGAGCACCCTGGCCGCCGCGACGAACTCGCGCTCGCGCAGCGAGAGCACCTGCCCCCGGACCAGGCGGGCGAGGCTGGCCCAGCCGAAGAACGACAGCACGCAGATCAGCGAGATGAAGCGGATCTGGGCGACGTCCTCGGAACCGGCACCGTCGGCGCCGCCGAAGATCGCGACCAGGACGGCGGAGCTGGCGATCGCGAAGAGCAGGTACGGCAGGCTGAGCACCAGGTCGATCAGCCAGGAAAGCACCCGGTCGACCCAGCCGCCGGAGAAACCGGCGACCAGGCCCACGACCACGCCGATGATCGTGGTGATCGTGGTGACCGCGACGGCGACGACGAGCGACGGGCGGGCGCCGTACACCCAGCGGGCGAAGAGGTCGCGGCCCAGGCGGGGCTCCACCCCGAACCAGTGTTCGCCGGTCGACCCGATCGTCGGGTAGCCGAACTCGTCGATCAGGTTCTGGTGCAGGTCGCTGGCGTTCTGCCCCTCCAACCGGGCGAGCAGCGGCGCGAAGATCGCGATCAGGACGTAGGCCAGGCAGATCGCGGCACAGATCATCGCGATCCGGTCGCGGCGCAGCCGGGCCAGGGCGATCCGGGTCGGCGACTTGCTGACCGTCCGGACCGGGGCGGCGGGCGACGTCGCGCTCCGCGCCCGTCCGTCGTCCGGCTCTCCGGCGCGGAGCACCTGGGGCTCCGTGACCATCGGCTCCACGCGGGACGACCTCCTCATCGTGCTGACACATGACACCGCCACCCGGTGAAAATTCGTCCGGATGGCGGCCCTCGCGACAGAACGTTAGCCAGGCAAATGATTTCGTTGTGGGTCGGTTGTGTAACGGGCCCATGTCCTGAACGACAGTTCATTCGGCCATTCGGGCCGCCGATCACCCAACCCCATCAACGATTGCGGCGCGGCGGGCGCATAGTCACGCAGGGTCACCGCGAACCTTGCCACCGTCGACGCCAATGAGAAATGATCAATTTAACCGCAGTTCAATGCGTCGATGCCGCGCTCCTCCCGAGCGTAACCCCGGCACGAGCAACACCGTCCATCACTAGCTGTAACGGGTTTCGATGGAAAGTGATGTCGCGAATCGCTCATTCAAATCCACCTCAGCGCAGATCACAGAAATGCGGGAGCGCCATTTGACCTATGTTGATTGTCCATGCCTAATAGCGAGGCCAGCGGATAGGGTGATCCTCCGATTCCGGGAGGTGAATACTGGTCCGGTGGAGAGTGCCCGCCCCCGCCTGCTGCTGGTCGAGGACGACCGCGCGCTGACCGCGCTGCTCGCCGACCTGCTCACCGAGGAGGGGTACGAGGTCGACCTGGCCGGCGACGGGCAGAGCGGCCTGCGCCAGGCGCTGGCCCGCGACTACCAGCTCATGATCATCGACCGAGGGCTGCCGGTGCTGGACGGCCTGGGCCTGGTCACCCGGCTGCGGGAGCGTGGCGTGACCTCCCCGGTGCTGCTCCTCACCGCTCGGGGCGCGCTCGACGACCGGGTGGAAGGGCTCGACGCCGGCGCGGAGGACTACCTGGTCAAGCCCTTCGAGGTCGCTGAGCTGCTGGCGAGGCTCAGGGCGCTACGCCGCCGCCATCAGGACGCGGCGAGCCGACTGCCGCTGGGGCCGCGGCGCTGGTTGGACGTGGGCAACCGGCGGGTGCTCGACGACGGCGAGGAGGTCCCGCTGTCCGGCCGCGAGTTCGCGGTGCTGCGCGCCCTCGCCGGCCGGCCGACGAAGGTCTTCACCCGAGCTGAGCTGCTGAGCACCGCATTCGACCACGCCGACGCCCCGGGCAGCGTCGACGCCTGCGTCCATCACCTGCGCCGCAAACTGGGCCGGGGCGCCATTCGTACGATCCACGGTCTCGGCTACCGGATCGGTACGGGCTGAGCGCGTGGACGAGGCCCGGCTGAAACGTGCCCGACGGCGCAGTGTGGCGCAGACCGCCGGGGCGATCGGCGCTGTGCTGCTGCTGGTCGGCGCGTTGATGTTCGTCCTCACCAGCCGTCAGGAGTCCCGTGCGCTCAACTCCGAGCTGGGTCAGGTGCTCGTGATGGCCGAGGACGTGGACGACCCGCCGCCGGGCCAGTTCCTCGCCCGGCAGATGAGCGGAGCCGACCGGGCCGAGGTGACCAGCAGCGCATCGCCGGAGCTGGTCCGGGTCCTCGACGACGCGCTGCGGCGGGAGCCGGGGAGGTTCGACACCGACGCGGCCGACGACCGCCGCGTCCGGGTGGTGGTCGCCCACCGGCCCGACGGCAGCCGCTGGGCAGTCGCCGCCGACCTCGCGCCACTACGCCAGCGCCAGGACCAGCTCGGCATCGCGCTGCTGGTGGCCGAGCTGGCCGGTCTGGCCGGAGCGTTGGTGGCCGCGGCCCTGCTCGCCCGGCGGGCCGTCGCTCCCCTGGCCACCGCACTGACCCTGCAACGCCGCTTCGTCGCCGACGCCTCCCACGAGCTTCGTGCCCCGCTCACCGTGCTGCACACCCGCGTACAGGTGCTCGCCCGTCGCGCCCGGACCCAGCCGGCGGAACAGCTCACCGATCAACTCGACCAACTGGTGGCCGACACGCGGACGCTCGGCGAGGTCGTCGAGGACCTGTTGGTTTCCGCCGCGGCCGAGCACCAACCGCCACCGGACACGGTGGTCGACCTGGCGGAGGTCACCCACGACGTGGTGGCGAGCATGTCCGCGTACGCGCGGGAGCGGGAGATCGAGCTACGCGTCGAGGCCACCGGGGCAGCCTTGGTCCTGGGTGCTCGCACCGCCCTACGCCGGGCATTGACCGCACTGGTGGACAACGCCATCGGGCACGTGGCCGTTGGCGGGCACGTCACCGTGACCGTACGACGGCACGGCGGTCGGGTCGCCGCCGAGGTCGCCGACGACGGGGTGGGTCTCGACCCGGCCGAGGCGGACCGTCTCTTCGACCGGTTCGCGCACGGCACGGCCGGGGCGGGCCGCCGCTTCGGGTTGGGGCTGGCACTGGTGCAGCAGGTCGCGCAGGCCCACCGGGGATCACTCGAGGTCAGCGGCGCTCCGGGTCGCGGTGCCACGTTCACGCTGCTGCTACCCGCGTATTGAACCGATCGCGCAAGAACTTCGCAAGAATCGCGAAATATGGTGACTGGCAGTGACATCCCGAGCGCCGAGGAGATTTCATGCCCGACACCGTCAACGGACTGCCGCTGCACCCACTCGTGGTGCACGCCGTGGTGGTCCTGCTGCCGCTGGCCGCGATCGGCGTCGCCGCGCTGGCCATCCGGCCGTCCTGGCGGGGCCGCTACGGCGGGCTCGTCGTGCTGATCACCGCGCTGGCCACGATCGCGGTGCCGGTCGCCTCCTCCACCGGTGAGGGGCTGGAGCGTCGGGTCGGCGACCCGGGCGTGCACGCCCAACTCGGGGACACCCTGATCTGGTTCGCGCTGCCGCTGCTCGTCGCCGCCGTCGCGCTGTTCTGGCTGCACCGTCGCACAGCGCCGCCGGCCGGGAAGCGAACCGGCGCCTCGGGAAAGGTCGCAGTGGTGATCGCCGTGCTGGCCGTGGTCGTGGCGGCCGCGAACCTGGTCCAGGTCTACCGGGTGGGTGACTCCGGGGCGAAGGCGGTCTGGGGCAACGCCCCGGCCGCGTCCGCCGGACACGGCGACGACGACTGAACCCACGCCTGTGCCGGGCGGCCACGTGGCGGCCGCCCGGCACGGCATCGGCGTGCGTCAGATCAGACGAGCCCGCCGAGGGCCGGGTCGCTGATGCTGTCCTTGCCGTTCTCGACATGACCCGCGCAGCGGTACCCGAAGTCCGCGTCACGCGCGACGGAAACCGTCAGGTCGTACCAGCCGTGGGTGCGGGCGAGCGGCCAGGTAGCGCGCTCGGTCTCGCCGGGGCGCAGCGACAGCGTGACCGGACGGGCGTTGTACCCGTCGCGGACGGTCACCTCGACCCGCTTCGACCCACGGTTGGTGAGCGTGAGGGCGACCTTGAAGTCCCGCTCGTCGTACGAGGGGGTGACGTCGAGGTCCGACCGGCCGCCCGTGAACCGGCGGAAGAACCCGTTCGGCCCGTGCACCGACAGGTCGTACCCGGATTCGACCTTCCACGTGTCCGACAGGTGCTTGCCCGGCTCGACGGTGAAGCTGCGCGGTGCGTCCGCGCTGCCTGCCTGGCGGACCTGGAAGACCGCGGCGACCCCGCCGGAGTTGCGGAAGTCGATCCGGAACGCGCCGTCGGCGAGGTGCCCGTCGGCGCGCAGGGTGTACGGGATCGGGCGCGCCGGTCGTACCCCGTGCTCCTGCTTCGGCAGCCGCTGGTCCGCCGGCGGGACCGGCACCTCGTCGGGGTGCCGGATGAGGTCCTCGGGCTTGAAGTCGTCGGTGTCGGGCAGCCGGACCTCGCGTGAGCGGTTCGGGTGTCGGAAATCGAAGGCCGTGGTCAGGTCACCGACGACGGCACGCCGCCACGGGGTGATGTTCTGCTCGATCAGGTCCGGCCGGCCGTGTCCGAACCGCGCCTCCAGGAACTTGATCAGCGAGGTGTGGTCGAAGACCTGGGAGTTCACATAGCCGCCGCGGCTCCACGGCGACACGATGATCATCGGTACGCGAAGGCCGAGCCCGTAGGGTCCGGCCGGGTGGTTGGCGTCGCCGGGGAAGATCTCGTTGGTGGTGGGCACCGTGGACTGCCCGTGCTCCCGCGACTGCGGCGGGGTCGGCGGGACCACGTGGTCGAAGAAGCCGCCCTCCTCGTCGTACGTGATGAAGAGCGCCATCTTGCTCCACACCTCGGGGTTCGCCGCGAGGATGTCGATGACCTGCGAGATGTACCAGGAGCCGTACGCCGGCTCCCAGTTCGGGTGCTCGGTGTACGCCTCGGGAGCGGTGATCCAGGAAACCTGGGGCAGGCGTCCCGCCTCGACGTCGGCGCGGAAGTCGGCCAGCAGCGCCTCCGGGTCGCGGCCCTGCGTCCTGATCTCGGTGCCGGTCTTGGCCTTGTCTGCCAGCGGCGTTCCGGGCTGCGCGTTCTGGTACTGGTGGAAGTAGAGCAGCGAGTTGTCGCCGTAGTTGCCGATGTACGGGTCGTTCGTCCAGCCCCAGGAGCCGCCGGCGTTCAGGCCGGTGCCGACGTCCTGGTAGATCTTCCAGGAGATGCCGTTGCGCTCCAGCCGCTCCGGGTAGGTGGACCAGTCGTAGCCGGCCTCCGCGTTGGTGATGACCGGGCCGCCACCCTTGCCGTCGTTGCCGACCCAGCCGCTGAACATGTGGTAGCGGTTCGGGTCGGTCGGCCCCATCAGCGAACAGTGGTAGCTGTCGCAGACAGTGAACGCGTCGGCGAGCGCGTAGTGGTACGGCAGGTCCTGGCGGGTGTGGTAGGTCATCGCCGTGACGCCCTTGTTCGGCACCCACCTGTCGAACCGGCCGTCGTTCCAGGCGGCGTGCCCGTCGTTCCAGCCGTGCGGCGGGTCCGGCAGGAAGGTCTGGCCGAGGTCCTTCACCTCGGGCCGGAAGGGCAGCAGCTCGTCGGCCCCATTGGGCTGGTGCCACACGTCCTTGCCGGACGGCAGTGTCGCCGGATGGGGGTCACCGAATCCGCGTACGCCGCGCATGGTGCCGAAGTAGTGGTCGAAGGAGCGGTTCTCCTGCATCAGGATGATGACGTGCTCGACGTCCTTGATCGTGCCCGTCCGGTTGTTCGCCGGGATGGCGAGCGCCTTGCTGAGGTCCAGCGGGAGCGCCGCGCCGATCGCGGGGACTCCCATCGCCTTGAGGAACGTGCGCCGATCCACCGTGCCCATAACTCCGCCTTTTGTGCGATCTGGTCGAGAAACTGGCGACCGGACGCTACCGACGACGGGTTGACGGCAGATGACCGTAGTTCGTTGGTTTTGCGACCACTCGTCGACCGGCTCCGGGCCCTCGATGAGTGCCGGTCACGCCGCCGTGGCGTCGACCCGGGTGAGCCGTCGATGCCCGCTCGGGCTCAGGCCGTGCACGCGTTTGAAGGCCGCGCTGAAGCCGAACGCGTCCGCGTACCCGAGGCGGCGCGCCACGGCGGCGACCGTCGCTGTTGATTCGGACAGCAGGTCGGCGGCCACCGCCATGCGCCAGTCGGTCAGGTAGGTGAGCGGCGGTTCACCCACCAATGCGGTGAACCGTTTCGCCAGTGTGGACCGGGAAACCCCGGCCTGGGCGGCCAGGCTGGCCAGGGTCCACGGTCGGCCCGGCGCGTCGTGCATGGCGCGCAGCACCGGACCGACAGTGTCGTCGCTCAGCGCGCGGTACCAGCCGGGCGCCTCGGCCTCCGGCTGGTCGAACCAGTCCCGAACCGTGCACACCAACAACCAGTCCAGCAGACGGTCCAGCACGACCTGCCGTCCGGGCCGACCCGCGTCGAGTTGGGCGTCCAGGTAGTCGCGCAGCGCGGCGCAGTCCTGGTCTTCCGGCACGACGAGCACCGGCGGCAGCGCGCCCAGCAACCGCTGAGGCACCCGACCCCGGACGTGGTACACCCCGACCAACAGCACGAGGCGGTCGGTGTGATCCGCGCCCACCGGGTCGACGACCCCGGTCTGGCCGCGCCGGACGTCCCGCAGTTCCCCGGGCTCGAAGCTCGACCGGGGCTCGGCGGAGAAGACGAACGGCGCCGGCCCGCGCACGATGGCCGCCTCGCCGACCCGGACCAGGCGAGGCTTGTCGCTGTCCGGATGGGAGATCCAGCCCTCGCCCCGCATCGGAACACAGAGCGTCAGCGGGGCGCCGTCGGTGAACCGCAGCGCCCACGGCGGCGTCAGCACCGACCGGCCGAAGGCCGCGCCGTCGGCGTGCAGACCGCGCAGCAGATTGTCGAACGGGTCCATGTCCCCGACGATAGGTCGCGGAGGATGGACCGCGGACGATCGGACATGCCCGGCGTACGACAGGACATGTCCCGCCAACGACCGGGCGCGTTGACTCGTGGTCATGACGACGAACGCACCTTCGACACTCGTGATGGCCGGCACCGGCAAGACCGGTCGCCGGCTGGTCCAGACGCTGCGGGCGGCGGGTCACCACGCCCGGGCCGCCTCTCGCTCCGGTGAGGTGCGCTTCGACTGGTCGCGGCGGGACACCTGGCGGCCGGCCGTGGCAGGTGCCTCTGCTGTCTATCTGCTCGCTCCGGAGGACCCGGCGCTGGCCACCGACTTCGTGACGCAGGCAGTCGACTCCGGTGTCGGCCGGATCGTGGCGCTCTCCGGGCGCGGGATCGACCGGATCGGTGACTTCTCCCCCGGCATGCTCGCCGCGGAGGAGGCGGTGCGGAAGTCCGGCATCGAGTGGACGATCATCCGGGCGAACAACTTCAGTCAGAACTTCAGCGAGGACCTGTTTCGCCAACCACTGCTCGACGGTCGGCTGGCCCTGCCGATGGGGGCCACGCCCGAGCCGTTCGTCGACGCCCAGGACGTCGCCGACGTGGCGGCGACGCTGTTGACCTCGCCCGGTCACCACGGACAGGTGTACGACCTGTCCGGCCCCCGTGCGCTCACCTTCGCTACGGCGGTCGCCACGATCGCGCGGGTGACCGGCCGCTCGATCCGCTACGTGGAGCTCACGCCGGAGCAGTACCACGCCGAACTGCGCGCCGAGGGTTATCCGGCGCAGGCGGCCACGGGGCTGAACGCCCTGTTCGCCGGGATGCGGGCGGGCCATCTCGCCGAACCGACCGACGGGGTACGTCGGGTTCTCGGACGGGACCCGCTCGACTTCGACACCTACGCCGAACGGGCCGCTGCGGCCGGCGCGTGGTCGTAGTCCGCCCGGCGGGCGGCATGAGAGCGGCGTAACAGGTGATCTGCCCGCATACCGCGAGCACCCGGACGTACCGTGAGATCGTGCCGACGAGAGAGACACTCACCAAGGCTGACCTCGCCGAACTTCGCCGCTCGGCGCTCGGGACGGCCAACCCGCTCGGCGTCGCCGCTGATCTCGCCGAGGCGGCGGAGCAGGGCCGACTGGAGGATCCCGACGACGCCGGGGACGCGCTGACCCTGGCCGCCGAGATCGCCGAGATCCGGGCCCGACCGGACGCCGCGCTGCGCTACGCGGAGCGGGCCCTGGCGGCGTACCCGTCCGAGGACGATCCGCGGGCCGGGTTCGCCCGGGCGCTGCGGGCCCGGGCGCTGTTCCGGGCCGGCGGTCGGGACGACGAGGCGGTGGCGGAGCTGACCGCGCTGCGCCCGTTGCTGCTCACGCAGCCCGACGCCCCCGCGTACCTGAGTGCGGCCCTGGACGCGGGTGGTCGTTCGGCGACCGCCGAGACGTGGCTGAGCGAGGCGGTCGACAGCTTGCTCAGCGAGCGCGCGACCGCGGCGTCCGGGCCGGCCAGCACCGCGATCGACCCGGTGGTGGATCTCGGTCCGCCGGACGCGCCCGGTGTCGTCTTCTTCCTGCTGCAACAGCGGCACCGGGTACGCCGGAATCTCAACCTGCCGCACGACCGGCAGGACGACCTGGCGGACCGGTTGGAGACCCAGCTCGTGCGCCGGGCCGGGGAGCGCAGGGACGCCGAGTCCGACCTGCTCTTCTGGCCTCGGGCCGAGTTCGACCGGCTGCTCGCCGAGCACGCCGCGCTGAGCGAGGTGTACGGGTCGGACTGGGACGCGCACCGGGGCCGGCTGGAGAAGGAACTGGTCCGGCTGAGGGGTGCCGGTCAGGCCGGGTTGGCCGTGTTCCGCGCCACCGTGGACGGGTTGAACGCGTTTGCCGGTCGACGTGACGGCGATCCGGCCGACGCCGCGGTCCGGGCGGGGTACGCGGCCGAGGTGCAGGCGCGACCCAGCGCGCGGATCCCCTGGCCTCCGGAGCGCAACGACGCCTGCTGGTGCGGCTCCGGCCTCAAGTACAAGAAGGACTGTCTGCCGCGGTCTCGCAGCTGAACGTGCCAAGCTATCGCGGTGCGGCGCGCCGCTGATAGTGGCGGGCGACGCGGGCCCGGTTGCCGCAGGAGGGCTTGCACCACTCCTGACGTGGGTGGTCCTTGACGAAGTAGCGCACGCATCGGGGTGCGGGGCAGGCGCGCAACTCTTCGCGCGCCGGACCGGTGAGGAAGCCGATGACGGCCCGCGCCAACCCGGCGGTGATCGCGAGCCGCGTGTCGGCGGCCTCGCCCTGCCAGGCGAGGGACGGCGTGTCCCCCTGCGCCCAGCTCAGCACGGGCCGGACCGGCACCGCCCCGGCGGCCTGGTTGAGCTGGGCGACCGCCTCCTGCGGCGAGAGCAGCGAGGCCGAGTCGGCCCGGCTCGGTGGGCCTGGGCGGACCGCCACGGCGAAGAGGCCACGCGCGGCACGGCGCACCGCCACCACGTCGAGTCGGGTCCGTTCGTCGACCACGTCGCCGTGGGCGTCGAACCCGCCGACGTACTCCCGCAGCGCCTCGGAGTGCTCGTGCAGCCAGGCGGCGAGGCCGGGGAGGTCGTCGAGGTCGTCGGCGACCCCGCCGTTGCCGTCGTGCCGAATCGTGCTGACCAGAGCGAGCGCGAGCTGCGCTGACATCGGTCCCTCCGGTGCTGGCTTGTGCTGTCGATGCCGCCAAGAGTAGCTTCCCTAATGCTTACACCGTTAGTGAACCATTAGGGGGCGCCGTGCTGGTCATCGCACACCTCAGCGACACTCACCTCGACAGCCATCCCCGGTCAGCCGAGCGGACCGCTCGGGTCATGGACCACCTGCACTCCCTGCCGCGACCGGTCGACGCCATCCTGATCACCGGGGACATCGCCGATCATGGCGAGGTGGCCGAGTACGAGACCGCCGCGAAGCTCTTCGACTCCCCGCTGCCGGTCCTGGTCTGCCCCGGCAACCATGATGTGCGCGACGCGTACCGCAAGGGTCTGCTCGGCGACGGCCGTGGCGGCACCGGGCCGATCAACGCCCGGCACGACGTGGCCGGCGCGGTCTTCCTCCTCGCCGACTCCTCGGTGCCGGGCGAGGATGACGGCCACCTGGACGACGAGACGATGAGGTGGCTCGCCGACGAACTGGGCTCGGTGCCGGCCGAAACGCCCACGTTCATCGCCCTGCATCACCCGCCGGTGGTGCTGCACCACCCGGTCATCGACCCGATGCGGCTCCTGCCGGCCGACCCCCTGGCCGACCTCGTCGCCGCCCACCCCCAGGTCGTCGCCGTGCTGACCGGGCACTTCCACACCGCCGCCGCGAGCACCTTCGCGGGCCGTCCACTGCGGATCGCCCCGGGTGTCGTCTCCACGCTGCGGATGCCCTGGGAGGGTGACGGCCCGCTGACCACCCAGACCCAGCCGCCCGGCGTCGCGTTCCACGTGTACGACGACACCGGGCTGCTCACCACCCACTACCGGGTGGTGGTCTGAGCGTGCACGGGGTCGCGGTGCTCGGCTTCCTGCTCGCCGTCGCGCCGATCACCGCCACGCCGGGCGATCGTGGGGGCTGACACATCCCAGTGGTACCGATAGCGTCCATGCCCCGGACGATCGACGTCCGGCCGGTATCAGGAGGAGACGCCGATGTTCGAGGAGTTCATGGGCATCCCCGCCCACCCCCTGCTGCTGCACGCCGCGGTCGTGTTCGTGCCGCTGCTGGCCCTGCTGACCGTCGGCTACGCGTTGGTCGCCCCGATCCGGCCGCACACCCGCTGGGTGTTGGGGCTGCTCGCCGTGGGCGCTCCGATCGCCACCCTGCTGACGAAGCTCTCCGGTGACGCCTTCCTCGAACGCATGCAGGCGGCCAACCGCGTCACTCCCGAATTCCTCCCGAAGCTTGAGGCGCATCAGGATTTCGGCGACATCACGCTGTACGCGACGATCGGGTTGGCCGTGGTGGCGCTGGCACTGGTCTGGTTCGTCGCGCCGAGAACGGCCGACGCCGACCGGCGCCCCGCCCCTGCGCTGACGGTGGCGTTGCAGGTGTTGTCGGTGGTGGCCGCCGGCGTCGCCGTCTACTACGTGTTCCGTACCGGCGACTCCGGGGCGAAGGCGGTCTGGGAGGGCCAGTGACGGTCCGGCCGCTCGCCGCGACCGGCGGGGGTGCCGGTGCGGCCCGGTCGGGGGGCCCGGGCCGCACCAGCGGGGTGACCGTCAGCCGGCGTGGTACGCCCGGATGATGGTCTGGTCGATGCCGCTACCACCGTTCGCGCCGGCCTTCACCCGCAGCGAGACGGCCTGCCCGGCGGCGGTCTTCGGCAGCACGACCCGGTAGCTGTCGCCGCTGCTGGTGACCCGGGCCGAGGTCCAGGTGGCACCGTCGTTTGTCGACGTCCAGACCTCGAACGAGGTCACCTTCTGCGCCGTGACACCGTGCGCCTGCCGGACGGCCAGCTCGGCCGTACCGCCGGTGGCGTGGTTGTTGGTGTCCATCGGCAGCGCGTAGTCCAGCGCGAGCAGCGGCAACGGCACGCTCGCGGTCCCCTCCGGCCCGGCCGACCGGAACGTCCACGAGGTGCTGACCTTGGTGGAGATCGGCAGGATCAGGCTCGTGTCGACGTCGAGGGTCAGCCGGTAGTCCGACAGCTGCTGCGGCACCGTGAAGTCGGCGAGCGGGCGGTC
Source organism: Micromonospora sp. DH14 (assembly GCF_029809455.1). Classification (NCBI taxonomy): domain Bacteria; kingdom Bacillati; phylum Actinomycetota; class Actinomycetes; order Micromonosporales; family Micromonosporaceae; genus Micromonospora; species Micromonospora sp. DH14. The sequence goes on along the minus strand of NZ_JARVKT010000006.1, from coordinate 155,644 downwards.
CCGTTCGTCGACCAGCTTGCCGTTGCGGTACAGCGACAGCTTGCGGTTCACACCGATGGAGGGGCCCTGGAGGCAGTCGGCCCGCTGGTGCTGGTCGGTCAGCGACACCAGGTCGATGTGCAGGTTGCCCCGGGTCCGCGACGGCGCGGTGGCGCAGCTGTGGTCGACGCCGGCCGGGTCGTCGTAGAAGCCGGAGTGCAGGGGTTGCCGCGCCCACACCTTGGTCTGCTGACTGCCCGGCTGGTAGCTGCGGGGCGCCTCCTGGGCCGACAGGCCACCGTAGACACCCTCGTCCGCCCAGCGGAACCCGGGCGAGAGGTAGTCGGTGCGGTTCGGCGGCAGGTTGCCCTCGTGGGTCTGCGTCACCGGGAACCCGTCCGGCGTGAAGCCACTGCGGATCAGCTGGGTGACCATCCCCTCCGAGTCCATCTGGTGGAATCGCTCATCGATGCGGGCGAGGGTCGCCTGCTCGGCCCGGCCCACCCGGAAGGCGGGGTCGGCCGGAAGGCCGTTCGGGTACTCGTGCACCAGGTTGTAGCGGTACGGCTTGGCGGTGCCGGCCGGCGAATCGAGGTTGACGGCCGCCCAGCTGCGCCGGGAACCGACACCGGGTTTCGGCATCGCGGTGCTGCGGACCGTGGTCTTGGAGCCGTACCCGCTGACCTGGTGCCACCAGGACAACCCGTTCGGCGCGGTCTGGACGTTGGTGAGGTCGGTCTTGGTGGGTGTGGTGGGCACCCCGTCGACGGTCGCCGTCACCGCCCTGGCCCGCGCCGGGTCGAGGGTCACGCTCCGGGCACCGCGCACGTCCAGGTCGGCCTCGGCGGCGAGCGTGGTCTCCTGCACGTCACTGTCGACGTAGTAGGCGACGGACGAGCCGAGGATCGCGTACCGGCCGGCCGGCACCCGCAGCGTGAAGGTGTCTCCGGGGGCACCGCCCGCGCCGCCGTAGTAGACCACCGGGTCGGCGAGGTTGGTGACCAGCAGGTTGATCCAGCTCTCCGCGCCGTCCTTGAGGCCGGGCAGCGGCTTCGTGTGGATGGTCAGGTCATAGCTGGGCGGCTCGACGTAGAAGCTCACCGGGGTGGTCGAGACCAGCTTACGGCCGGGACCACGCGCGGTGACGGTGGCCAGGTAGAAGCCCGGCCGGGCGGACAGCGCCGCACGGTTGATCCGCACTGTCGCACCGGCGGTGGAACCGCGCTTGACCGTCACCCGGTTGGTCGACAGCGACGCCGCCCCGCGCGGCACCGGCTGGCCGTCGTGGTTGACCACCGACACGTCGAGGTCGAGGTGGGTCGTCGCCGGGGTCGCCGCACCGGTCCAGCTCAGCTTCGCCTCGCCGGTGCCGGACTGCGGGTACGCGAAGGTGCCGAGGTTGACCACCGGCTGGTTGCTGGTCGGGCCGCCGAGGGCCCGCGCCGCGTTGAGCCGGCCGGCCCCGACGGCGTACGCGTCGACACCGGTCAGCGGGTCGGCGGCGCCGACGAGCGCGGCCTTGATCTGCTCGCCGGTCCAGTCGGGGTGCCGCTGGACGAGGAGCGCGGCGGCGCCCGCCACGTGCGGGGTGGCCATCGAGGTGCCGCTGATCGCCTCGTAGTGCTCGTCGATCGGATCCTGCAGGTTGGTGCCGGCGGCCCGGGCGGCGACGATGTCGACACCGGGCGCGACCAGTTCCGGCTTCGCCACGTGGCTGGTGACCAGCGGTCCGCGGCTGGAGAAGTCGGCGAGCTTGTCGTTGCGGTCGACGGCGCCGACGGTCAGCGCGCTGGCGGCGGAGCCGGGCGAGGAGATCGCCCCGCCGCTGTTGCCGGCGGCGATGACGAAGAGGACGCCGGTGGACTTGCTCAGACCGTCGACGGCGAGCGAGAGCGGGTCGTTGCCGTCGTCCGCGTCGCTGCCGCCGAGGCTCATGTTGATGACGTCGGCCCGGGCGGCGGCCCACTCCATGCCGGCGATGATGCCGGAGTCCTCGCCGGAACCGTGGTCGTCGAGAACCTTGCCGATCATCAGCTTGGCGTCCGGCGCCACGCCGCGACGCTGCCCCTGGGCGGACGCGCCGGTGCCGGCGATGGTGGCGGCGACGTGCGTACCGTGGCCGTTGTGGTCGACGGCGTCACCGCCCTCGGCGGTGAAGTCGGCCCGGTCGGCGACCCGGCCGACCAGGTCCGGGTGGGTGAAGTCGGCGCCGGTGTCGAGCACCGCGACGGTGCTCCCCTTGCCGGTCCAGCCGGCCTGCCAGGCGTCGGATGCGGCGATCTGCTTTAGGTTGCGGTCGAGGCCGGCGTGCTTGCCGCCGGTCAGCGCGGTGGCGCGGACCTTGCGGTCGAGCCAGACCTTCTTCGCGCCGGCGAGCAGCGAGTTCGTCGCCAGCTTCGCGGTGGCCGTGCCCTTCTTGGGTACGCGGCCGGCGACCGCGCCGATGCTGGGCAACGGCAGCACGTCGCCGAGCGCGGCCACCCGGGCCGACGCCGTGGCGGGCTGCACGATGAGCGGCAACTCGAGGGTGTTCTCGTCGTCGTACCCGTCGGCGATCAGCGCGGTGACGTCGAAGAGGTCGGGGTCGAGGACCGCGCCGATCTGGGACGCGACGCGGGCGGGGATGACGTGCAGGTGGCCGTCGGGGCCACAGGTCTGGCGGATCACCGCGTTCTCGTCGGCCGGCCGGACCGTGGCGTGCGGGCAGCCCGGTCCGGTGTCCCGTACGGTCACCACGTCCCCGGTCAGCAGGGTGACGGTGTGCGTCTTCGGATCGGCCGAGGCTGCGGGTGCGCCGGCCTGACCGATGTGGCTGGGTCCGGCCGTGGCCGCGCCGCCCGGTAGGGCGGTCAGCGTGGTGGCCGTGACGGCGATGGCCAACAGCCACCGCGTTCTCCTGAGCATGGTGCTCCTCGTCTAATGTGGACGAAAGCGCCTCTTCGGGCGACTTCCCGCAAGATCATATGCACGGAAACGATCTTCGGGTGAGTTCTCGACGAGAGGTTTTCACGCCCGTAACAACGGCAGCACCCGCCGGCCGAGCAGGTCGATGCCACCGTGCGGCGTCAACCCGTGCGGGGTGCCGAACTCCACCCGGCCCGCCCCGGCGTCGAACACCGCCGCGGCCTGCCCCGCGACCTGCTCGGGCGTGCCGGAGAAGGCGAACAGGTCGAGCAGGTCGTCGCCGATCAGTGCGCCGGCGAGGTCGTCCTCCCGGCGGCCGACGTGCTGCTGGATCCGGGCCAGCAGCTCCGGGTCCACCTCGATCGTCGGGTCGAGGGCGGCGACCACCGCCAGATACATGGCCACCTCCCGGCACGCGACCCGGCGGGCCAGCGCGCCGTCCTCGTCGACGACGGTGACCGCGCCGAGCACGACACCCGTGAGGTTGCGGTCCGCGACCGCACGGCTGCCGTCACGGTCCACTACCGTGGCGTCGTCCAGCCAGCCACGCATCATCCGGGCCATCGCCGGGTTGGCCGATCCGCCGACCTTGACCTCGTCGGCGAACCCGGCCGCCGTCCGCGCGGTCTGCCGCCCCCAGGTGCCAACCAGGACGGGCACGTCGGCGCGGGCCGGCGTGTACCGCAGCGACGTGCCCGGCGCCACGGTGAACTCGGCACCCTGAAAACCGCTGTCGTCACCGGCGAGCAGCAGCCGCACGACGGCGACCGTCTCGACGATGCGCCGGATCGGACGGGTCTGCGGCACACCGATCTCGTTGAGCCAGGTGCCCCGGGCCAACCCCAGGTAGGCGCGACCCCGCGAGGCCAGGTCCAGTGCGGCCACCTGACCGGCAACCTCCACCGGGTGCATGGTGAAAGGGTTGAGACACGCCGCGCCCAGCCGGATCCGCCGGGTGTGCCGGGCCGCCACCAGCAGCGGAAATATCGGCGGTTGGTACATCAGATCACCAAAGACCGACAGCACGTCGAAGCCGTGCCGCTCGGTCAGCTCGGCCAACTCCGCGTACTCGTCGGCGGACTTGTCGGACTGCAGGCCGATGCCGACCAGCCCAACGCTCACGTCAACTCCTCGGTGGGGATGCGCTGAAGGCCGGTCCGTTCGATGCGCATGATGAGCCGCTCGTCCGGGTCCGGACAGGCGACGTGACTGTCCCGTGCCATCCAGTCGCCCTCGGCCAGCGCCCGCTGCTTCGCCGGCAGCAGCGGCAGGCACGCCGCCAGGGCGTACAGGCAGAAGTGCTTGCCGGCGGGGATGGTGAGCCGGTTGGAGCCGGTCAGGTCGATGTGGTCGCCCGGCTGCAGGCCGCACACCGAGCGGCCCTCGATCCGCTCTACCACGACCCGCAGGTCGTAGAGGTCGGTGGTGGGTTCCTCGGCGCTCATCGCACGGCCTCCGCGTGGTGGTGCACGATGCGCCAGGAGCCATCCTCGCGGCGCAGGACGTCGGTCACCCGGAAAAACTCGTCCGGCCGGGCGTCGGCGAAGCGGGCCCGCAGCACGTAGCGGACCAGGCCGGTGTCGCCCCAGGCGTCGGCGCGCAGGTGTTCCGGCGCCACCGAGATCGGCGCCGGTCCCGACGCCCGGGTCGCCCGCCGGTCCCGCAGGTCGTCCAGCGCGGACAGGCCGGACAGCATGCCGTCCGCGTCGGACTCCCAGAACGTCAGGTCAGGGTGCAGATGCGCGTCGAAGGCGGGCCGGTCGCCGAGGGACCGGTACAGGTCGGTGATGGTGGTGGCGAGCTCGTCGCTCATCGGCTGTCACTTTCGATCGGTTACGGCGGGTACGGACGGTCAGGGCAGGTCGGCCAGGCGGGCGCGGAGCGGATCCAGTCCCATGGGCCCGAGCGCCAACGCGGTGTGGTGGAAGCGTTTCCGGTCGAACGTCGTACCCGCGCGCCGCTCGGCGTCCCGGCGGGCCTGCTGCCACAACCGCGCACCGACCTTGAAGGCCAGGGCCTGCGCCGGCCAGCCGAGATACCGGTCGACCTCGAAGCGCGCAGTCTCGGCGTCCAGGCCGGCGACGCGGGTGAGGACGTCCACCGCGAGCGCGGGCGTCCAGCGGCGCTCCTCGGTGAACCCGTTGCCGGCCGGGATCGGCAACCCGAGGTGCAGCCCCAGGTCGATGACCACGCGGGCGGCCCGCCACAGCTGACCGTCGAGCATCCCGAGCCGCTCGGCCGGGTCGGCGTACAGGCCGATCTCGTCGGCCAGCCGCTCGGCGTAGTGCGCCCACCCTTCGGCGTACCCGTGCACCTGGCAGAGGTGGCGTTGCCACGGGTGCAGATTGGCGGTGGTCAGGGTGACGGCGTGCTGGAGGTGGTGACCGGGCAACCCCTCGTGGCACAGCGTGCCGACGTGCCGCCACACCGGCACTGTCGGCTCGCCGGAGGGCACCGACCACCAGATCGCACCGGGACGGGTCAACGCCGGGTCGGGAGGCGTGTAGTACATGACCCCGGACGTGGCGGGGCTGATCCGGCACACCACCCGCCGCAGGACGGCCGGGATGTCGAAGTGGGTGCCGTCGAGCGCGTCGGTCAGCAGGTCGGTGCGCTGGCGCAGCCACTCCTCCAGTGCGGGCCCGGCCGACACCCGGCCGGCCGGGTCGGCGTCCAGGGCCGCGCGCGCGGCGGCCACCCGGGAGTGGCCCAGCTCGCCCGCGACGGCACGCAGCTCACCGGCGGTGCGGTCCAACTCCGCCCAGCCGTACGCGTACACCTCGTCGAGGTCGACGGTAGCGCCGAGGAAGCTGCGGGCGGTGACCCGGTAGAGGTCGCCGCCGACACCGTCCGCGTCGGATGCGACGGGTGCCAGCTCGGTCCGCAGGAACGCGGCGAAGCCGACGGTGGCCTCGGTGGCCAACCGGGCGCCCCGCTGCAGGTGCGCGGCGGACGGGCCGCCGGGATAGCCCTCCGCCAACCGCCCGTAGAAGTCGGCGGTGGTCCAGGCCGTGCACTGGTCGGCGACCACCAGCACCTGCCGGCGGGCGACCAGGTGTCCCCGCTGCGCCGAGCGGCGCAACGTCGCGGCGTACCGGTCGAGGGCGTCGGGCACCTGGTGCAGGTGCTCGGCGACCACCGCCCAGTCGTCCTCGGTGTTCCGGGGCAGGTTGTCGAAGAGCTGCCGGAGCAGGTGCACCGGCGTGGCCAGCGGGGCGAGCAGTCGGGTGGTGAACCCCGCGTCGTACAGGTCGACCTCGCTGGCCAGCCGGTCGAGCAGGGCGTCGGCCAGGGACCGCTCACCGGGGTCGTGGGTGGTCGCCGCGGCGGCGGCCGTCGCGGTGCGTCGGGCCAGCTCCGCGCGGGCGTCGAACGCGTCCGGCGACAGGTCCGGGACGTGCGACAGGGGTCTACGCCCCGCCGTCTCGGCCGCCTGCGGGTCCAGCTCGGCGAGCGCGTCGAGGTACCCGTCGGTGACCCGGGTGATGCTGGTCATCGCGGTACGCCCAGCCGGCCGTGGTCGTCGCGGTACGCCACCCCGCCCTTGAGCACCGCGTGCAGTGTGCGCAGCGCGGAGACCGAGCGGGTCGGGTCGTCGCGGAGCACCAGCAGGTCGGCGTGCTTGCCGGCCTCGACGGTGCCGAGGGTGTCGGCCCGACCCAGCCACTGGGCGGGGCCGGTGGTGGCGGCCTTGAGCGCGTCCGCGACGGGCATGCCAGCGTCCACCATGAACTCCAGTTCGCGGATGGTCGCGGTGGTCTCGTCGTAGCCGGCGTGCGGGGGCATGTCGCTGCCCAGGGCGATCGGGACGTTGTTGCGGATGGCGTGCTGGAGGCTCTCCCAGTGCCGTGGGCCGGCTGCGAGGGCCCGGTCCATCAGCCAGCCGGGCACCCCGGAGTCGCGGAAGAACTGCTCGCACCGGCTCACCACGATCGTCGGCACATACCAGACGCCCCGCTCGGCCATCAGCCGCGTGACGTCGTCGGTCAGCTCGTAGCCGTGCTCGACGCAGTCGAGACCCAGCTCCACGGCACGACGGACCGAGTCGGCCGGGCCGGCGTGCGCGGTGACCTTGCGCCCCCAGTCGTGTGCGACCCGGATCACCGCGGCCATCTCGTCGTCGAGCAACTGCGGGGTGTCGATCGCCTCGTGCTGACCGGCGATCCCGCCGGAGATGCAGACCTTGATCAGGTCGGCGCCGGCGCGCAGCTGTTCGCGGGTGGCCCGACGGAACCCGTCCGCACCGTCGGCTTCCAGGGCGTCGGCCTCCCACCCGTGCCCGCCGGTGCAGCAGAGCGCGTGCCCCGCGGTGAAGATGCGCGGGCCGTCGACCGCGCCGGCCTCGATCCCCCGGCGCAGGGCGAAGTCCGCGTACCGGCTCTCGCCGACGAGGCGGGCGGTGGTGACGCCGGAGTGCAGGGTGCGCCGGGCCGAGTCGGCCATCATCAGCACCAGTTCGGCCAGGTTGGCGCCGTGCACGGTGTCGGCGAGGTGGCCGGGCAACCCCAGCGAGAGGTGGACGTGCATGTTGGTCAGACCCGGCATGACGTGGTCGCCGCCCAGGTCGACCACCCGGGCGGCGCCGGCCTCGGCGAGGACGTCGTCGACCTGACCGACGGCCCGGATCATCCCGTCGGCGTCGATCCAGATGCCGCGATCCGGTTGGGAGGCGTCCTGGACACCGTCGTAGAGGGCGAGGTTGACCAGGACCTGTTCGGTGGGCATGCGCATGGGGCGTCCTCAGAGTGAGCGTGCGACGGTCGGGGCCGTGGCGGAGTCGGTGAGCCAGCAGGCGACGCTGCGGCCGTCCAGCTCGACGGTGGGTGGCTGCTCCCCGCAGGGCGCGAACGCGTGCGGACAGCGTGGCCGGAAACGGCACCCGGTGGGCGCGTTGGCCGGGTCGGGCACCTCCCCGGCGAGGATGGCGGGCAGGCGCGGGGTGGGCCCGATCTGCGGCACCGCGTCGATCAACGCCCGGGTGTACGGGTGTCGGGGCTCGCGCCACAGCTCGCGGGTGGGCGCGGCCTCGACGATGCGGCCCAGGTACATCACCGCGGTCACGTCGGCGATCTCGTGCACCAGCGCCAGGTCGTGGGAGATGAAGAGCATGCCCATGTCGAGGTCGCGGACCAGCCCGACGAGCAGATTGACCACCTGGGCCTGGGACGAGGCGTCCAGCGCGGTGACCGGCTCGTCCGCGATGATCATCCGGGGTTCCGGGGCGAGCGCACGGGCGATCGCCAGGCGCTGCCGCTGACCGCCGGAGAACTGGTGCGGATACCGCTGCGCGGCGCTGGCCGGCATCGCCACCCGTTCGAGCAGCTCGTGCACCCGGGCCCGGCGGGCCGCCCCGGTGACAGCGGCGGGCACGCCGTCGAGGAGCTGCGAACCGATGGTGCGCCGGGGGTTCAGCGAGGCGTACGGGTTCTGGAAGACCATCTGGAGGCCGACCTCGGCGCCGGATCGGGATCGCCAGCCCAGCGGGGTGACCGGTCGGCCGGCGTACCGGACGTTGCCGGCGCTCGGTGCGCTGAGACCGACCGCGACGCGGGCCAACGAGGACTTGCCGCACCCGGACTCGCCGACCAGCCCGACGATCTGGCCGGGCGACACCTCCAGGCTGACCCCGGCGACCGCCCGCACCCGGGCACGCCCACGGGAGCGGTACTCGACCTCGACGTCGGTGAAGGACAGTCGCGCCGGCTCGATCGCGGTCATGGGGCCACCTCCAACTGTGGGCGGACCACGCAGGCCACCGACCGGTCGACCCCGGCGGGGGTGAGCGGGGGCGGGGACGTGCCGCAGGACGGTTCGGCGTACCCGCATCGGGGTTGGAACGGGCAGCCCGGTGGTGCCTCCCCCGGGGCCGGCGGCGCGCCCGGGATGGGCCGCAACGTTCCGCCGGTCCGGGTGCCGTGCGGTCGGGCGCCGAGCAGCGCGGCCGTGTACGGGTGGGTGGGGGCGGTCAGCAGCGCGCCCGTCGGGCCGGTCTCGACGACCCGCCCGGCGTAGAAGATGTAGCCACGGGTGGTGAGGGCACTGAGCACGCCGAGGTCGTGGGTGATGAACGCGACGGCCAGCCCGGTCTCGGCGCGCAATCGGTCCAGCAGCGCGAGGATGCCGGCCTGCACGGTCACGTCGAGGGCGGTCGTCGGCTCGTCGGCGATCAGCAGTCGGGGTCGGGCGGCCAGGGCCATGGCGATGGCGACCCGCTGCCGCATCCCGCCGGAGAACTGGTGTGGGTAGGCGCGCAGCGCCCGCTCCGGGTCCGGGATACGGACCTGGTCGAGCAGGTCCACCGCGCGGCGGCCGGCGGCTCGGCGGTCCATCCGCAGGTGCACCCGCATGTGCTCGGTGAGCTGCCGGCCGACGGTGAGCATCGGGTGCAGGGCCGCGCTCGGGTCCTGGAAGACCATCGCGATGCCCGCACCGCGGACCCGCTGCCAGCCCCTGGGGTCCAGGCCCAGCAGCTCGGTGCCGGCGTACCGGGCCGAGCCGCTGACCACGGCCCCCGCGGGCAGCAACCCGAGCAGGGTCTGCGCGGTGAGGCTCTTGCCGCAGCCGCTCTCCCCCGCGATGCCGACCAACTCCCCCTCGTCGACGGTCAACGACACGTCGTGCAGGATCGGCAGCGGGCCACGCGGCGACGGCAGGGTGACGGCCAGGGAGTCGACGTCGAGCAGCGGTGCCACCTCAGCGTCCCTTCGTGTAGCGGGGGTCGAGCCGGTCGCGCAGCGCGTCGCCGAGCACGTTGAAGGCCATCACCACGGTCAGGATGGCGAGGCCGGGAAAGACGCTGACCCACCACATCGACAGGTCCTGCGCGCCGAGGGCCACCATCGAGCCCCACTCGGCGGCCGGTGGGCGGGGGCCCAGGCCGAGGAACGACAGCGCGGCGAGCAGCAGCACCGCGTTGCCCAACTCCAGGGTGGCCAGCACGATCGCCGGGCCGATGCTGTTGGGCAGCACGTCGCGGCGCAACGCGCGGATCGGCCCGACGCCGAGCAGGCGGGCGGCGTTGAGGTAGTCGTCGCCGCGCATGCTCAGCACGGCGCTGCGGATCACCCGGGCGTAGACCGGCCAGGAGACGATGACCAGGGCCAGCACCGCGTTGCGCGTGCTCGGGCCGAACGCGGCCGTCACCGCCATGGCCAGAATGATCTGGGGGAACGCGAACACCAGATCGGTCAGGCGCATCAGCGCCTCGTCGACGAACCGCCCGACGTATCCGGCGACCAGCCCGAGCAGCCCACCGACCAGCAGCGCCAGCGAGACGATGGCCAGGGCCAGCGGGATGGACAGGCGGGCGCCGTGGATGACCCGGCTGAGGATGTCCCGGCCGAGCGAGTCGGTGCCGAACCAGTGCGCCCCCGACGGCGACGCGTACGCGTCGGCGCTCTGCGCCAGCGGGTCGTACGGTGCGAGAACGTCGGCGAGCAGAGCCAGCAGCAACCATCCACCGAGGATCGTCATCGCCGTCACGGTGATCGGCTGACGCCAGACCGGTCGGCTGGTCGAGGCGCCGCGCAGTCGGCCGAGCCAACGACGTCGGCCCAGGGCTCGCTCCGCCTTCGGGTCTGCAAGTGTCGTCATGACAATCGGATCCTCGGATCGATGAGCCCGTACAGCAGGTCGACGGTCAGGTTGACCAGCGTGTAGACCAGTGCCACGAACAGGCTGACGCCGAGGATCGCGGGCAGGTCCAACGCGGTGGCGCTGCGGTACGCGTACTGGCCGACGCCGGGCCAGCCGAAGATGCTTTCGACCAGCACCGTCCCGGACAGCAGCGAGGCGAAGGCCAGCCCGGAGACGGTGACCACCGGGACGAGACCAGCGCGCAGCAGGTGCCGGCGCAGCACCACCCTTGTCGGCAGACCCTTGGCGTACGCGGCGCGGATGTAGTCCTGCTGGAGCACCTCCAGCATCGCCGAGCGGACGAAGCGGACCAGCATCGCCACGGTCAGCGAGGTCAGCACGAGCACCGGCAGGGACAGGTGCTGCGCGGCGTCCCAGGCGACGTCCCACTGCCCGGCGAGCGCGCCGTCGACCGTGTACATGCCGGTGACGGTGGGCGGCGGGCTGAAGTCCGTCGAGAGTCGTCCGCCGCTGGGTGCCAGGCCGAGCTGGTAGAAGAAGACGTAGAGCACGACCAGGGACAGCCAGAAGGGCGGGGTGGAGAGCCCGAGCAGGGCGCCGACCCGGACGAGCTGGTCGGTGAGCCGACCGTTGCGGACCGCCGCGAGCATGCCGATCCCGGTGCCGATGAGCAACGCGAGCACCATGCTGGGGATGGCCAGCTCCAGCGTTGCCGGCACGTAGTGCAGCAGGTCGTCCAGGACCGCCCGACCGGTCTGCTGGGAGTGACCCAGGTCGCCGTGCAGCAGGTTGCCCAGGTAGTGCAGGTACTGGGCCCAGAGCGGCTGGTCCAGGCCCCACTTCTCGCGGAAGGCGGCCACCGCGGAGGGGTCGTTGAGCGCCTGGTCGGAGAGGTTGGCGGTCACCGGGTCACCGGGGACCACGTTGACCAGACCGAAGGTCACCACCGTGACGCCCAGCAGCAGACCGGCGGTCACGGCCACCCGCTTCGCCAGGAAGGTCAGCAGCGGGTGGGCACCCCGGGGCCGGGACGCGGTCGTCGCGACCGCGCCCGGCTCACCGTCGTGAACTGTCGTCATGTGGTCGTCGACTACTTGCGGCCGACCGCGGCGACGTCCACCTGCCAACCGGCGGCGGTGTAGTCCGCCCCGGTCAGGTCCGTGGTCGCCACGACGATGGAGGAGTTGCTGGCCAGCACGAGGTACGGCGAGGACGCGTTCATCAGCCGCTGCCATTCCTGCATGGCGGTGGCTCGACCGGCCAGGTCGAGGGTCTCGGTGACCTTCTTGCCGGCGGCCACCACGGCCGGGTCGGCCCGCTCGATCGTCCAGCCGGAGCGCAGCGCGGTCGCCTGCCCCGGTGCCATGTTGTTGATCAGTGAGTCGGCGACGGGGTAGTTCAGGCTCTGCGGGGTGAATCCGAGCGGTGACTTCCCGCCGCGCATCTCGTCGAGGAACGTGGTCAGCGGCTGCGGGTTGAGTTCCAGCTTGATGCCCGCCTCGGCGGCGTCGCCCTGCACCTTGGTGGCCACCGTGCCGAGGTCCACACCCTTGTAGGTGATGGCCGGGTAGGTGAACTTGACCGTCGGGTTGGTCAGGCCGCCCTCGGCCAGCAGCGCCTTGGCCTTCGCCACGTCCCGCTTGGACTCCTCGCCGGCCGGCAGCGCGCCCGGGAAGGCCGGCGCGACCAGCCCGGCGCCGGGGGCGGCACCCTTGCCGTACAGGGCGGCGATCCCCTGGTAGTCGATGGCCGCACGGAGCGCCTGGTTGAACTTCGGGTTGGAGGTGACGGCGGAGACGGCCGAGTCGGCGTTGAGGAAGAGGAAGTAGACGGTGTCCTGCACGCCAGAGGTTTGCAGGCTGCCCGGCAGTCCGTCGAGGAGCTTGCCGGAGATGTCCAGGGAGATCTCGGCGGCCTCGGCGCGCTGCATGGTCAGTTTCTGGGTCTGCACATCCATGTTGCGCAGCACGACCCGGGAGAACTGCGGCTTCGTACCCCAGTACTTCGGGTTGGCCTCCAGAACCACCTGGGACGAGGGGTCGTAGGACTTCAGCACGTACGGGCCGCTGCCGACGGAGTTGGTGTCCAGGTACTGCTGCGCGGTGTCGCCCTGGGCGGCGTCGGCGCCGTCGCGGGCGCCGTGCTCCTTGGCGACCTTGGAATTGAGCACCGCGGTCGACGGCATCGACAGCACCACCGGGATGTTCGGGTCGGGGGTGGCCGAGGCGACCACGATGGTGCTGTCGTCGGTCTTGGTCACGGTCAGGCCGCTGACGGTGACCGCGGGGCTGGCCTTGATGTTCTTCAGGCGGTTGAGCGAGAAGACGACGTCGTCGGCGGTGAGCGGGCTGCCGTCGGCGAACGTCACGCCCTGCCGGAGCTTGAAGGTGAACGTCTTGGCGTCCGGCGACGCCTGGTACGACTCGGCCAGCGCGGGGACCGGCTTGCTCACGTCCGAACCTTTGAAGGTGAGCAGGGTGTCGTAGAGGGCGTGCACGGCGGTCAGACCGGTTGCCTCGTAGACCCGGCCGGGGTCGAGGGTCTTGAGCACGAACGAGGTGTTCACGGTGAGGGTCTTGGCCGCACCGTTCGCGTTTCCACCACTGCCGCCGGCGCTACAGGCGCTGACGGAGAGGACGGCCAGCGTCGCCAGAGCGGACGCTCCGGCGAGGAGCCGGCGGGGAGACACCGACATGCTGTTCCTACCTTCGTATCGCGCGGCCCGCTGTGCGCGGGATCCGCGGGGCGTCGACGACCGCCGGGCGACACCACGCATCGGCCGGGCCGGTGGGGTGACGGCGTCACGGGCTTCTCGGGGGCGTCGTCTCGGGGTTGGATGTAGACCGGACGGCCAGGGCCCGGTTCGCGCTGCATCGTGGCGTGTTTACTGGCGTCGAACTTTCTCGGTCGACGTTTAGCGATCCTAAACAGGGCTGTATAGTTTGGTCAATCAAGATTTAGCCACACTGAATTTGGAACGAGGACACATGCTCGGTGACCGACTCCGCGATCTGCGTCAGCAGCACTCCCTCACGCTGCGTCAGCTCGCCACAGCCGCCGACGTGTCCCCCGGCCTGCTCAGCCAGATCGAGAACGGCGCGACCGACCCCAGCCTGTCCACCCTGCGAAAACTCGCCCAGGTCTTCGACACCTCAATCGCGGAACTGTTCTCCGAGCCCGAGGCGCCACCGGTGCACGTCAGCCGCGTCGGTGCCCGGACCAGGCTGGCCGCGCCGCCCGGCCAGATCACCTACGAACGACTCACCCCTGGCCGTGGCGACCTGGAAGTGCTCCAGGCCCACCTCGCGCCCGGCGACGCCAGTTCCGCGGAGCCGTGGGCGCACCCGTCGACCGAGTGCGCGATCGTCATCACCGGTGAGGTCGTCGCCGAGATCGGCGGCGATTCGTACACCCTCAGCGCCGGCGAGTCGGTCACCTTCGACTCGCGCCTTGCGCACCTCTACCGCAACGCCAGCGATCAGCGCGCCCACCTGATCATCGCGGTGACACCGCCGACCCCCTGACCGACCACCGTGGACGGCTGAAGGGATCGACGCGACGCCGGACCGGACCTAGCATGGCGACGAATGGATCTTCGAGATCGGCCCCCGGCAACCAGCCCAACCGAAGGGAGACGCGCATGCGTCGACCCCGTCATCTGGCACTCCTGAGCGTCGGCGTGTCCGGCGCGCTGGTGCTCAGCGCAGCCCCACCAGCGGCTGCCGCCCCGCCCACGCCCACCACGCCCACCGGCATCGTGGTCAGCGACGGCATGACCCAACCCGTGTTCTCGCTCGCCGACGCGATCGAGGAACGCGTGTTCGTCCAGACCCCGGTGGACACCGACCACGACGGCCGGCTCGACCGGGTGGCCATCGACATCTCCCGGCCCCGGGAGACCGCCACCCAGGGCTTCAAGGTGCCGGTCATCTTCGAGCACAGCCCGTACCGCAAGGGCACCTGGGGTGACGTTCCGTACCCGAGCGTGCTGGTCGACGACCTGCCGCAGAACGGCCTGACCGACCGCGACGGGCGACGCGCTCTCGACGTCGGCGCACAACGGGCCCAGGCGAAGGCCAACCTGCCCGGCTCGCTGGACGACTACTACGTGCCCCGCGGGTACGCGGTGGTGCTCGGCCAGAGCGTCGGCACCGGCGACTCGGACGGCTGCCCGACCAGCGGCGACCAGGCCGAGACGCTCGGCACCAAGGCGGTCATCGACTGGCTCAACGGCCGGGCCAAGGGGTACGACGCCAACGGCGCCCCGGTCACCGCCGGTTGGACCACCGGCGCGGTCGGCATGACCGGGGTCTCCTACAACGGGACGCTGCCCAACCAGGTGGCCACCACCGGCGTCAAGGGGCTCAAGACCATCGTGCCGGTCTCCGCCATCAGCAGCTGGTACGACTACTACCGGGCCAACGGCCTCGTCGTCGCACCCGGCACGTTCCAGGGCGAGGACCTCGACATCCTGGCCCAGTACACCGCCGGACAGGCCCGCGCCGAGGGGCAGTGCGCCGACGAGCTCGCGAAGATCACCGAGGAGCAGGACCGGATCACCGGCGACTACTCCACGTTCTGGCGCGACCGTGACTACCTCGACGCCCGCGACGTCAAGGCCAGCGTCTTCGTGGTGCACGGGCTCAACGACTGGAACGTGAAGACCGAACACTTCGCCGGCTGGTGGGACCAGCTCGCCAAGCGCGACGTGCCACGCAAGATCTGGTTGCACCAGGGCGGGCACGGCGGCCCGGGCAGCAACGCCTCGGTGACCCTGCCCAGCGGGCAGACCTGGACGTACAAGCAGACCGAGAACCGCTGGTTCGACTTCTGGTTGTGGAACGTGCGCAACGGCATCATGGACGAGCCGACGGCGGTGCTCCAGCGCGAGGACCGCGCCTACACCACGTACGCCAACTGGCCCGACCCGGCCGCGCGGGAGGTCGGGCTGCGCTTCGCCGCCACCGACGCCACCGCGCCGGGCACCCTCACCACCGGCAAGCCGCCCAAGGCCGGTGTCGAGCAGAGCTTCGTCGACGAGGGCCGGACCATCCACCCGGACACCCTGGTGTCCAATCCGGACACCGCGAGCGCCAACCGGCTCGCCTACCGTTCCCCGGAGCTGACGCAGAGCGTGCGCATCTCGGGGCGTCCGGAGATGCGGCTGCGGATGGCGATCGACAACAAGCCGGACGCGAACCTCACCGCGTACCTGGTCGACTACGGCCCGACCGGGTCGACCGCCGCGCCGACAGTGGTGACGCGAGGCTGGATGGACCCGCAGAACCGCAAGAGCGCCGCCCGCACCGAGCCGGTCAGGCAGGGCAAGCTGTACGACTACCGGTGGACCATGGAGCCGAAGGACTACGTCTTCCCGGCGGGCCACCGCATCGGCGTGGTGGTCTTCTCCAGCGACCAGGAGTACACCCTGCTGCCGCTGGGCGGCACCGAGCTGCGGGTCGCGCCGAAGGACAGCGAGCTGCGACTGCCGGTGGTCGGCGGGCGGGCCGTCCTCGGTTTCTGATCAGCTCTGTGAACGGGTGGGGCGGTTCGACGACGCGTCGGGCCGCCCCACCCGGGTGGGGTCGTCGGCGGTCTCGGTGTGGGCGAGTGCGGCGAGCAGCCGCAGTTTCTCGTCGCTGTCGCTGTCCTTGTCGGGGTAGTAGACGACGAGGATGACGTCACCAATGGGGAGTTTGTCCCGGTGCAGGCGCAGTTCACCGACGACGGGGTGGTGGACCGTGGTCGTGCCCCCGTCGAGGCTGCGGACGTCGTGGCGCGCCCACAGGGTACGGAACCGCTGACTGGACAGCGCGAGTTCGCCCACCAGCTCGACGAACCGGGGGTTGTCGATGTCGTCGCCGATGGTGGTGCGCAGGGTGGCGATGAAGTCGGCGGTGGCCTTCGTCCAATCCTGGTGGAAGGCTCGTTCCTCCGGATCGAGCAGGAGCGACCGCAGCCGGTTCTGACCGGGCCGCAGGCGCGGGGAGAGTGCCACGGCCATCGGGTTGGAGGCCAGGACGTCGAAGGCGCGTCCTTCCACGAACGCGGGGATCTGAAGGTGGGCGAGCAGTTCGTACACCCGCGCCGGTACGTGCTCGGACCGCTTACGGCGCGGCGCCCTGGGACGCGCCGCCGCGAGGTCGAGCAGATACGTCCGCTCGATGTCGTCGAGTTGCAGGACGCGCGCGAGTGATTCGAGGACCTGCGGTGAGGGGTTCTTGTCCCGGCCCCGCTCCAGCCGCAGGTAGTAGTCGGGGCTGATTCCGGCGAGCAGGGCGACCTCCTCGCGGCGCAGGCCGGGCACGCGGCGCCTGCCGCCGGTCGGGAGCCCCACCTGCGCCGGTGAGACCAGTTCGCGCCGGGCCCGAAGGTAGCTGCCCAGCCGGTGGCCGCCGCCCGACTCCTCATCCCTCATGGTCACCACGGTAGTGCGGTGCGCGGGGCGCAGAGGGGCCCTGCTGGGACCTGGGAAAACGGGGGCCCTGCCACCCCCGCCGACCTCCGTCAAGACTTGTGATCGCGCTGTTTTCGAGAAGGACAGCGCGCATCACTGTTCGCGCCGCGAGTTGACACGTCGGCGCCCTCTGGATCGAAGGGAAGATCTCGTGGATCTCTCCAACCGCACAGTTCTCATCGTCGGCGGCACCTCGGGTATCGGGCGGGAGCTGGCCCGGCGGTTCGCCGCGGCGGGCAGCACCGTGGCCGTCGGCGGTCGCAGCCCCGACGCCCTCGCCGAGCTGGCCGCTGAAGGTTTCGGCACGTTCGGCATCGACGTCACCGACGGCGCGTCTGTCGGCGCTGCCCGGAACGCCGTGCTCGCCCGTTACCCCGAACTGGACACGGTGGTGACGATGTCGGGTGTCATGCTCATGGAAGACCTTCGCGACACCGCGCACTTTCCGGCGGCGGAGGCGACGATCGACACCAACCTGGTCGGCACCATCCGCGTCATCGACGCCTTCACGCCGCACCTGGTGGGTCGGGGTGCCGGCACCTTCATCACCGTCACCTCCGGCATCGCCTTCCTGCCGTTCCCGCCCATGCCCAGCTACGCCGCCTCGAAGGCAGCGGTGCACGCCTACTCCGAGGCGCTGCGCGCGCAACTCGACGGCACCGGTGTCGACGTCGTCGAGCTCGTCCCACCGGCCGTCGCGACAGCCGGGCAGGAGAAGGTGAACCCGCACGCGCTGCCGCTCGACGACTTCGCCACCGAGGTCATGCAACTGCTCTCGGCGAACCCCACCCCGCGCGAGATCCTGGTGAAGGGCGTTCTCATGCACCGTTGGGCCGAACGTGACGGCACCTACGCCGAGCTCGTCGCGCAGCGCGCGAAGGCCCTGGCGATGCTCCCCGGCCGCCAAGGCTGACACATCCCTTCCCCGATCGTCGGGTTTTCATCCAGGGGGCGTGAACGGCGTAGACGGGCGTGATCCACTCGGGTTTCATGAAGTCGGGGCATCCCTGGCTCCGGGACACCGCGGTTTTCAGGAACCCGAGTCGATCACGCCGCGTTGGCCGTCGTGTCGGTTTGGCCGGTGGGCGGGGTGTCCGGTTTGGGTGGGGGTGTCGGGTGGTCGGGGCCACCGCGCGGGTGGAATCGGGGGCCGGGCCGGGTCGTTATACCTGGCAGATCACCGCGCCCCCGGCCGGCCGGTGGAGCAGCCGCCGGGAACACCCGCCGGGCCGCCCCGGTTACACCCCCTCGCACAGCCGAGCACCACCGGCCACCCCCCGGGTGGGCCGACCCCGCCAGGTTCAGGCACCACCACAGGGCCGGCGGAATGATCCGCCACCGCGAGCCGTTACACCCTGTCCCGACGCCGACCCCAGCGGGTCGCCGGGCCCCGCGAACGTCCCCGCACGGCCACACCCCCGCGTATTGAGTGTCCGTGCGGTTTCCCCCGATGCAGAGGAGCACGCCATCATGCGTACCGATCTGATCCGTAAGACCGCCCTGACCGCCGCCGGCCTCGCCTTCACCGGCGGCGCCATCGCCGGACCCGTCACCACCGCCTTCGCCGCCCCGAACACCAGCAAGCCGGCGTCGCAGACCCAGACCGACCGCAAGCCCGCCGGCGAGCGTCAACTCGGCGTGCGCTACGAAGCCCAGCCGAACTTCTACTACTGCGGCCCCGCCGCCACCCGCAACGCACTCTCCGTCCAGGGCAAGGACATCAGCGTCGACGCCATGGCCAAGGAAATGGGCACCACCGAGGCCGGCACCAACTCCATCAACGACATCACCCCCGTCCTGAACAAGGAAACCGGTAAGAACGACGCCTACCGGTCGGTCGAAATCAGCACCCCGGACGCCGACGCCAAGCAGACCGACACCCTGCGCGCCGACATCGTCCGCACCGTCGACGACGGCCGCGCCGTAGTCGCCAACATCGCCGGCACCACCACCGACACCGACGGCAACACCCACTCCTTCGAGGGCGGGCACTACATCAGCGTCGTCGGCTACCGCGACAACGGGAACGTGGTCACGATCGCCGACTCCGCCAACCCGGACACCGCCTCCTACGAGACCACCGTCGAGCACCTCGCCGACTGGATCGCCACCCGCGGCTACGCCACCAGCTGACCCCCAACACACCAACACACAGCCGAAGGGCCGGACCCCACCACGGGGCCCGGCCCTTCGGCGTCTTTTCCACCAGTTGCCGGACGTATTGACAAGAGTCGACATACGGGCGACGCTGGGACCAAGAGAGCGCTCTCTCTTCTCGGGCTCACCCAGCCACCACCATGTCTGGCCAGGACACACTCCGCTGTCTTCGGCGGCGGCGCCGGAGCTGTCCCTGACCCGTCCTCCCGACAGGAGTCACACGATGGACAGGGCCGCACCCCTCTCCGGCATGCCCCGCCGACTGCGCCTCGCCACGGCGATCGGCGCACTGCTGATGCTCCTCGGCACGTACCTGGTCTCCACCACCGACCGGGCCGACGCCGCCCCCGACCGAGCCGGCGCTGACTTCGGCGCCAACGCCATCCGGGTCGCCGAGTTCCCCGCCGACTGCACCTACAGCCACCGGTTGCCGGACGACCCGATCATCTTCCCCGGGCTGCCCGGGGCCTCGCACATGCACAGCTTCTTCGGCAGCACCGTGACGAACGCCAGCACCACGCTCCCCGACCTGGTCAACTCCCCCACCACCTGCAACCCACGGGTGGACGTCTCGTCCTACTGGGTGCCGACCCTGTACCGGGACAACGTCGCGGTGGAGCCGGCGATCGCCACGTTCTACTACCTGGGCGAGGGCGTACGCGCCGACGTCGTCGCGAACACCCAGCCGTTCCCGCAGGGGCTACGGCTCGTCGCCGGCAACGCGAAGGCCACCGGGCCGAACGACAGCATCGCGCGCTGGTCCTGCCTGCACGCCGGGCACGTGCCGCCGTCGAAGGACTTCGTCAACTGCCCGTCCGGCACAATGCTGGAGTCGTACCTGGACTTCCCGCAGTGCTGGAACGGCCGCGACCTCGACTCACCGGACCACAAGAGCCACCTGGCGTACCCGGTGAACCAGGCCTGCCCGAGCACCCACCCGGTGCACGTGCCGAAGTTGCGGCAGGTGCTGCGCTACCCGGTCACCGGTGACCCGTCGCGGTTCCGGTTGGCCTCCGGGCCGGGCTACACCATGCACGGCGACTTCTTCAACGCCTGGCCGGTGGCCGAGCTGGCCCGTCGCGTCCAGGACTGTATCCGTCCCGTCATCAAGTGCGGTCACGACGGCCGACCGATCTGAGCGACCGGGTCACACCCTGGCGGCGGGTCCGGTCATCCCCGGGCCCGCCGCCCCCCGGGTGGGGAGGGAGTCGGATGCACCAGTCCAGGGCGGGTGCCGTGCTCGTCGCCGTGCTGCTCGTCGCCGGCTGCGGTGCCGGGCGCCGGGACGCGGCCGGCACACCACCCGTTAGCGCGCCATCGGCGACGGTCGCGCCGACACCGTCGGCTACGGCGGGGTCGTTCAACCCGACCGACATCGCCTGGCTGCAACTGACCGCCGCCATGGCCGAACGTCTGCTGCCCGTACTCGATCTGGTGCCGGCCCGCACCACCGACCCGGTCTGGCGGCGAACGGCCGCCCAGGTCGCGGCCGCCCAGCGCGCGGACCTGGACCACGCCCGCCGACTACTTGCCGAGGCCGGCGCGCCGACGACCAATCCGCACGAGGGGCACGACATGCCGGGCATGGTCACCGCCGAGCAGTTGACGGCGCTGCGGTCGGCCACCGGGACGCCGCTTCACCGTCTGCTCACCGGGCACCTGCGGGCGCACCTGACGCAGTCGGTCCGGATCGCCGCCGCCGAGCAACAGAACGGAGTCCAGCCCGCGACCGTCGCGCTCGCCGCCGCCATAACCCGCAACGCCACCACCCACCTCACCCACCTGCCGCCCCCTCCACCCGCGTGATCAAGAGGTCTGCGTCACGACGCGCCGAGCGGGTCAACGCAAACCTCTTGATCACCGCCGCAGGGAGCCGGGAGCAGGGGGTGGGCAGGGCGGTGGGAGGGTGAGGTCGCGGCCCTGCCAGCGGGAGCGGAGTCTGCGGTCGTGACTGGCGACGACGATCGCGCCCGGGCCGGCACCCAGGGCATCCTCCAGTTCGTCGCAGAGCGTCGGCGAGAGGTGGTTGGTGGGCTCGTCGAGCAGGAGCAGTTCCGGCGGGTCGGCGACGAGCACCGCGAGGGCGAGCCGACGGCGCTGCCCCACCGACAGGTGGGCCACCGGGCGGTCGAGGTCCGCCGGGGCGAGCAGGCCGAGCGACGACAGTGGTACGGCAGCGGCCCGCCCCAGCCCGACGGCCGCGTCGAAGACCTGCCGGGCGGTCCGCCGGGCGTCGGCGAAGACGCTGTCCTGGGCGAGCAGGCCGACCCGCAGACCGGGTCGTCGCCAGAGCGCCCCGGCACCGGTCAGGGAGCCGGCGAGCACCGCGAGCAGGGTCGATTTGCCCGCCCCGTTGGGGCCGGTCACCAGCAGCCGATCGCGGGACCTGATCTCCAGGTGCGCCACCCGCAGTCGATCGGGAACCTCCAGTCGGTCCACGGTGACGATGGCCTCGTCGCTGTCGCCGACAGCGAGCACGCTCGTGTGGAAGCGCAACGGCTCCGACGGCACCGGAACGGGGTCGCGCTCGATCGTCTCCAGTCGGCGGGTGGCGTCGCGGACGCGACGGGAGATCTGGTTCTGTACACGGCCGGCGGTGTGCCCGTACCCCATCTTCTCGCTGTCGCGCGGGCCGCGGCCGTGCGCGACCTGATGCCCGGTCACGGCAGCGGCCTCCCGAAGGTCGGCGAGGAGCGCCTGCTCGTCGTCGTAACGCCGACGCCACCGTTGCGCCTCGGCGCGCTTCGCTGCCAGGTAGGCGGTGTAGCCGCCGCCGAAGCGGACCGGTCCGTCGACCGCCGGGTCCAGGTCGATGAGATCGGTGCAGACCGCGTCCAGGAAGGCCCGGTCGTGACTGGCCGCCACTACCACCCCGGGCATGCCGCGCAGCTGGTCCTCGCAGAACGCCGCCGCCGCGTCGTCGAGGTGGTTGGTGGGCTCGTCGAGCAGCAGCGCGGCCGGCCGGCGGATCAGCACCGCCGCGAGGGCGAGCCGGCCTCGTTGCCCGCCGGAGAGTGCGCCCACCGTCCGGTCGTGGGGCAGCGCGCCGAGGCCGAGGCCGTCGAGGACCGTCCAGGCCCGCCGGTCGGCGTCCCAGGCGTCGCGGTCCTGCGCCCGCTCCAGAACGTCGCCGTACGCGGCCAGCAGCCGGTCGTGCTGCTCGCTGTCCCGCGGCGAATCGGCCAGCGCGACGCCGATCCGGTCCAGCTCGGCGAGGTCGGCACGCGCCTCGCGCAGCGCGTCGTCGAGGACCGCGGCGATGGTCGTGGATGGGCCGAGGGGCAGTTCCTGGTGCAGGAAGCCGACGTCCGGTGGGCTCGTGACGGTGCCGGAGTCAGGTACGTCGACACCGGCCAGGACCCGCAGCAGGGTCGTCTTGCCGGTGCCGTTCTCACCGATCAGGCCGATCCGGTGGCCGGGCGCGGCGGTCAGGGAGACGCCGTCGAGCACCCGGCGGTCGCCGCGGACCCGCACCAGGTCCTGGGCGATGAGAGCAGGTCGAACAGACATGGGAACCTCGGAGAACGACGATTCGGGCGCGCACACGGGCACCCGGTGGGAGCAGGACATGACGACGGGGGCCGCGACGACGGCGGCGCGATCACGCGCCCGTCGGCGGCCGGTCCGGGTGCTCACCCGGAGATGTCGTCGTCACCTGCCACGTCTGCTCCTGTCTCCGGCAACTCGTGTCAGAGACTAGCTGACCGTTCGGCGGCCCCGGCTGACATGATCGACCGCTCTTCTCCGACCCCGCAGGCCGGACGAGCAGATCCTGACTCGATCAGGCCGTTCGAGCACCTGCCCGAAGCGAGTCGATGGTGAGATCGAGGACGGCTTCGAGGTGGTCGATCTTCCCGGTGGAGAGCAGCAGCAGCACACCGCCCTGGATGCCGGCGAGCAGCGCCGCCGCGGCCCGGTCGGCGTCGAGGTCTGCGGCGATGTCGCCGGTCGACTGCATGTGCCGGATGCCCTCGGTGATCGCCTTCTGCCAGCGCCACATGAGCCCGGTCACGATCGCCTGCGCGCCGGGCGCCCGCCGGCCGGTCTGGCCGAGCAGACCGTTGAGCGGGCACTTCACCCCCTGCGCCCGGTACCGCTCGATCAGCCGGTCACGCCAGGCGAGCCAGGCCGGCCAGGTCGTCAGGTTGCTCAGCATCGGCTCCTGGTCGATGAGCACCTGGTCCGCCTCGTGCTGCGCCACCGCGAGCAGCAGCCCTTCCTTCCCGTCCGGGAAGTAGTGGAAGAGCTGCCCCTTGCTGGTGCCGGTGTGGGCCATCACGTCTTCGAGGCGTACCTCGTCGACGCCGCGCTCGCGGATCTCGGCGGCCGCGCCGGCGACGATGCGGGCCCGGGTCGCCTCGCCCTTGCGGGTCAACGCCCGTGTCATGGGACCTCCTGGTCTGGGGGTGCAGGTCCGACCCTAGCTCGGCTTTTGGACTTGCAGGTCCATTTTTGCCGAGCAAAAGTCTGGAACACGCGGCCCGCAGCGGGCCGAACACCACGATCGGAAGGGCATCACCATGAACCACTACTACCTGCTCGGGCGGTCCGGTCTGCGGGTGAGCCGGCTGGCGCTGGGCACCATGAACTTCGGCGTCGACGGGTTCCACGCCGCGTACGGCAGGACCGAACAGGAGGCCGAACCGATCTTCCGGCAGTACCTGGAGGCGGGCGGGAACTTCATCGACACGGCGGACTTCTACACCGCCGGCGAGAGCGAGAAGATCCTCGGCCGCCTGATCGAGCGGGCCGGCGTACGCGAGCGGCTCGTGCTCACCAGCAAGGCCACCAACACCGTCGACCCGTCCGACCCGAACGCCAGCGGCAACGGTCGCAAGCACATCATGCGGGCCGTGGAGGCGTCGCTGCGCCGGCTCGGCACCGACTACATCGACCTGTACCTGCTGCACACCTGGGACCGGATCACCCCGGTCGAGGAGGTCGTGCACACCTTCGACGACCTGGTGCGCTCCGGCAAGATCCGGTACGCCGGGCTGTCCGACGTACCGGCCTGGTACGCGGCCCGGGCGCAGGGCTACGCCGAGGCGCACGGGCTGGCCCCGATGGTCAACGTGCAGTTGCCGTACTCGCTCGTCACCCGGGACATCGAGGCGGAGCACGTGACGATGGCGCAGAGCCTGGGCATGGGGCTGACCGCGTGGAGCCCCATCGGCGGAGGGCTGCTCAGCGGCAAGTACCGGCGGACCGCCGAGGGCATGAGCGGGGCCGGCCGCCTCACGAACCCCGACGCCGCGGGTCGGGAGATCAGCCCCGGCGACTGGCAGGTGATCGAGACGCTGGAGAGCGTTGCCGCCGATCTCGGGCGCAGCATGGCGCAGGTGGCGATCAACTGGGTGGCCACGCAGCCCGCCGTCGGGTCGGTGGTCATCGGGGCCAGCGGCCCGGAACAGCTCGCCAGCAACCTCGGCGCGCTCGACTTCGAGATCCCGGCCGACGCCCGACGTCGGCTCGACGAGGCGAGCGCCCCGAAGCTCCCGCTGCTCTACGGCATGTTCACCCCGCAGTACCAGTCCTGGGTGGTGAGCCCCGGCCTCGGCATCGGCGACAAGCCCGCCGGCTACGCCCCGGCGGTGTTCAACGGCGCCGGGTCGCCCTCGTAGAGCGCGACGTACCGCCGTCGCCACTCGTCGCCGTCGACGCCGAGGTTGAGGGTGTTGTGCTCGACCCCCAACTCCTTCGGCAGGGTGCACACCCGCAGCGGTATCGCGTTCGCGTCGGCGATCCGGCGCGGCAGGTGCACCGCCGCCCGGAGGTCCACCACGGCATCGAGCGGGCTGATCGCGACAGCTGCGGTCCGCAGACCGGTCCGCCGGGGCGGACTCGGCAGGGTACGGGCGATCGTCAGGTACTGGGTGACGGCGGCGAGGGAGTATCCGCGCGACGTGACGCGGTCCCGCAGGACGCGGCGTCCGTACAGCACGATGAGCGGCTTGACCGCGTAGGCCGGTGCCTGTCGCGGGTTCGGGCCGAAGAACGGCGACAGCAGCAACAGGTGGCGTACGACGTTGCCGGGCACCTGCGCGAGCCAGGTGGCCAGCACGGCACCGCCGGAGATCCCGACGACGCCCACCTCGTCTCCGAGGGCCGCCGCGACGGCCCAACCCTGCGCGGCGTACGTCGTCAGCTCACCGGCCTGGACCCGGTGGTGGGCCCGCCGGTCGACGGTGCCGTGCTGGGGGGCCCGGGGGATCCAGACGTTGTACCCACTGTCGAAGAACGCCTCGGCCAAACCCGCGTACTGCTCCGGCGCGAGGGTGTATCCGTGCAGCAACAGCACGGCCCGGCCGGTACGGGAGCCGTGGCTCAGCAGGCGGCTGCGCGACTCGGGCCGGATCTCCGGATCGGCCGCCTCGGCGGCGATGGTGGCCTCGGCGGCACGGATGGCCGTGTCGAAGTCGAGCGGTCGGGCCGGCGCGCCCGACAGCGCACGGCGGCCCACCGGCCAGAGGTAGAGCCCGGCGACCGCCGCCACGACCAGCGCCAACCCGCCGAGGAGAAGGGCGATTATCTCCGGCATGCCCAGATGCTGACAGCTGACGGGGTCCACGCCGGCTGAGGGGTGCGCCCGGGTGACCGGGCGCACCCGGTCAGCTATTCCTGACTGTCCGGCGGCGCGAAGGCGACCCGGGAACGCAACTGCCGGAAGCCGGTCCGCTCCAACTCCGCGAGCACCCTCACCCGGTGCGACTCCACGTCGGCGATGACCTCGCGGGCACCACCGGCGGCCAGCACCCGCACCGCCTCGGCCAGCAGCTCGGGCCGGGCCGCCTCGTCGAGCAGGCCGAGATAGGCGAGCAGGGGGTAGCAGGCGTCTCCGGCGGTGCCGACCAACCCGACCGGGTCGCCGGCCGCCCGGGCGACGCGCCATTCCTCGGTGGCGTCGCCCAGCCAGGCCACCGGGTCGGTGGCGAGGTCGACACCGGCAACCACCCGCGCGATCTCGACGCCGGTCAGCACGTCCGGCTCGACGAGCCTGGCGACCAGCGCGTTGATCTCCGCGACGTCGGCGGGCGGGCGGAAGTGGTAGTGCCCGGAGGACGCCGGCAGCGGGGTGCCCGTCCAGGAGCACCGGATCCGCTCCCCCCGCTCGACCAGCCCGGCCAGCCGGGCGGCCGCCATCGGTGCCCGCACCACGGCCAGCACCTCCGGCCGACGCCGCCAGTGTGCCGGCAGTGCGGCGTAGTACAGACCGGGACCACCCAGCGCCTCGTGGGCGGCGCGCAACAACTCGGCGCCCACCTCCGGCTCGGCGTCCAGATCGAACCGGTCCAGCCAGGGGGCACCGACCGCGCCCGGTGGCAGGAGCCAGGCGGCCCGGCCCACCAACCGCCCGGCGCGCAACGCGACCCAGGTGGTCTCGGGCCGGTAGCCGCCGCCGGCGACCCCGTCGGCGTACGCGACCTGGCGCAGCTGGGGCAGCGGATCGGGCATGGAGTCGAACAGATTTTCCTCGCCCGCGACGAGCGGACGAATGACCAGATCAGTCATGGATTGATCCTCCGGGAAGCGAGCGCCCCGGGTCAGATCCGCGCGGACGCCGGAGCGCGGAGGGGGCGCAGAACATCGGACATTGTTCTGACCTCCTTTCCGGCTCGACGGCGTGCCCGACGACCATACGCGGTGTCGCCGACGGCCCGCAACGGATCGTCACAGCGTCGGGTTGGTCTCCGCCCCCCGCTTGTGGGCCTGCTGGTCGTACACGGTGATGCCGGCCAGGATCACCGCCGCGGATGCCGCCACGGCGACCGGCGGCAGCAGCACCATCACGGGGGCCGCCACGACCATCGCCAGCGCCCCGTAGTACAGCGCCCGACACCGCGGCGCGTTCCGGCTCTCCTTCTCCAGGGCGCTGCGGCCGATCAGGAACAGCACCGGGCCGCCGAAGATGATGGCCACCAGGGCCCAGTCGATCGGCGGGTGCGGGTCCTCGATGACCTGACCGAAGCCGACCGCCGTGCAGATGATGCCGCCGACGATCAACAGCAGGCTGTAGCTCGCCCACCTCGACAGCTGGATCCCCTCCCCGCTCGGGGACGCGGCACGACCGTGCCCGACGTGGTAGAAGTAGATCCGCCAGAACGAGACGACCGCCACGAACGACGCGACGAGGGTGATCGTCCCCGCGGTCGAGAAGCCGGGGAAGCTGACCGCGGCGCCGGATTCGAGCACCACCTCGGCGAGAGCGATCATGAAGAACTGGTTGTACCGCTCGGCGAGATGCTCCTGCGAGACGGTGACCCCCGAGGTGGTGAGCTGTTTCGTGGCGATGCGGGGCAGGGGGTAGGTGGTGGCGGCGCCGATCAGCTCGATGGCGAGAGCGAGTGTCCAGAAGACACCCCGACCGAGACCACCGCTGATGCCGCCACTGATCCACAGCACGCTGGACGCCAGGTGCCAGGCGAGCACCCGGACAGAAACCGCCTGACCCGCGTGACCGCGCAGGGCGACCGTCAGGAAGAGCGGTCGGCCCACCTGGATGACCACGTAGGTGCAGGCGAAGATCACGCCACGTTGCCCGAAGGCCTGCGGCAACGTGACAGCCAGCACCAGGGTGCCGAACATCGTCGCCAGCAGGACGACCTGCAGATCGGTGCGTCGCGGGTCGTAGGTGCTCGCCAGCATTGCGTTGAGCGACCAGATCATCCACATCGCGGTGAAGAAGAGGACGGTCTGGCCCGCCTCGGAGAGCAGCGTATGCCGGACGATGGTCAGGTCGTCCCCGACCCGCCCGGCGAGGCGGGCCAGCGCGAAGACGTAGACGATGTCGAACAGCAGTTCCAGGACGGTCGCCGAACGCGGGCTCCTGCTGTCCCCGAGGCCACGAAAAAGCTCGGTGCGGGTCAGCACGGACGGCGGGACAGCTCAGCCGGCCGGGGCGGCCGGCACGGATGCAGCACGGTGGTGGCCCTGTTCCGCTGCCATCGTCCCCGAGCCTCCTCACCGACCGGTCCCGCCTGATCCCCTATCTGCGTACTTTATCCATCTTTGCCGGGTTGTCGTCGCTGATGGCGGATACCGGGTCGGCGGTACGCCGGATCATCTGCGCCGTCACCCCGCGGTACGAGCCCGGGTCGACCGGGAGCAGCCACTGCCGTGCCCGGGTCAGCGATCCGAGGTTGAGCCCCAGTTCGTCGAGCACCTCGTCGATGTTGTGCATCGAGAACGGGATGATGTTCGTGCCACGAGCGTGCCGTCCGTTGGTGCGTGCCGTCATCCAGGCCAGCCGGGCGCGCACCTCGTCACGCATCCGGTCCTCGGGTGGCAGGGTGATCCCACCTCGCAGGTACGCGGCCGTCCAGACCGCCGCCATCTCCGCGCTGAGCGGGCTGAAGAACGACGAGTTGTAGCCGGCGAACGTCAGTCGCGGCACGCCGATCGGCAGGATCTGCCGGTAGAGCATGAAGTTGCCGGCGTCGTCCTGCAGCCGGGTGTGCACCGCCTCGTCGAGGAACGGCACGTGCTGGCGGAAGCCGGTGCCACAGATCACCAGGTCGGCGGGGAGCACCGTGCCGTCGGCCAGGCGGGCGGCGGGCCGGCCACCGTCATCGACCAGCAACTCGGAGATCACCTGATCCCGGTGCACGACGATGCGGCCGTCGGTGACCCGCTCGAAGAAGCCCTCGGTGGCGAGGCTGACCGTGCTGCGGGCGATGTCCTCGAAGCTGCCGTTGGGCACCAGGCCCAGCGCGCGCAGGTTGAACTGCCGGGTCGCGACCGAGCCGACGCTGGTGACCATGCGCTGCCGCAGGCCGTTCCCCGGGCCGTGCAGGAACCGCTCGAAGCCCTTCAGGTGCAGGTACCGGAAGAGCGCCTCACCCATCCGGGTGAGCAGCAGGTACTTGTAGTTGAGCGCCCCACCGAGCTTGCGGGGCATCTTCCAGAGCAGTTCCCGGGCCACCACGTGGGTCTGGGCGGCGACCTCGCTCACCGGGACCGCCACGTCGCAGGCCGACTTGCCGTACCCGACCACCAGGACGTGCTGGCCTCGGGCCGCCTCGACGTCGGGGAACTCCCCCGTCGCCAGTACGCGCCCTCCGGCTGCGGCGAAGGCCGCCTGCCCGTCGAAGGACGGCACGAGCGGGTCGGAGAAGATGCCGTTGGCGACGATCAGGTGGTCGTACCGTTGCACCGTCAACGGTTCCTGGGCACCGGTCGGTCGGGACGTGACCAGCCACCCGGTCTCGTCGTTGACGAGTTCGGCGGAGACGACCTCCGTGGACAGGCGCAGCGCGCTGCCCAGCCCGAACTTCTCCACGTAGGTCTCCAGGTACCGCTGGACCTGCTCGCTGGAGGGCCACTGCGGGTAGTGGGCGGGCATCGGCAGGTCGGAGAGGTGGTAGGTGCCCTTGTCGTTCTGGGTGGTCAGACCGGGGTAACGCCGGGTACGGCTCCACACCCCGCCGACGTCGGGCGCGCGCTCGAACACGGTGACGTCGAATCCGCTCTGTCGCAGCACCTTCGCTGCGCTCACACCGGCGAATCCGGCACCGACGACAGCAATCCTCATGGTCTCCTCCAAACGACGTGAACCCTGCGACGTGAAGCAGTGCCGGAAACCCGCGCCGACCCTGACCGGCGCGCGGTGCTCGCACGCTAGCGAGCACGCCGGGATGGGCGCTATCCGCGCGACGCGGCCACTGTCCGCGGTGCGCGGCCGGCCCCTTTGCTGTCGGGTCGACGGCTTTCCGGGTTGTTCCGGCCCGCACACGCCGTACCGTCAGCGCGACAGGACGCCCGGGAGGTGTCGGATGGATGCGGTGACGGTCCGGACGGACGACGTCGACCGGGCCCGCGCCGAGGTGGGCCGGGTCTTCTGTCCACACCGGCTCACCCCGCAGGCGGGCGTCCGCAGCGTGCGCCTGCGGATGGCGGCTCGTCGGGCGGGCGGCGTGGGTGTCATCGACCTGGACTACGGGCAGGCGGTCCGCATTCAACCGCCCGCGCTGGAGACCTTCTACCTCGTCCAGATCCCCAGTGCCGGCAGCACACTGGTCCGGCACGCCGGTCAGACCGTCACCTCGACCCCCGACGTCGCCTCGGTCCTGTCCCCGTACGACGCCTCGGACATGCGGTGGTCCGAGGGCTCTCCCCACCGGATCTTCTACGCCGACCGGCGCGCCGTCGACCGGGAACTCGCCCGCCTGCTGGGCCGCCCGGTGGACGACCCGGTCCGCCTGGACGTCGGCATGCTCATGAACACCCCGACCGCGCAGGCGTGGGCGCGCGGGGTGGCGTTCCTCGCCGACGAGCTGTCCCAGCCGGCGGACGCGTCGCTGTTCGACCACCCGCAGGTCGCCGCCCGTTTCGAGCAGGGGCTCATCGGCAAGCTGTTGCTGGCCCACCGGCACAGCCACTCCCACCTGCTCGCCGAGCCGGACAGGCACGCCCACCCCGGGCGTCTCGTCCGCCGGGCCTGCGCCCTGATCTCCGAACACCACGGTGAGGCGCTGACCGTCGGTGACGTCGCCGAGGCGCTGCGGGTGAGCGTACGAACGCTGCAGGACTGTTTCCGCCGTGAGTTGCAGACCACCCCGACCGCGTACCTGCGGGCCTGCCGGCTCGACGCGGCGCACCGCACGCTCCGTTCGGCCGCGCCGGGGGTCTCCGTGACGACGGTCGCCCTGCAACACGGCTTCGTGCACCTCGGTCGGTTCGCGACCGAGTACCGGAGCCGGTTCGGTGAGTCGCCGTCGACGACCCTGCGTCGGTGACGAGCCCCGCCCCGGCATCGCGTCACCAAAAGGGGCATCTCTGGCTGCTGAGCGCGCCTCACCCGGTGCTTGCCTTGACGCCGACGACAAGGTTTAGCGTGGTCGCGACGGGCCGATGGAGGAGGTCAGATGCTCATTGGCGAGTTGGCTGAGCGGGCCGGCACGAGCCCTCGCACGCTGCGCTACTACGAGGCGCACGGGTTGGTACGGGCGCAGCGCTCCACCAACGGCTACCGCATCTACGACGAGGCGGAGCTGCGCGTCGTACGAGAGATCCGGGCGCTGCTCGACGTCGGCTTCGGCCTCGACGATGTCCGTCCGTTCGTCGCCTGCCTGCGCGCCGGCAACAGCTCCGGCGACGTCTGCCCCGACTCCGTCGTGGTGCTGCGGCGCAAGATCGCCGAGGTCGACGCCGTCATCGACCGGCTCGGCGCGGTGCGCCACCAACTGCACGCCCAACTCACCCACGCGATCGCCCACCGGGAGAAGACATGTCTCAGAAGTCGGAAGTAGGTTCGCTGGTCACCGTGACCGACGACACGTTCGCGGAGCTGGTGCTGGCCAGCGACCGGCCCGTGGTCGTCGACTTCTGGGCGGACTGGTGCCCGCCCTGCAAGGCCATCGAGAAGAGCCTCGTCGAACTGGCCCAGGAGTTCGGTGACCGGATGGTCGTGGCGAAGCTCAACTCCGACGAGAACCCGGTGGCGACCCGCCGTTACCAGGTGATGTCCCTGCCCACGCTGCTGGTGTTCCGTCAGGGCGAGGTGGTCGGCTCGACAGTGGGGTCCCGGCCGAAGACGTACCTGCGACAGACCCTGACCGCACAGGCCGGGTGGTAACGGCCGGCAGCGCGCCCGGGGACAGCGCTCCCGGCCACCATCAGCGCGGGAAATCGTTATCCCGGTCCGGCCGGCCGGTCTCCTGAGGGGAGGCAGCTGGCGGTTCGTCCGCCATGCCCCCGTCAGGTAGCGGTACGACCAGGTGAGGGAGTCGAGACGATGCGCGCAACCGGCCCGGGTGAAGCGGACGCCGCGAAGGGAAGACGAGGCGTCCACGCGGAGCCCCGACGCGGGACGCTCGGTGGTCTCCCGGTCGGCGCGCGGCGGCTGCTGTGGCCGCTCCTGGTGGCCGCCGTGGTCGCCGTACTGGTGACCGGTGTGATCGTCGTGGTGCAGCCGACCGGGCCGACGCCGGCCCCGGCGGCGACCCAGGCCCTCGACGCGCCCACGCCGGCGGGTTCGCAGCCCGGCGCGACCGGGACGAGCGCACCCACCGCCACGGCGGGCCCGGCGCAGGCGACCTCGACCCCGCCTCCGACGCCGGCGGTGCGGCCGACAACCGGGCGTCCGGTGGCCCCGGCGGCCCCGGCGGCGACCTCGAAGCGCAAGGGCGTCGGGGTGTGGACCTTCGACGGTGTCAGCAAGGCACTGGCCGACTCCGGTGCGGGTTGGTACTACACCTGGGACGTGGCCCACGCGGGCGTCACCAGCCCGAAGGGCGTCGAGTTCGTCCCGATGATCTGGGGGGCGAAGAGCGTCACCGCCAGCAACCTGGAGAAGGCCAAGAGCAATGGCCGCTACCTGCTCGGGTTCAACGAGCCGGACATGAACGGTCAGGCGGAGATGACCGTCGAGCAGGCGTTGGAGTTGTGGCCGCGGTTGCAGGCCACCGGCCTTCCGCTGGGCAGCCCGGCGGTGGCCTGGGGCGGGGACCGGCCGGGTGAGTGGCTCGACCGGTTCATGGCCGGGGCGAAGCAGCGCGGCTACCGCGTCGACTTCATCGCCCTGCACTGGTACGGCGGCGACTTCACCACCGTCAACGCGGTCAACCAGCTCAGGTCGTACCTGCAGGCCGTGCATGACCGGTACCGGCTGCCGATCTGGCTCACCGAGTTCGCCCTGATCGACTTCTCCAACGGTGTCCGCTTCCCCACGCAGGCCCAGCAGGCCGCGTTCCTCACCGCGGCCACCCGGATGTTGGGCGGCCTGTCCTGGCTGCACCGGTACGCGTGGTTCGGCCTGCCCGCCACGGACAAGGACCAGACCGGGCTGTTCCGCACCGGCGGCACGGCCACCGCCGTCGGCCGCGCCTACCAGGCGGCGCGCTGACCTACAGCAGGTCGACGTGGTCCCGCCAGGAGTGCTGCGGCTCGTACCCCAGCACCCGGCGGGCCTTGTCGATGCTGAGCAGGGTCCCGTGCTCAGCCAACTCCTTGCGGATCTCGACGTCCGGGTAGACCTCGGCCATCAGGCTGGCGCTGGAGCGGGTCATGACGGTGTCGGCGTTGGCGATGATGAAGACGTCGGCGCCGGGCTGGTCGTGGGCGAGCGCCCGCTCGACGGCCTGGGCTCCGTCGCGGGCGTCGATGTAGCCCCACAGGTTCCACCGGCGCAGTTGCGGGTCGGCGTCGAAGGTGGGGAACGGCGCGTAGTCCTCGACGTCCATCACGTTGGAGAAGCGCAGACCCACCATGACCAGCTCCGGGTCCCACCGGCAGAAGTGCCGGGCCATCTCCTCCTCCAGTGCCTTGTTGAGCGAGTACGTCGACTCGGGCCGGGGCGCGTACTCCTCGTCGACCGGCGCGTACGGCGGCGGGGTGTCGAACGGCAGGCCGAGCACCGTTTCGCTCGACGCCCACACGACCCGTTTGATGCCGGCCGCCCGGGCGGCAGCGAACACGTTGTACGTCGCGGCGGAGTTGTTCGCGAAGGTGGTCGAGTTGGACATCAGCCCGGGGGCCGGCACCGCCGCCAGGTGCACGACCGCGTCGACGCCGCCCGCGTGCTCGTCGGCACCTCCGGTGAAGGCCTCCACCACCTGCCCGTAGTCGGTCAGGTCGGCCAGCAGGAACTCGCCGTTCACGTCGCGCGGGTCGCGGCCACCGGTGCGGTCCACCGCCAACACGTCGACGCCGACGGCGCGCAGGTGGGCGACCACGGCTCGGCCGAGCTTGCCGGTGGCGCCGGTGACGACGACACGCCTGGGCAGTGCGGAATTGCTCATGACCACATCTTCGTCGCCGCCGCCGTCGGTCCGGCAGCCGGGTGCGCCACGCCGTGCTCACGATCCGAGCGCGATCGGGCCGGCGGGTGCGTAACGTGCAGGGGTAAACGTTGTCGCGACGAGGAGACCTCATGTCCAAGCCACCGCTTCCCGAGGCCGCGGTCGCCATGCTCCAGAAGCCGAACCCCGCCGTCATGACCACCCTGCGCAACGGTGGCCAGCCGGTCTCCGCCGCCACCTGGTACCTGTGGGAGGACGGCCGGATCCTGGTGAACATGGACGAGAGCCGCCGCCGGCTGGAGCACGTCCGCAACGACCCCCGGGTGTCGCTCACCGTGCTCGACGAGGCCGGCTGGTACACCCACGTCAGCATCATCGGGCACGTCACCGAGCTGCGTCCCGACGAGGGCCTCGCGGACATCGACCGGCTGTCGAAGCACTACACGGGCAACGCGTACCCACGTCGGGAGCGCGCCCGGGTCAGCGCCCTGATCGAGATCGACCGCTGGCACGGCTGGGGCGAGCAGAAGGACAACAACCAGGTCGGCTGACTCGACCAGCCGCCCTGTCGCCGCTGACCGTAGCCGTCAGCGGCGACAGGGCACTGCCGGTCAGGGGGCCAGCGTCGCGGCGGACCGGGCGCGGGCGCGGGTCACCAGGTAACCGAAGGCCGCCGCGGTGAAGAACATGACGATGCCGTAGACGGCGCCCGGGATCGCCATCTGGGTGCTGTTGAGCAGCGCCGGGCTGAGCGCGATGGTGATGGCCAGGGTGCTGTTGTGGATGCCGATCTCGAAGCCGGCGGCCGTCGCGGCGCTGCGGTCCACACCGGCGAGGCGCGGCACCCCGTACCCGATGGCGAGGCTGAGCAGGTTGAAGGCGAGCACGGCCAGGCCGACCGAGACGAAGTAGTCGGCGATGTTCTCCCGCTCGCCGAGCACCGCACCGGCGATCACCGCGACGAGGACGACGACGGACAGGACCCGGACCGGGCGGTTCAGCCGCTCGG
Source organism: Micromonospora sp. DH14 (assembly GCF_029809455.1). Lineage (NCBI taxonomy): Bacteria > Bacillati > Actinomycetota > Actinomycetes > Micromonosporales > Micromonosporaceae > Micromonospora > Micromonospora sp. DH14. The sequence continues at coordinate 120,807 of NZ_JARVKT010000006.1, read as the reverse complement.
CCACGTGCGGCATCCGTGCCCGGATGAGCATGCCGATCGCGACCGGGACGAGCACGATGGCGAAGACCTGCAGCACCTTGTCGAACTGCAGGCCGATGCTGCGCCCGTCGGGCAGGAAGTACGCCGCCGACAGGTTGACCAGGATCGGCAGGGTGAACACGGCCAGCACCGAGTTGATGGCGGTCAGGGTGATGTTCAGGGCCACGTGGCCACCGAACAGGTGGCTGTAGAGGTTGGCCGTGGTGCCGCCCGGAGAGGCGGCCAGCAGCATCATGCCGACGGCCAACTCGGGTGCCAGGTCGAAGGCGAGGACGAGGCAGAAGCAGAGCGCCGGCAGCACCAGCACCTGGCAGACCAAGGCGATGACGGCGGCTCGGGGATGGTGGGCCACCCGGCGGAAGTCCGCCATGGTCAGTCCGAGACCCAGACCGAGCATGATGATGCCGAGGGCGACGGGTAGTCCGATCAGAGTCACGGCGGAGTCCATGGCACAACATCGTTACCACCCGGTAACGCCGTCACAATCCCCCGTGTGGCTGGCGGCTCTTGACCCCGGACGGTGACCGGCTTAACTTCATCAATCAGACAACCCTCTTTACTAATTCTGTCTGATGTCTCGTGGGAGTGTGCCGATGCGACCATTCCGTCACCGCCGTCTCACCGCCGTCGTCGCCCTGGCGACAGTGCTGGTGACCGCCGCCCCACCAGCCGCCGCGAACGCGGGCGGCAAAGCGGACCGCGCCGGCTACCACCGGGTCGGCTACTTCACCCAGTGGGGCATCTACGGCCGGGCCTTCCCGGTCAAGAAACTCGAAACCTCCGGGGCGGCGAGCCACCTCACCCACCTCAACTACGCCTTCGGCAACGTCAGCGAGGACGGCCGCTGCTACGTGGACGGTGGGCCGGGCGAGGGCGACGCCTGGGCCGACTACCAGCGACCCGTCCCGGCCGAGGAGAGCGTCGACGGGGTCGCCGACGCCCCCGGCCAGGCGCTCAACGGCAACTTCAACCAGCTCGCCAAGCTCAAGGCCAAGCACCCCGACCTGAAGGTGCTGATCTCGCTGGGCGGCTGGAGCTGGTCGACGTACTTCTCGAACGCGGCCCGCACCGACGCCTCCCGCAAGGCGTTCGTCGCGTCCTGCATCGACCTCTACCTCAGGGGCAACCTCCCGGGCAGCCCTTCGGGCGCCGCCGCCGGCGTCTTCGACGGCATCGACCTCGACTGGGAGTGGCCCGGCTCGGAGGGTGAACCCGGCAACGTCATCCGCCCGGAGGACCGGGAGAACTTCACCAAACTGCTCGCCGAGTTCCGCCGGCAACTCGACGGGTACGGGCGCACCACCCGCGCACACCACCCGCTGACCGCGTTCCTGCCGGCCAGCCCGGCCACCATGGACGCCGGCTACGAGGGCCGCAAGATCTTCAAGTACCTGGACTTCGCCACCGTGCAGGGGTACGACTTCCACGGCGGCTGGGACGCGCGGGCCAACCAGCAGTCCGCGCTTCGCGTCCCGGCGGGCGCCCCGGACAACCCGGACTTCTCCGTCGAGGTGGCCGTCGACGGGTGGATCGCCCGCGGCGCGCCACGGGACAAGCTCGTGCTCGGCATCCCCTACTACGGTCGCGGCTGGACCGGCATCACCGGCGGCGGCAACGGCCTGTTCCAGCCGGCCACCGGGCCCGCGCCGGCCACCTTCGAAGCGGGGTACGAGGACTACAAGGAGCTCAGGACGCTGGCCGGCAACGGCTACACCGTGCACCGCGACCTGCGCGCCGGGCACGCCTGGTTGTTCGACGGTACGACGTTGTGGACGTACGACGACCCGGCGGTGGTGTTGCAGAAGACGCTCTACATCCGACGGGCCGGCCTGGCCGGCGCCATGATCTGGTCGCTCGACGGCGACGACGACAACGCCACCCTGACCAAGACGATCGGCCTCGGCCTGACGACCTGGTAGGCGTACCCGATCCCTGCGGCCCGTCGCCGACCGACTCCTCGGCCGGCGGCGGGCCGGTCAGCCCTGTGGGGCGGTCACCGCGCGCACCGCCGCCTCGATGAGCGCGGTCACCTGGTCCATGTCTCGAGCGCGGTGGACGTCCACCTCGGCCGACCAACCGTCGGGCCGGGTGAGCGTCACCGTCACATCCTCGCGGCGGTGGGTCAGCCAGGCGGCGACCGCCTGGATGAGCACCATGGCGGTGCCCGCGTCGCCGGCGGCCACCCGCAGGACGTCCGGGTGGCCCGCCGCCTCCCCGTCAGCAGACGTCGTGGTCACCCCCTCCCGCAGCCGCTCCTCGGCGCGCAGCCAGGACGCCAGCGAACGCCGCGCGGCGGCGGACGGAAGATCCGGATGGATCGAGAGCGTGATCATCTCTGGCACGTCTCCTCCTCCCAGGCGACGACAAACCCGCGCCACCCATCCTGCCAGTCCGCGTCGGGACCGGCCCGCCGTGTAGTCAGCAATATCGATCAAGCCTTGACCGCCCTGTCGGCGGTTCATAGGCTCCGGCCACTGCGAGGTTGTGCCCGAGAAGGGAAACACGACTCATGGCCCCATCGATGCGTCCATTCCGGAAGGTCCCCGCCAGACGCCTGGCGAGTGCCGCCACGATCGCCCTCCTGCTCGGCACGACTCCCCTGCTCGGTAACACACCTGCCGCGAGCGCCGCCCCGCCCTCCCGGTGCAGCGACGACCCGACCGCCCGGCTGGGCACCGTGCCCAGCCCGGAGACCGTGCTCGGCTTCCCGCTCGGCGCGGGTCAAGAACGGGTCGTCACCAACGACGAGGCCCGCACCTACCTCGGGGCCGTCGACCGCGCCTCGAACCGGGTCGTCACCGGCGTGATGACCACCAGCGTGCTCGGCCAACCGTTGCCGTACGCGGTGGTGTCCAACGAACGTCACGTGCGCCCCGCCGCGCTACGCCAGATCGCCGACGACGTCCGGGACCTGCGTGACCCGCGCCGGACCAGCGCGCGGACGGCCGCCCGGACGGCGAAGGACAGCCCGGCCATCGTCTGGGTCACCGCGAACGTGCACGGCGGCGAGAAGAGCGGCGCGGACGCGGCGCTCAAGACGCTGTACGAGTTGGCGGCCGGCCTGTCCTGCGCCGTCGCCGAGCGCAACGACAACCTGGTCACCATCATCGTCCCCACCCAGAACCCGGACGGCCGCGACGCCACCCGGCGGCAGAACGAGTTCGGCTTCGACCTGAACCGGGACTGGTTCGCCCGCACCCAGCAGGAGACCGACGGCAAGCTCGAACTGCTGCGCCGTTACCCGCCGCAGGTCTTCATCGACGCGCACGAGATGGGTGGCCGGCAGTACTTCTTCCCGCCCAACGCCGACCCGATCCACCACGAGATCGCCGGTGAGGCGGTGGACTGGATCAACCGGATCGGCGAGGCCAACAAGGCCGGCTTCGGCTTCAACGGGGCCTGCGACGAGACCGTCACCACCGAGTGCTACTTCAACTACGACACGTACGACATGTTCTTCATGGGCTATGGCGACACGGTGCCGACCACCGGCTTCGGCGCGGCCGGCATGACGTACGAGAAGGGCAGCGCGTCGGCGGTGGCCGACCGGGTCCAGCAGCAGTTCCACACCCAGTGGTCGACGCTCGGCTGGGCCGCCGCGCACAAGCGTGAGGTGCTGGACGGCTACTTCGACATCTGGACCGATGCGCTCGCCCAGGGCAGGGCGGGCACACTGGAGCCGAACGAGGTGGTGCAGCCCACCAACGAGGTCCAGTTCCCGGTGCCGGACGTCACGGTCCGCTCGTACTTCCTGCTGCCCGACCGGCAGCTCGCCGACGTCCGCCAACTCGTCGAGCGGCTGCGCCGGATGGACGTCGAGGTGTACGAGGTGCGCAAACCGACCCGGGTGCCCACCGCGCGGGTCTTCGGCGGGCGCACCGCCACCAACGTGACAGTGCCCGTTGGCGCGTACTGGATCCCGATGGACCAGCCGCAGAAGCACTGGATCCAGGCCGTCATGGGCGAGGACCCGTACGTGCCGTTCCCGTACTTCTACGACGTGTCGTCCTGGAGCAACCCGCTGCTGATGGGTGTCTCGGCGATCTACACCGGCGACACCGTCAAGCCGAAGGCCGAGCTGGTCCGGAAGGTCTCCGGTGGTCGCACCGGCGCGGCGTGGCCGTGGGGCTCGTACACGTACCCACTGGACTCGGCCGCCGCCGCCGAGTTCACCTTCGCGCTGCTCGGCCGCGGTGTCCCGCTGGTGCGTGACCTCGCGACCAGCCGGGTAGCCGTCCCGGCTGCCACTGTGAAGCGCAGTGTCGACGAGCTGGCCACCTCGCTCGGGGTGACGCTCACCCCCGGCGGCCGGCCGACCGGCACCCGCCTCGACCTGCCCGACGTCGGGCTCTTCCAGGGCACCGGCATCTCCACCACGTCGGGCTCCCACGGCGAGGCGCGCTACGTGCTCGGCAAGCGGTGGGGCCTGGACCTCAAGCCGGTCACCACTGCCGACATCAACGACAACACCGCCGCGTTCACCGGGCGTACCGTGCTGGTGGTGCCGGACGGCAGCAGCCCGACCGGCGGTCTGACCGCCGCCGGCCAGGCCAACCTGCGCGAGTGGATCGCCCAGGGCCACACCTACGTCGGGCTGCGCAACGAGGGCACCAGGTTGGCCCGCGCCGCCGGGCTCACCTCCACCACCGAGAAGACGAAGCCGGCCGACTACCTGGTGATCGGCTCACACCTGCGGGTGGACGTCGACACCGACAGCCCGGTCGCGTCGGGTCGCCCGGCGGAGGACTTCGAGTTCAACAACAGCGACCCGGTCCTCACGCCGAGCACCACCGGGACGAACGTGCTGAGCTACCCGACCGGTGACACGTTCTGGGCCAACGGCTACACCGTCGGCGCGGACACCCTCAAGGGCACCGCGGCGGTGGTGGACGAGCCGACCGGCGCCGGTCGGGCGGTGCTGTTCGCGTTCAACCCGCTCTTCCGGGCGTACAACGAGAATGGTCTGCACCTGGTGGCCAACGCGCTGCTCTACCCGGGGGGCGCGGCTCCGGACGCCCGGCGCTCGGCCGGTGTCGACGCGGCGCGCGCCAGCGCCGCCGCCGCGCCGGTGACGCCCGATCTGGGCGGCGGCTGGCGGCCGATCACCATCGAGGTCGCCGCCGGCGACCTGCCGCGCGCGCAGGCCATCGTCGACCGTTTCAGCACCGACGCGAAGGCGTCCGTGAAGGACGGTTCGGCGTACGTCGTGATCCCGAACCCGCAGGGCCTCCAGGCCGACGAACATCCGTTCACGAATGATCTGGTACGCGCGCTGCGCGACGCCGGTGTGCCACTGCGATCGGTGGTCGCCTGACGTAGCCCCGCACGCCGACACGCCCGCCCCCACATGTCGGGGGCGGGCGTGTCGGTGCGTTCCGGGGTTGGTCAGGTGCCGCCGCCGGAACCACTGCGGGTGGACTTACGCCCCTATAGAGCTGATGCCGTCAACGAATCAGCTGACCCCTGGACCGACTCCGCTGACCCCACGGCTGTCACGTGTCCTGATTCGTTTGCGGCATCAGCTCCAAAGCGTCGCTACCCAGGATGTCGCCCTCCGACGGTCGGACGACATGTGCCCAGGTCGACGGGCGCGACAGGCATCAGCTCGGTCAGCCGGTGGCGCACACCGTGCCGTTGAGGGTGAACGCGGTGGGCAGCACGTTCGGCCCGCCGTACGCGCCGACGAACCCGGCGCTCACGCTGCCGCCGGCGGCGATCTGCCGGTTGTCGTCGGTCGGGGTGACCCGCACGGCCGTGCCGACCTGTTCCCAGGTGGCGCTCCAGCCGCTGCTCACCTGCTGCCAGCCGGTGGGCCAGGTCCAGGTGAGCGTCCAGCCGTTGATCGGCTTCGTCCCGTTGTTGGTGATGTCGACGCCACCGATGTAGCCGTTGCCCCAGTCGTTGGCGGTGGTGAAGCGGACGGTGCACGCGCTGGCGGCGGGGCTGCCGGTGGCGAAGGTGAGCGGCGGAGAGGCCCAGGAGACCCGGCCGGCGGTGTCGCGGGCCAGCACGTTGACGGTGTACCTGCTGCCCGGCACCAGGTTGTCGACAGTGAACGAGGTGGACGCCGTCTCGCCGAGCTGCTCGCTGACCGCGCCGTTGTGCCGGTACACCTCGCACTTGGCGATGGGGCTGCCACCCGGGGTGGCCGCCGGCCAGGTGATCGTCGCGGCGCGTTCGGTGACGCCGCTCGCGGTGGGCTGACCCGGCGTCGAGGGTCGTCCGGCGGACGTGCCGGCCGGTCGCAGCACGATCGTGGTCAACGAGTACGCCGGCAGCGTGCGGCTGGTCGCCGAACCGGACTGGCTGGTCGCGATGCCGGTGGCGCCGTTGGTGAGGGTGGACACCGTCGGTGCGACCGCCGACGGGGTGAACCCGGCGTAGTCGATGGCGACCGGGTGGTCGTTGTCCGGGTCCTTGTTCACCAGCAGCACGGCGAGGTCACCGTTGACCCGGCGGACCGCGTGCGCGGTGACCAGCGGCTCGTCGGTGCCGGCGCGGACGAACTGGTCGCCGGGCGTCGCGAAGAGCTTCATCATGCGCAGCCCGTGGTACGGCGCGAAGGGCGTGTTCAGCGGCGGTTGGCAGACCGAGCCGGCCTCGGTGCAGGCGCCGCTGGAGAGCATTCCGAAGTCGCCGTAGTCGGTCTGGCCGGCCACCTGCGTCACGGCGCCCATGCCGTTGTGCACGTTCCACCACTGGACGGTGAAGACGCCGCTCTCCAGCAGCCCGCTGTAGACGTCGGCCAGGAAGAGTGCCGCCGGCTGGGTGGTCCGGCCCGCGTCGACGTTCAGCTCGGTGAAGCTGATGCCGATACGGTCGGCGTTCGCACCGGCGTACCGCGTGAGTTGTTGCCGCAGCAGGTAGGTGGCGTCGGGGAGGTGGTTGACGCGGGCCAGGGACTCGGCCGCCGTGCCGCCCGGGTACCAGTGCACGTCCACGAAGTCGATCTTCGGGCCGGCGATGGAGAGCACCGTCTGGTTCCACGGGCCGGGGTCGCTGCCGGCGGTGATCCCGTCCGGCCAGTTGCCCGGCATGGTCAGCACCGCCCCGACCTTGATGCTCGGGTCCACCGCCTTCATCGCGTCGGCGTACTCGACGACCAGCCTCGCGTACTGTGTCGCGCTCTTGTCCGGGTGGTTGTCCGCCTCCCAGGCGGACCCGTAGTGGCCGTTGCCGTAGTTCTCGTTGCCGACGGTCCAGTAGCGGGCGTCGTAGCCCTTTGTCACGTTGGCGTACCGCACCCAGTCGGCGGCTTCGGCGGGCGTGCCGGTGCCGTAGTTCGCGATGATCATCGGCTGGGCGCCGGCGCGCCGGACCGCCGCCATGAAGGTGTCGAAGTCGGTTCCCGGCGCGACGTAACCGCCGGGCGCGGTGTGGTCCTTCCAGTGGTAGATGTCGGCGTACGAGCCGCCGGGGTAGCGCATCATCTGCACGCCGGCGTCGCGGAGCAGGTCCGATGTCTCGGCGGTGCCGAGGTTCGCGTCCCAGATGGCGTGGTTGACGCCGAGCGCGGTGTCCGGCACGGTCGCCAGACCGGCGCGGGTGTTGACGGTCACGGTGACCGGGTCGGCTGCCGCGCTGGCGGATGGCGGGTTGACGCCCGCGAGCGCGCTCGCGGTGAGCAGCAGGCCCGCCAGGAGTGCTGCACGGGTCTTCGGTGTACGCATGGGCGGGGTTCCTTCGCGCAGGTGAGCCGCCCCGCCGGTCACTGTGCGACGCGGGGACGGGCGAGCTCGTGGACGACTGGCTCTCGTTGGTCCATCGCTTGTGTCACCGTCCCCCGGGATCGCATCTGGATCCCGGCTGCCCAGTGGACGGAGGTCAGCCCGCGCGCGGCTTCATCGACGTACCACAATGGCACTGGCGGCCGGCCAATCTCAAGGTGCGTCAGCCCGTCGTCTTGAGCCGGCGCAGCAAATCGACGGGCGTCATGGTCTATCGTTTGACGAACGGCATGTTATCGCTCACAGTCGATGTGAGGCGATCAGCGTCGGGTGCCCGACTCACGACAAAAGGAACCGCTGATGAGAGCAAGGATCGCACTGCTGGCCGCCGCGCTCGCGACGACACTGGCGACGATGACGGCCGTGGTCACGGTGGCCACCCCGGCGTCGGCCGCGACGCTCACGCAGGTGACCAACTTCGGCACCAACCCGACGAACCTCCAGATGCACCTGTACGTGCCGGACCGGGTGGCCGCCCAGCCGGCCCTGCTGCTCGCCCTGCACTACTGCACCGGCAGCGGCCCGGCGGTGCACACCGGCTTCGGGCTCAGCACCCTCGCCGACCGCTACGGCTTCATCGTGATCTACCCGTCGGTGACCCGCAGCAGCAAGTGCTGGGACGTCTCGTCACCGCAGGCTCTGCGCCGTGACGGCGGCAGCGACCCGGTCGGCCTGAAGTCCATGGTCGACCACGTCCGGAGCCGCTACCCGGTCGACGCCAACCGGATCGCTGTGGGCGGCTTCTCCTCCGGCGCCATGATGAGCAACGTCATGGTCGGCCTCTACCCGGACCTGTTCAACGCCGGGTTCAGCGCCTCCGGTGTCCCGTTCGGGTGCTTCGCCACCACCAACGGCGCGGAGTGGAACAGCGAGTGCTCCGGCGGGCGGATCGTCAGGACCGGACAGCAGTGGGGTGACCTGGTCCGCAACGCCTACCCCGGCTACTCCGGCAAGCGTCCCCGGTTCCAGATCTGGCACGGCACCACGGACACCACGCTGAGCTACGTCAACTTCGGCGAGCAGATCAAGCAGTGGACCAACGTGCAGGGCGTGTCACCGACCCCCAGCTTCACCGACTCCCCGCAGGCCAGCGCCACCCGCACCCGGTACGGGGGCACCGGCGGCACGGCGCCTGTCGAGGCGATCAGCTTCCAGGGATACGGCCACTCCATCCCGTTCGACGCCGCGCAGGCGATCCGCTTCCTCGGCTTCGACACCACGAGCCCCACCACGCCGCCCCCCGGCGGCACGGCCGGGCCGCTGCGCAACACCGGGGCCGGCCGCTGCCTGGACGTCCCGTCCCGGTCGCAGACCAACGGCACCCAGCTGACGCTGTGGGACTGCAACGGCGGCACCAACCAGCAGTGGACGGCGACCGCCGCGAAACAACTCCAGGTGTACGGCACGAAGTGCCTGGACGCCGAGGGCGCCGGAACCTCGCCGGGCACCCGGGTGATCATCTGGGACTGCAACGGCGGCACCAACCAGCAGTGGAACCTCAACACCGACGGCACTGTCACCGGCGTGCAGTCCGGCCTGTGCCTCACGCCGAACGCCGCCGGAACCGCCAACGGCACCCCGATGGTCCTGGCGAGTTGCAACGGCACGAACAGCCAGCGCTGGACCCGCAGCTGACGCGCTGACCGCCGTCGGCGTACCCCCTCGGTTGTCGCCGCCGCGCTGGGTGGCGTCCCGCTGTTCGGGCCCGGACTCCGAACAGCGGGACGCGACCCGGGCGGCCAGGGCCGGGACCGACGGTCGTCGTCAGGGGCGGCCCAGGGGTGGGCCGCTGCTCAGCGGTGCGCGCTGACAGGCGGACGGCCGGTTGTCGTCGCACGACTGTCCCGGCTGCTGCACTGCCCTGGATTCCCGGTGGCCGTTCATGCCTCGGCCGCGTGGCGCGCGGGTCGCCCGGTGGTGGTCTCGGGCCGTCTCGCGCCGGCCGCGTGCCACCCGCCCCACGCCACGATCGTCGTCCGTCACGCCTCGGATCAGTGGCGACAACTCCGTCACAACGGCCTGAGATCGTTCGAGTATCGACGACTGTCCGTAACGTTAACGCTAACAGTGAGCGATTGTCCATAGACAACCGCCTCTGTTCGCTGCCGCGGTGGTGGTGTTTCGGCGGGACGACGCGGCATCAGGTCGACGGCGACGCGGTCGATCGCCGCGCGCACGAACCGAATAGCCTTGCGGCATGCGGGGACGATTCGGGGCGGCCAGGCGGTGGTACGCGGAGCATCGACGGTTGGCCCGCCGTGCGGTGCTCGCGCTCGTGGTGGGGGCGGTGGCGCTGGCCGGGGGCACGGTGGCCAGCGTGACGTGGATCCGCGACATCGCCGACGGCCATCTCTACGCCGAGGCCGAGGTGCCGGACGCGCCGGTCGCGCTGGTGCTGGGCACCAAGGTGGACGCGGACGGCACACCCTCCCCCGTCCTCGCGGCCCGGTTGGAGATCGCGCGGCGACTGTTCGACGCCGGCAAGGTTCGGGCGATCCTCGTGTCGGGCGACAACATGGACGCCGACTACAACGAGCCCGCCGCGATGCGGAGCTGGCTGGTGGAGCGGGGTGTGCCAGCACACAAGGTGGTGCCGGACTACGCCGGATTCGACACCTACGACTCGTGCGCGCGGGCCGAGCGGATCTTCGGGGTGCGACGAGCCACAGTGGTGACCCAGTCGTTCCATCTTCCGCGCGCCGTGGCGCTGTGCCGGCGGCTCGGCATCGACGCCAACGGGGTGGGCGACGACAGCGCGAAGCGGTACGCCCAGACGTGGTGGTTCAGTTCCTCGCGCGAGAACGGCGCCTGCCTGAAGGCCGCGCTGGACCTGCTCTCCGGTCGTGACCCGGCGCACCTGGGCCGCCGCGAGACGGGCGTCGACGACGCGTTGCGGGTCGACTGAGCAGGATCACGACCGGGCAGGTGCGACGCTGTCGCGGACGATGAGTTCGGTGGCGAGCTCCACCCGGGGGCTCTCGGTCCGCTCGCCGCTGGCCAGCCGCAGCACGGTACGCGCGGCCAGCATGCCCATCTCGGCCAGGGGTTGACGGACGGTGGTCAGCGGCGGCGAGCACCACCGCACCTCCGGCAGGTCGTCGAAGCCGACCACGCTGACGTCGTCGGGCACCCGCAGGCCGCGTTTGCGGACCGCCTCGTAGACGCCGAGGGCCATCTGATCGCTGGAGGCGAAGATGGCGGTGGGCGGGTCGGGCAGGCTCAGCAGCTGTATGCCCGCGGTGAAGCCGGACTCGTGGTAGAAGTTTCCCGGCCGGATCAGGGCGTCGTCGATGGGGATACGCGCGGCGCCGAGGGCGGCCCGGTAGCCGTCCATCCGGGCCCGGCTGCACATCAGGTGCGGCGGGCCGGCGATGAAGCCGATGCGACGATGACCCAGGTTGATCAGGTACTGGTTGGCGCTGAGGCTGCCCGCCCAGTTGGTGGCGCCGATGGTGGGTGACTCCTGCGGGTCGACCCCGGCCGGGTCGATGATGACGACCGGCAGGTGCAGCCGACGCAGCTCGGCCTGCAATGGCGGATTCACCATCGAGGTCACGAAGATGATGCCCTCGGTGGAGCGGGTACGCATGTTGTCGAGCCACTGCTTGGCCGAGGACATCCGCCAGTGGATGGCCGACACGACGGTGCCGACGCCGCTGGCCTGGCCGACGTCCTCCACCCCCCGGATGATCTCCACCGCCCACGGGCTGTCCAGGTCGTTGAAGACCAGGTCGATCAGGGCGGCGTCGGTACGCCGGGCCGGTGCACGGCGGCGGTAGCCGTGCCGGTTGAGGAGCGCCTCGACGCGTTCCCGGGTGTCCGGGGCGACGTCGGAGCGGCCGTTGATGACCCGGGAGACGGTGGGTACGGAGACTCCGGCCAACCGGGCGATCATGGCGATGGTGACGTTTCGGCCGTTCTCTGTACCCACGGTCCCCCTGCCTCCTGTTGGAAACGTCAGGTCTGCTCGCGGTGGTGTGCTGTCATCCCTTGATGCTGCCGGTGAGGCCGCCGATGAGTTGGCGTTCGGCCACGGCGTAGAAACCCAGGGCCGGCACCATGGACAGCACGACGTAGGCGAGCACCCGTGCGGTCTCGGCGGTGTACTGGCCCTGGAACGCCTGCACCCCGACGGGCAGGGTCCACCAGCTCTGGTCGGTGAAGACGACCAGCGGGAGCATGAAGTTGTTCCAACTGGTCACCACGGCCAACACCGAGACGGTGGCCAGGGCGGGGCGGGCCATCGGCAGCAGGACCCGCCAGAAGAAGCCGAACGAGCCGCAGCCGTCGAGGACGGCGGCCTCCTCGATCTCCGCCGGGATGGTGCGGAAGAACTGGCGCAGGATGATGATGGTAATCGGCAGCCCGAAGGCGGCCTGGGGCAGGATGACACCGAGCGGGTTGTCCAGCAGGCCCATGCCGCGCAGCAGGACGAACAGCGGCAGGATGGCCACCGCGAACGGGAACATCAGGCCGATCGCGAACAAGGTCACCAGAAACTCGCGGCCCCGGAAGGCGTACCGCGCGAAGACGAACGCGGCCATCGCCGCCGCGGCGACGACGATGACGGTGCTGCTCACGGCGATGAGAAGACTGTTGCCGAGCTGCCGCCAGAACACCTCCGACATCAGGATGTCCGTGTAGTTCGACGGCAGCCAGGGGTCGGGCCAACCCAGCGGATTGGTGGAGAGTTGACCGTTGTCCTTGAAGCCGCCGAGCACGCCGAACCAGACCGGTACGACGATGAGCGCTCCGACGAGGACGCAGACGAGGTGCAGCACGAGGCCGCGGGACCGCTGGGCGCGGTTCACTGTCATCGCTGGCCTCCCTGGTTGGTGATCGCGCCCGCGGTGTCCCGACGCAGGACGATGCGCTGGTAGAAGAGAGCGAAGACGAGACTCAGCAGGAACATGACGATGCTGATCGCGCTGGCGTAGCCGACCTCGAAGCGGCGGAAGCCGTACTCGTACATCGTCACGGCCATGGTCTCCGACGAGTGGATCGGGCCGCCCCGGGTGAGCACCCAGACCATGTCGAACAGTTGGATGGTGCCGATGACCGACAGGAAGACGCTGATGCGGATCGTCGGCCCGAGCAGGGGCAGGGTGACGTGCCGGAACGCCTGCCAGGCGGAGGCGCCGTCGGTCACCGCGGCCTCGGACAACTCCTTGGGGATGCCCTGACGGGCGGCGAGGAAGAGCATCATGTAGAGGCCGAAGTACTTCCAGGACACCACGAGGAAGACGGCGTACAGCACGGTGTCCGGGTCGGCGAAGACCGTGCCGGCGTCGGCGCTCAACCACGTCGCGATCGCGTCGCCCAGGCCCCGGTTGGGTGAGAACACCAGGTCGAACAGGACGGCCGTGGTGACCTCGGAGAGCACGTACGGCGCGAAGAAGATCAGCCGGTACGCGGCGCGGCCCCGCAGTGGCTGGTTGAGCAGCATGGCCAGGGCCAACGCCGCGGGCAGCTGGACGACCAGGGACAGCAGCACCAGGACCAAGCCGCGCCAGAGGTCGCCACGGAAGGTCGGGTCCTGGAAGGCGCGGGTGTAGTTGTCCAGCCCGATGAAGTTCTCCGGCAGCCCGAAGCCGTTCCACTTGTAGAGGCTGGCGTAGCTGGCCACCAGGATGGGGGCGACGACCAGCAGCAGGAACAGCACCAGGGCTGGGGTGAGAAAGATGGCGAGGACGCCGCCGCGGCCCGGCCGGGGCTGGCGGCCGCGCTGTCGCACGGTGCCCGGCCCCGGTGCCGGCGGGTCCGTCGCCGGGTCGCCGCGCCTGGCGTCCGACACGGTCGATGGCCTGGTCATGCCTGCTCCACAGGGGGTTTTCCGGCTACGGATGGGTGGGTGGTCACGGTCAGACGGTCTTCGCCACCTGCGTGATGTCCTTGACGATCTGCGCGGGCGACTTGTTGCCGGCGATCAACTCGGCGACGCTGTCGTTGATCTGCGAACCGAGCGCCGGCGCGTACGCCTGGTCGAGGTAGAGCTGGAAGCCGGTGTAGCTGGCCAGGGTCTCCGCGAGGAGCTTGCCGTTGGCGTCGGGGATCGCCGTCGCGGCCTCCCGCACCGTCGGTAGCACCGCGCCGGTCTGCGCCGACTTGCGCTGGTTGTCGGCGCTGAGCAGGAACTTCAGGAAGTCGGCGGTGGCGGCGGGGGCGTCCTTGCCGATGGCGAAGCCGTTGCCGCCGCCGAACACCTCGGTCGTGGCGCCCTTTCCACCATCGACGGTGGGAAAGGGGAAGAAGCCGAGCTTGTCGCCGAGGCCCTTCTTGCTGGTGGAGCTGGAAGCCTGGACCGCGGGTGCCCACTGCCCCATCAGCTCCATCGCCGCGCCGCCGTTGCCCATGGCGGCGGCCTGGCCGTCGGGCGTTCCGTACGCCGCACCGAGGAACCCCTTCTGGAACGGCTGCAGGTCGACGAGTTCCTTCAGCCGATCGCCGGCGGCGACGAGGTCAGGCGAGTCGAAGTTCTTGTCGTCGACGGCCTTCTGCAGCGCGCCCACCCCGCCGACGCGCATCGCGAGGTAGGACCAGTAATAGTGGGCCGGCCACTTGTCCTTGCCGGCCAGGGCGATCGGCGTGATGCCGGCGGCCTTGAGCTGACGGACCGCGTCGAGCACACCCGCCCAGGTGGTGGGCGCTGCGGTGATGCCGGCGCGGGTGAAGAGGTCCTTGTTGTACCAGAAACCGACCATGCCGATGTCGAACGGGACACCGTAGATCTTGCCGTCGATCGTGTACGGCTCCAGGGCGGCGGGCAGCAGGCCCCCGATCCACGGTTTCACGTCGTCGGTGATGTCCTTGACCAGGCCCGCGTCCACCTGCTGCTTGAGCACGCCACCACCCCAGGACTGGAACAGGTCGGGCGGGTCACCGGCCTGGGTGGCGGTGGTGAGCTTGGCCTTGAACGCCTCGTTCTCCAGCGGCTGGATGTCGAGGGTGACGTTCGGGTGTGCGGCCTTGTACTCGCTGGCCAGCGCCGCCCAGACCGGAAGCATCGGCTCGGTGTTCTGGATGTGCCACCAGTTGATGGTCTGCGGGGCGTTCGGGTCGCTGGGCTCGTCGTCGCCGCACGCGCTCAGCAGACAGGCGCCGGCGCCGGCACCGGCGAGACCGAGCAGCGTTCGACGGGAAAGGTGCGTGGTCATGATCCATCCCTTCGGGGACTCACGGGGGTGCTCGAACGCCGGCGGAGCCGGCCGGTGGGGATCCACGGATCTCCGAAACTTTCAATGCTTCGCCGGTAATACCGATCGATGGCCGGCACGCTACGAGCTGTCGCCTCACCGGTCAATACCTCTGTCCTAATACGAAAAGACCGGCTAGCGTAGGCACGACCTTCAATGGCCCCTGATCGCGAGTTTCCGGAAGTTGCAGACCGCCCGCCCAGAGGAGCGCTCGTGTCGACCGACATCGCTGACGTGGCGACCGCTGCCCGGTCGATCCGCAATCCCGTCCTCGCCGGCTTCCACCCCGACCCGTCGATCCTGCGCGTCGGCGACGACTACCACCTGGCCACCTCGACCTTCGAGTGGTACCCGGGGGTGCGCGTGCACCACTCGCGCGATCTGGTGAACTGGCGCAGCCTCGGCGGGATCATCACCGAGCGGCGGCTGCTCGATCTGCGCGGCTGCGGCGACTCCAACGGGGTGTGGGCGCCCGACCTGACGTACCACGACGGTCTGTTCCACCTCGTCTACAGCGACGTGGCCAGCTTCGCCAGCGGCTACTGGGATCCGCAGAACTTCCACCATGGCGCGCTCCCGGCCCGGGATCACCGCCTACTACAACACCCTCAACTGGCACCACCTCTACCTGACCCGGGCCGACGACGGACGGACGGTGCTGGAGCTGCTCAGCTCCGACAATGGGCGGCGCACCGCGTACCCCGAGCTGAGCGTCGATGCCGACGGCGTCACCCGGGTCGGGCTGCGGGCCGTCATCGACGGACCGGCGGTGCGCTTCGAGTACGACCTCGGCGCCGGTTGGCGGCGGCTACCGGTCGAGTTGGACGCGACCATCCTCTCCGACGAACACGCCGCGCTGATCATCGACGGTGAGCCGGCGGCGTGGGGCTTCACCGGGGCCTTCCTCGGCCTGTGGGTGCAGGGCCTGGGCGGCTGCGACGTACACGCCGACTTCGACCTCGCCACCTACCGCGAGCGGTGACCACGCGGACGGCACTCGGCGGGTGCCGTCCGCGTTCCCACCCGTCCTACCTGACCTGGGCGGCGACAGTGCGCAGCTGACCGAGGGTGGTGCGGAAACCGTGGCCGGACGCGGCCGGGTCCTCGGTGAGCAGACCGCTGACGGCCATGGCCTGCGAGCGGGTCACGGCGACGGCCTCCGCGCCGGCCCCGCTCACGTCGAACACGCCGAAGTCGCCGCTGAGCGTCCGGAACGTCGGAGCCGTCGGGTCCTTGGCCAGGTAGAGCACCACGACCTGGCCCGCCTCCAGGGTGGACATGTGCGCCGCGTCCGGCACACCGCTGGGCAGGCTGGCGAGCGTGATCCGCGCCCCGGCCCGCACCGTCGATCCGGTCGCCGCGCGCAGCACCTCGTCGACCCGGAAACCGGCCGCCTCGACCTCGCCCCGGACGACCAGGTCGGCGGCCTCGCTGAGCTGCCGCACGGTGCCGTACCCGCGCAGCTTGCCCTTGATCGGCGGCACGGCGCTGGTCGGCGTGGCGGCGCTGCTCGGGGCGGCGGCCCTGCTGGGCGTGGCGGCGCTGCTCGGGACGGGTGCGGCGGCCTGGTCGGCGTCGGCGCTACCGCACGCGGACATCGCCGCCGCGGCGAGCACGGCGGCGGCGGTGGCCACCAGAGACCGGGTACGGCGCAGGTCGACTGCCATGGAACGCTCCTTGCGTCTCGGTGCCGTCCCGGGGCGTCTCGCCCGGAACGCGGCACTGCTTGCGCCTTCTATCTGTGCGCTCCGGGCTGCGGGTTCCATCTTTTTCCGGCTCGCTGGCGCTTTTTCGGGCTCAGCCGCGCTCGCCGGCGCTTGTTCAGGCTCAGCGGCGCTCGCCGGCGAGCTGGCGGAGGTCGGCCAGCGTGGTGACGAACGCGCGGCCCGCCCCGGTGGCATCCTCGGCGCGCAGACCGGTCACCGACATCGCCGACGACCGGCTGGTGGCCGTCTCCCCGGCGAGGTCGAAAATCCCGAAGTCGCCGCTGAGCGGGGCGTAGACGCGCGCCTGCGGGTCGCTGAGGGCCAGGTAGAGCACGCTCGGCCGACCGGGCGACCCGGCCGATTCGGTGCCCACCGTGATCTCCGTGGCGACCGGGGCGACCGGGGCGCGGTAGAGCACCTCGGCCACCCGGTAGACGCTCCGCCCGTCCGCCACCGACACGACCTCACCCCGGACCACCAGGTCCGCCGAGTCGGTGAGTTGGCGCACCGTGCCGTACGCCCGGATCTTGGCGACCGCGCCCGGCGGCGGGAGGCGGGCGGCCGAGCGGCTCGCCTGCGGCGACGGCAGCGCCGCCGTAGGTTCGTCGTCGCCCGAGCTGACGGCGAGCCCGGCGCCGGCCGCCGCGACCAGGACCAGCGCGGCCAGCGCGAGCGCCGGGCGCCACGACGCCCGGGGCGAGCTGTGGGTACGCGACTCCCGCGCGATCGCCGTCAGCAACCGGTCGCGGTGCAGCTCGTGCCGGCCCGCCGGCAGGTCGCGATCGCCGGGGTGCGGGGCGATCTCCGCCCACTCGGCCGGGTCGGGCGCGTTCACCGGCTCACCTCCCGCGCGAACGAGGCGTCCACGACCGGCGCTCGCGCGGCGCGCGGCGGGGCATCGACGAGGGTACGGAGCCGGGCACGCGCGCGCGACAGTCGGGACCGCACCGTGCCGACCGGAACGCCCAGCGCCTCCGCCGCGGACTCGTAGTCGAGGCCCTCCCACAGGCACAGGGTCAGCACCTCGCGTTCGGGGCGGCGCAGCCGGGCCAACGCATCGAGCGCGGCGGCGATGCGTCGGCGGTCGTCGAGTCGGCCGGCGACCTCGTCGGCGTGGTCGGGCACCGTGGGGTCGGCGGCGATCAGCGCGGCGGCCACCCTTCGGTAGCGGCGGTTGCTGCGGGTGTGGTTGCGGGCCTCGTTGGTGGCGACGCCGAGCAGCCAGGGACGCAGCGACCCGCCCTCCTCGGTGACCCGCTCCCGGGAACGCCAGGCTTGCAGGTACGTGGCGGCCATGACGTCCTCCGCCGTGGCCCAGTCGGCGGTCAGCCGGAACGCGTGGTTGTACACCGAGCGCGCGTACGCGTCGAACAGCTCGGCGAACGCGCCGGGATCACCGGCTCGCACCCGGGCGCGCAGACTCGACTCCATGACCATCTTCTGTCCGTCGGACGGTGCTGGTTCCGACGGACCGGCCCGTTGATCAGTTACGGTCCGACGATAGCCACCGGCATGGACGCGCCGCCAACGACGGGGTGAACAGGCGCTGTCACGCCTCGCGGTCGTCGATTGACGGGAAATCGACGTACTGGTATCTGTTAATACAGTTTCCTGATGCTCGCGGTGCCCGCCGGGGCCGAACTGCCGCGCCGGGTCACCGACCGGCCGGCGGCACGCCGCCCCTTCCCCGAGGACCCACCATGGTTCACCAGAGAACAGCCGCCTTCGTCGTGGGAGCCCTGCTGATCGGCGTCGCCGCCGTCGGCGTCGGCGTACCGTCGGCGAGCGCCGCGACCGCCGGCCCGATCACCGGCCTCGGTGGCAAGTGCATCGACGTGGCCGGCGCCAACCCGGCCAACGGCACACCCGTCCAGCTCTACGACTGCAACGGCAGCGTGGCCCAGACGTGGACCGTCGGCAACACCGACACCTCGATCCGGGCACTCGGCAAGTGCCTCGACGTCACCGCCGCGTCGACCGCCAACGGCGCCAAGGTGCAGCTGTACGACTGCAACAACACCGGCGCGCAGAAGTGGACCGCCAGCAACGGCGCGCTGATCAACTCCGGCTCCGGCAAGTGCCTCGACGTCACCGACCGCAGCACCGCGAACGGCGCCCGGTTGCAGATCTGGACCTGCGGCGGCACCACGAACCAGCGGTGGACCCTGCCGGGCGGCGGCACCCCCACCCCCACGCCCACCAACCCGAGCGGCACCAACCTCGACGACCCGGCGAAGAAGGACGTCGCCATGCAACTCGTCTCGGCCGCGGAGAACTCGTCGCTCGACTGGCGCGCGCAGTTCTCCTACATCGAGGACATCGGTGACGGGCGCGGCTACACCGCCGGTATCATCGGCTTCTGCTCCGGCACCGGCGACATGCTCGAACTGGTCGAGGCGTACACCCGCACCAAGCCGGGCAACGTGCTCGCCGGCTACCTGCCGGCGCTGCGCACCGTCAACGGCACCCCGTCGCACTCCGGCCTCGACCCCAACTTCCCCCGCGACTGGCGGACCGCGGCCACCGACCCGGTCTTCCAGGCCGCCCAGGAGGCCGAACGCGACCGGGTCTACTTCAACCCGTCGGTACGCGACGGCAAGAACGACCAGGTCCGGGCGCTCGGTCAGTTCGCCTACTACGACGCGGCGGTCATGCACGGGTACGAGGGCATGCGCCAGATCCGCAGCCGCGCCCTGAACCGGGCCAAGCCGCCGGCCCAGGGCGGCGACGAGCGGACCTGGCTCAACGCCTTCCTCGACGAGCGGGTCATCGAGATGAAGAAGGAGGTGGCCCACTCGGACACCTCCCGCGTCGACACCGCCCAGCGGGTGTTCCTCAACAACGGCAACTTCAACCTGAACACCCCGCTGGTGTTCGCCGTCTACGGCGACCAGTTCCGCATCGGGTAGGGCCGGTAACGGGTATCGGCCGGGTGGATGTGATCGGCGGTTGTCGGCTGTCCGTCCGGCAGTGTGTGACGGTGGCGGGTGGTCGAGCTGGCCCGGGTCGAACGCCCGGAACTTCTTGACCACCGCTGCCGTACGCGCACCCCTCAGGGGCGATCACGAGACGCCCGCGGACTGCCGGCTCCTGGAAACCCGCTCCGGTGCCACCCGAGTCGCTGATCGCGCTCGTGCACAGACCAGCGCCGTGGTCGGACGTCCGTGGAACCGCATTAGCATCGATGCGGCGCGGGCGGTGCACTGCCCGACCGGAACGGAGGGCCAGTGGGCGCGGCGAGACCGGCATCGCTTCGACGGTGGGCCGGCGTGCCCCGGTGGATTCGGGTCGTCGTGATCGTCGCCGTCTGCGTCCTCGGGTACGGCGGGATCGTCCACCTGGGCGACCTGCTCGGCGTCCGGCCGGGTGGTCCCAGCCCGTCCACCCCCACCTGGCTGATGCTGTACTTCACCTCGCTGACCGTGTTCGATCCGCTCGCGGCGCTGTTGCTGGCGCTGCGCCGGATCGAAGGACTACTGCTCGGCTGTGCCGTGTTCGTCAGCGACGCGGCGGCGAACGGGTACGCCAACTACGTGCTGGACACCATGCCGGGGATCACGCCCGGCCGGATCGGGCAAGCGGTGATCACAGCGCTCGCGGTCGCCCTGATCGCGGCGGCGCCCGCGGTCGCGCCCTGGCTGCACCGGCCGCGACGTGCCAGCGAGTGCGCTACCCATGAACGTCATCGGGTCTGATCGGTCAAGCGGCTGTGGTGGACGCCGCACGCGGATCGACGTGAGCGCGGACAGGGTGTGATCTGCGCCTTCGCGGCGGCGGTTCACACCCCGCAGCTGGCCGTCGGCGAAGCTGTAGCGGCCGTGGAAGTAGCGGATCCCATGCGTGCGCTTGTCGGTCGCGGGCAGCCGGTCCGGATCCGGCCGTGGCCGACAACCACCCGCCGGTCATGGACAGTCCACTAGCGGCTGTCTCCCACAGCGGATCATTGTCGGCCTGCACTCGATCGACCGCCACCCAGTAAATCGATCATGATGACTGAAAGTGTCGTACGTACGTTCTAGTCTCGGGTCATGGTCGAGGAGTTGGCGCAGGCAGACGACGCGGTCGCCGCGTCTGTCGACGCCGCCGCCTGGGCCCTTTCCGAGCAGGATTTGATCGCCGCGCTCGACGCCGCGCACCGCGTCGAGCAACGCCTCGCCGCGGTCAAGCTGACCCTGATCCGCGAACTCGACGGTCGCGGCACCGCCACCGCCCACGGCGCCTCCTCCACCACGGTCTGGCTCCGCGAGCGCCTGCACCTCACCATTACCGCCGCCCGCCGCCTCGTCGACCTCGCCACCACCCTCGACACCGCCCACCCCGGCATCCGACAAGCACTCGCCGACGGGCACATCACCCTCGACCAAGCCCAAGTAATCACCGACACTGCCACCACCGTGCACACCGCCGCCGGCGCAGAGGCCGCCGACAAGGCCGTCAGCCTGCTCACCGACTGGGACGGGCAGTTCGACCCCGCCCACCTGCGCAAACTCGGCACCCGCATCCTCGGCCACGTCGCACCCGACCTCGCCGACGCCGCCGCCCACGCCGCGCTCGACGCCGACGCCCGCCGCGCGACCCGCGACCGACACCTCACCCTCTCCGAGCAGACCGACGGCCGACTCCGACTCACCGCCACCCTCGACACCGAAACCGCCGGGCTGCTCCGCGCCGCCATCGACCCACTCAGCGCACCCTCCGGCCCTGACGACCAGCGCTCTCCCGGCCAACGCCGCCACGACGCCCTCGCCGACGTCTGCCGGCGCACCCTGCGCACCGGCGAGCTGCCCGATCACGGCGGTGATCCCACCCAGATCGTCGTCACCACCAGCTACGACGGGTTGACCCGGCAACTCGGCAGCGGCGCCCTCGACACTGGCCTTCAGCTCACCCCCGAGGCCGTGCGCCGCCTCGCCTGCGACGCCGCCATCCTCCCCGCCATCCTCAGCGGCGCCGGCCAACCACTCGACCTCGGCCGACAACGCCGCCTCATCACCGGTTCCCTCCGGCGCGCCCTGGTGCTGCGGGACCGGGGCTGTGCCTTCCCCGGCTGCGACCGACCACCGCGCTGGTGCGACGCCCACCACATCCACCACTGGGCCGACGGCGGGAGCACCAATCTCGCCAACGCCGTCCTGCTCTGCGGCCACCACCACCGCCACCTACACCACAGCGACTGGACCGTACGACTCGCCGACGACGGCCACCCCGAATTCACCCCACCCGCATGGCTCGACCCCGAACAACTTCCCCGCCGCAACCACTATCACCGACGAACGTAGGAGCGACCAGCCGAGAACGATCACCGCCTGCCAGGTCGGCGCGCCAGGCACGAGCGGAAAGCCAAAGCGCCGAGCGACACCCGCCTGTACGCCTGTCGACCGGGCCGAACAGAGCGCTGCCGGTGGTGACTCACGAAGGCTTGCCGTGCCGGTGCGCGATGGTTCGGCGGGCGGACCTCCACGCACCAGTGCTCCGCGAACGCGAACGCTAGGGCGTCGCGGTTGGACGCGGTGCCGGAGGTCATCGACGACACCGATGCGAACCTGAAGTGACGGCAACTGTCGGTAATCCAGTTGACCTCAAGCTTGGGTGAGGTCCTAGCCTCCGGTATCGGAGGTAATGCATGAGCATGGAAGTTACCGCGTGGATGTCTCTGCACCACGCGATGAACGCGCAGGATGAGCGACCGCTGTCCCGCGCGACCTTGAAGCGGATCGCGCAGTTCGCGCGGCCACACCGCGCTCTGATCATCAGGTTCCTGCTGCTGAGTGTGGTGACGGCGGTTCTCACCGTGGCGGCGCCGGTGCTCGCGGGTCGGGTGGTCGACGCGATCGTCGACGGCGCCGACAGTGGCGTCGTGATCCGGTTGGCGGTGCTGATCGCGGTGATCGCCCTCGCCGAGGCCGGGCTGGGTCTGGTGACGCGGTTTCTGTCCGCCAGCATCGGTGAGGGGTTGATCGTCCAACTGCGGACGGCTGTCTTCGACCACGTGCAGCGCATGCCGGTGGCGTTCTTCACGCGGACCCGTACGGGTGCGCTGGTCAGCCGCCTGAACAACGACGTGATCGGCGCGCAGCGGGCCTTCAGCGACACCCTGTCGAGTGTGGTCGGCAACGCGGTCACGCTGATGCTGACGTTGGGCGTGATGCTCACCTTCTCCTGGCAGATCACGTTGCTCGCGCTGGTCCTGCTGCCCATCTTCGTTCTTCCGGCCCGCCGGATGGGTTCGCGGCTCGCCCGGTTGCAGCGGGAGGCCGCCGAGCACAACGCGGCGATGAGCACCCGGATGACGGAACGCTTCTCCGCACCCGGGGCCACCCTGGTCAAGCTGTACGGCCGGCCGGCCGAGGAGTCCGCCGAGTTCGCGGCGCGGGCACGTCGGGTCCGGGACATCGGCATCCGCGCCGCGATGCTGCAGTGGGTCTTCATCACCGCCCTCACCGTCGTCGGCTCGCTGGCGCTGGCCCTGGTCTACGGGTTGGGTGGTATCTACGCGCTACGGGGCAGCCTCGACGCCGGGACGGTGGTCGCCCTCGCGCTGCTGCTGTCCCGCCTGTACGCCCCGCTGACCTCGCTGGCCAGCGCCCGCGTCGAGGTGATGAGCGCGCTGGTGAGTTTCGAGCGGGTGTTCGAGGTGCTCGACCTCAAGCCGCTGATCCTCGACCGGCCCGACGCCCGACCCATCCCGGAAGGACCGGTCGCTGTCGAGTTCAACGACGTCCGGTTCGGCTACCCGTCAGCGGACAAGGTGTCACTCGCGTCCCTGGAGGACGTGGCGAAGCTGGACACGCGCGGCGGCGAGGAGGTGCTGCACGGGGTGTCGTTCCGCGCCGAAGCGGGGCAGATGGTGGCGCTCGTCGGCTCGTCCGGGGCGGGCAAGTCGACGATCGCGCAGCTCGTGCCCCGCCTGTACGACGTCGAGGACGGTGCGGTGAAGCTCGCCGACGTCGACGTACGCGACCTGTCGGCCGAGTCGATCCGGACGGCGTTGGGCGTGGTGACCCAGGACGGGCACCTCTTCCACGAGAGCATCCGCGCCAACCTGGCGTTCGCCCGGCCGGACGCGACCGAGGACGAGATGTGGAGGGTGCTGCGGCGGGCCCGACTCGACGACCTGATCCGCTCCCTTCCCGATGGGCTCGACACCGTTGTCGGCGAGCGTGGATACCGGCTGTCCGGCGGGGAACGGCAACGGCTCACCATCGCACGACTGCTGCTGGCCCGTCCGCGGGTGGTCATCCTCGACGAAGCCACCGCGCACCTCGACTCCACCTCGGAGGCGGCGGTTCAGGACGCCCTCGCCGAGGCCCTGACCGGCCGGACCAGCGTGGTCATCGCGCACCGGCTCTCCACCATCCGGGCAGCCGATCAGATCCTCGTCGTGGAGGCCGGGCGCATCGTCGAACGCGGGCGACACGGCGACCTGCTCGCGGCCGGCGGTCGCTACCACGAGTTGTACCGCACCCAGTTCGCCCAGGACCAACCGACGGTCCAGGAGCAACCGACGGTCCAGGAGCAACCGACGGTCCAGGAGCAACCGACGGTCCAGGAGCAGCGCGTCGGGCGCTGACGGCCCTCGCCCACCTGAAACAGCCGCGACAACCGGCCATCCGTCAAGGACGGCCTGAAACAGCCAGGACAGCCGGCCATCCGTCAAGGACAGGCCGGACGCCTGGGTCGCGAGCCGCCGGTTGATTCGGCAGCGCCGCCCGACCCGGAAGACACTCCGGGTCGGGCGGCGGCCGATCAATCGTCGTCTCAGTCGTTGTCGTTGTCGTCGTCGTTGCCGTCATCATCGTCGTCGTCGGGCTCGTCGGCGTCGTTGTCGTCGTCGACCGGCTCCTGCTCGGCCTTGACCACCGACCCGTTGTCCCGGTCGACGTCCACCTCGTGCTCGGTGTCGCCCGCGACGATCTCGACGCTCCACACCGGCCGGCCGTTTTCCTGCTCGGCTTCAACCTCGACGATCTGGCCGCCGCCGGCCTTGGCGAGGGCGATCTCCCCGGCACGCGTCTCATCGACAGCGCTGCCCGCGGGCGCGCTACCGGTGGACGGCGTAACCGACGGGGTCCCGGACGACGGCGTGCCGCTCGACGGCGTACCCGGTGGGGCCGACGGCGTGTCGGTGGCCGGCGGGGCGACGGTCGCCGCGGCGAGTGCCGTGCCGCCGGTCCGCGAGTCGTTCGCGGCGGTGACGCCGAGCGCGACCCCGGCCACCGCCAGCACCGCCGACCCGCCGACCGACGCCAGAAGCAGATTGGTGCGCTTCATCGTGGTGTCCACCTTTCCTCGGTTGTCGACTCCGAGGATCGGTCAGATCGGGATAGCACCGCGCTGTCCGGACACTAAGGCCGGGTTAAGCCGAGGATCCCGCACCGCCCTCTCGGGACTGCGCGTCGGCTTCGAGCGGTCAGAGCGCCATCCGCATGAAAACGTCGGCGCGGGCGTACGGCGACAGCGGGATCCGTTCCGGATCGACGTGCTGGAAGCCGACACTTTCGTAGAGGTGCACGGCGTTCGGAAGCTTGGTGCTGCTGACCAGGAACAGGGTGGTCGCGCCGAGCTGGCGGGCGCGCTCGATCGCCTCTCGGATGAGCTGGCGGCCGATGCCCCTCCCGCGGGTCGCCGGGGCCACCGCCATCTTCGACAGTTCGAAGACCTCCGACGAGCTGCGGATCAGTGCGACACAGCCGACGATCTCCCGGCCGTCGCGAACGATCAGCACGTCACCACCCGGGTCGACGATGGCCGAGAACGGGTCGTCGAGCGTCTTGCGGTCAGACTCCTCAAGAGTGGCGAAGAAGTGGGAGATCCATTCTTCGTTCAACGTCCGGAAGGCCACGGCCTCCTCGGCGGTCGTCATGGACGTGACGGTCAGCGTGCTCGGGTTCATGGTTCGATTCTCTGAGCCCGCTATCCGAACGTCCAATATCTTGTTCCGAGCAATTTATATCCTTGGCATATGGATCCTGAACTGCGCCATCTGCGGTACTTCGTCGCGGTCGCCGAGGAGCTGCACTTCGGTCGGGCCGCGGCACGGCTGCGGATGGCTCAACCGCCGCTGTCGCAGCAGATCCGCCAACTGGAGGCGATGATCGGTACGCCGCTGTTCGCTCGTACCTCCCGGTCGGTGACGATGACGCCGGCGGGTGAGGCGTACCTGGTCCGGTGCCGGCGGGTGCTGGCCGCCGTCGCCGACGATGTGCACGAGGCGGGCCGCATCGGCCGCGGCGAGCAGGGGCGCTTCGACATCGGCTTCGTCAGTTCGGCGATCCAGCTCGGGCTGGCCGGGCCGATCCGTCGGTTCCGGGAACACCATCCGGCCGTTCACCTGCGTCTGCACGAGGCGTTCACGGCGCAGATCGTCGACCGGCTGTTGACCGGCGAGATCGATGTCGGCGTGGTCCGGGACGCGGACGACCACGACGACCTGGTCGGCACCACGTTCGCCACCGAGACCTTCGTCGCCGTCCTGCCGGCCGACCACCCGCGCGCGAAAGACCCCAGCATCGACGCCGCGCTGCTGCGCGACGACCCGTTCGTCTTCTTCCCCCGGGTGGCCGGCGAGCGGGCCTACCAGCGCAACCTTCGACCGTGCCTGGACGCCGGCTACACACCGCGCGTCGTCCAGCTCGCCAGCAGTTGGACCACTCTGGCGCACCTGGTCGCAGCCGGCCTCGGGGTCACGATCGCGCCGGCGAGCATCTCCGCAGTGGTGCCCCCGCCGGTGGCGGTACTGCCGTTGACCGGCACCGGGGCCACCACGGAGATGCGGATCCTGCGCCGCCGGGATGACGACCGGATCACCTCGACGAGCTTCGGGGCCGTAGGGCAGGTGCCCTGACCTCGACGGCACAAGAGCAGCCTTGACGACACGGCAGGGGCGGATCCGCCCGTACCTGGCTAGCCGCGCCTGTTGAGTTCCGCCTCCAGCCGCTGAACGAGCGTCTTGCGGTCCTTGCTGGCGCGCTCGTTGCGCAGCGCGGTCTTCAGCTGTCGGGTGTCGAGGCCACGGACCAGCTTGGTCGCTTCCGCGACCGACATCTCCGACATCCGGCCGCCCGTGGTGGCGTCCCGACGGGCGCGTTTCGCCGGCCCGGTGTTGGCGACGTACTGCCTGCCGGACCGGGACGCCTCGCGCTTCTTCGTGTCGGTCGCGCGCCGCTGGCTCTCCGACATCTCCTCCCAGGCCTTCTTGGGCAGGTAGCGACTCGTCGTGCCGTCCTTGCGCGCCCGGGTGTCGCCCTCCTTCGTCTGCCATTTCTCGTTGCCCCAGCGCTGGAGCGACTTCTGCCGCTCGTCCTTTTCGCCCAGGAATCCGCCGCCGCGCTTCTTGTACTCCTGAGTGACCAGCTGTGACTTGCGCGCCGACCACTGCCCCGGCCGGCCGCCCTTGTCGGAGGCCTTGATCTCTTCTTTGATCTGCTCCCGGAGCTCGGGTTTCGTGTACCGCGCCATGACTGGCAGCTACCCGGCACCGCACCGGCTATGCGTCTTGCGGCAACGCCGGAGGCCCGAGCCGGAGCAGCACCTGGGCGCCGCCCGCCGGGCCGGTGCGCAACTCCAGCCGACCGCCGGCGGCCTGCCGGGCGATGTCCAGGCCGAGGCCGGTGGACCCGGCGGCGCTCGCGCCCCGCCGGATCGCCCCGGCGGGCATGCCCGGGCCCTCGTCGGCGACAGTGAGCACCACCTCGCCCGCCTCGCGCGCAAGCCGGACGGCGAACGACGTGCCGTCCGGGGTGTGCGCGAAGACGTTGCCGAGCAGGGCGTCCACGGCCGCCGTCAGGTTGTCGGCGGCCACACCGACGGGAAGCGGGCCGGGCGTCAGGTCGAGGGTGACGGCCCGGCCGGTGTCCTCGGCCAGTACCGACCAGAACGCGACCCGGTCGGCGACGATCGCCGCCGCGTCCGAGGCGGCCGGCTGCGCCGCCGGGGTGTGCCGCCACCGCGCCTGCCGGATCAGCCCGGTCACCGCGCGTTCGAGCCCGTCGGCGGCGGCGGTGATCCGGGCGGCGTCGTCCGGGTCACGCAACGACTCCGCCTCCAGGCGCAACGCCGTCAGCGGCGTCCGCAGCTGGTGCGACAGGTCGGCGACCTGTTCGCGTTCCTGCACCAGGAGCACCTGGATCCGGCTGGCGAGATGGTTGAGCGCGCCGGCCACCTCGCGCAGCTCGGGGGGACCGGCCGGCGTGACCCGGGCGTCCAGCTCGGCGTTGGCGAGCCGGTGGGAGACGGCCGAGAGGTCGCTGATCGGCCGGACCAGGGTGCGCGCCAGCCGGTCGGCGACCGCCAACCCGATCAGCACGAGGATCACGCCGAGCAGCGCCAGCACCAACCAGGCCCGGGTCACTCCGGCGGTCAGCTCGTGCTGCGGTACCGCGATCCGGATCACCCCGGTGCCGTCCGCCCGACCCTGCACGGCGATGACCACCTCCCGGCCGTCCGCCGACTCTCCGGTGAGGCTCTGTCCGCGCGCGGCGAGGGCCACCGCCGGGGTACGCGGTGTCTGGGCGCCGAGCACCGTGCCGTCGGGCAGGAAGACGCTCACCGGTCGCCCGGACTCGGCGGCGAGCTGCTCGACGGTGAGCCGGATGGTCGCCGCGTCGGCGGTGCCGACCACCGGCACCAGGCTCTGCGCGTCGGCGGTGGCCCGAACGGTGGCCCGGTCCTCGGCGACGGTGCGGACCAGCAGCGCCAACGGCACCAGGAACGCGATGAGGGTGAGGACGCTGACCGCGGCGACCAGCAGCGCGAGGCGGGCCCTCACGGCTGCGCCGCCGGGGCTTCCAGACGCACCCCGACCCCCCGCACGGTGTGCAGGTAGCGAGGCTGCTGGGCGTTCTCCCCCAGCTTGCGACGCAACCAGGACAGGTGCACGTCGACGGTCTTGTCGGCGCCGCCGTACGGGATCTGCCAGACCTCGGTCAGCAGTTCACGTTTGGTGACCACCTGGCCGGGTCGGCCGGCGAGGTGGTGCAGCAGATCGAACTCGCGGGGCGTCAGCTCGACAGCGGTCCCGTCCAGGGTGACCTGCCGGGCGCGGGGGTCGACGCGGAGCCCGCCGACGACCAGCGTCGGGTCCTGCCCGTCGGGGCCGGAGGGGCCCCGGCGCAGCACCGCGCGGGCGCGGGCGTCGAGCTGCGCCGCGGTGAACGGTTTGACCACGTAGTCGTCCGCGCCCGCGTCGAGCACCCGGACGATCTCGGCCTCATCGTCGCGGGCGGTGGCCACGATGACCGGCACCGAGCTGACCGCGCGCAGCATCCGCAGCAACTCGCGGCCGTCCAGGTCGGGCAGGCCCAGGTCGAGGACGACGAGGTCGGGTCGGTCCTCCAGCGCGTCGCGGAGCCCGGCCATCGCGGTCGAGGCCGCGGCCACCGCGTGGCCGCGTTCGCGCAGGGCCCGGATCAGCGGGGTACGGATCGTCAGGTCGTCCTCGATGAGCAACAGGCGGGCCACAGGTGGCAGGCTAACCGCTGTCAGTGGCGGCGACGCGCACGTTAACCGTGCCTTAGCGTTCGGATGTGCCAACCACAAGGCCGGATCGGGGATAGTCAGGCAATGGGCCGTCGTTCGATCCTCATCGCCACCGGGTGGGTGGCCACCGCCGCCGTGGCCACAGTGATCGGGTTGGGCGCGATCCGGTTGGTGGGTGAGAGCCTGACCGGCACACCGGGTGGGGTGCGCAGCGCGGCGGAGATCGAACGGGCGCTCGCCTCACCCGAGCCGCCGCCCACCGGCGCGACGGGCACCGCCTCGGCCGCGCCGGGCACGACGGGCACCGCCTCGGCCGCGCCGGGCACGACGGGCATCGCCTCGGCCGCGCCAGACACGACGGGCCCCGCGCCGAGCGCCAGCTCCGGGGCCCGCCGGGGGTTCGCCACCGACGGCGGCACGGCCGTGGCCGAGTGCGGCCCCGGCGGCGTACGCCTCGTCTCCTGGGCGCCCGCGCAGGGTTACCGGGTCCGCGACGTGGACCGGGGCCCGGACGACGACGTCGAGGTCACGTTCCAGGGGGCGACACGGGAGTACGAGTTGAAGGTGCGCTGCATCGGCTCGGAGCCGGTGGCTGTCGCCGACGACTGACGACCGGCGAGCACCTCGGATGAGTGGTCCGTCGCCTCACTGACCCGTTGGCTGCTCGCGGTCGGCGTCTCGGCCGAGGGCCACCATGCGCAGGGTCTCCTCTCGACGACGCACGAGCAGCACCCCGGCCAGGAAGGTCACCGGCCCGACGAGCACCAGCATCGCCCACTGCGCCGGCACCAGGGGGATGGTGTGTCCCATGTGCATGGTCGAGGTGACCCAACCGGCGAGGGTGCTGTCGATCACCAGGGCCAGGGCCGCCACCGGCAGGAGCATGACGACGATCCGCCGGCGCACCCCCGGGGTGAGCGTGGCCACCGCGACAACCATGGCCAACGCGGCGACCGCCAGGCCCGCGACGTAGAGCCAGAGCACCAGCTCACTGCTCGCCTCGAGACCGTAGAAGACCTGGTAGGACACCCCATCAACGAGGCTGAACGTGGGACCGTTCAACCGGTTCGTCACCAACAGCGCGACCATCGCGGCCGGCGCGAGCAGCAGCGCCAGCAGCCGGCGTATGCCCAGGACCGCGACCGCCCGGCGACGCGGCGCCGGCACGGTGAGCGCTGCGGCAGCCACCACGGCGAGGGCGAACTGCGGCAACGTGTCCACCACGTACGTCGGGTTGTCGGCCGTCTGCGGGGCGACGAGCGCGCCCCAGCTGACCACGCCGGCCCAGGCCAGACCGGCGGCGACCCAGCGCCACCCGATCAGCACCGCCGCGCAGACGCCCGCCCAGCCGGCGACGCGCAGCCAGTCGACGAGATCCGGGCGTGCCGACCCGAAACCGGGCGGCAGGCCCCGTGCGAGGACGAGCTGGTCCAGCAGCGCCTTTGCGGCGAGGGCCAGCAGCACGACCCCGACCAGCAGGCCGGTCACCGTCGCCGCGTCCGCCCAGTTCGGCTCGGTGAACCCCCGTGCGCCCACCCGCAGCCGTGCCCGCAACCCCGCGCCGACCAGATTCCGCGCCTCGGCGGCGGCCGGTCGCCGCTGGCCCGGCCGCGCGCCGGCGAGGAGCACGGCCAGCATCTCGTCCTCGTACAGCCGGCGATGTTCCCACGGGTAGACGGCCAGCAGCCGCCGGTAGCGGCGTTCCAGATCGTCGCCGCTCACGCCGCACCCCCGTCGGCGAGCAGGCCGCCACGGCGCAGCCGCACCCGGGCGGCGTCCGCGTTGTGTCGCAGCCGGGACGCCTCTTCGGTGAGCCGCCGCGCGCCCAGCGCGGTGAGGCGGTAGTAGCGGCGCAGTCGCGACTGGACCACCTCTTCGCGCTCGACCTCGATGAGACCGTCGGCGCGGAGCCGGTCGAGGACGGCGTAGAGGGTGCCGGCGCGCAGCCGCACCCGGCCGTCGGAGATGCGCAGCACGTCCTCGATGACGGCGTACCCGTGCAGGGGCGTCTCGGCGAGCGCGGTGAGCACCAGGAACGTCGGTTCCCGCAGTGGAGCCTCAGCCATGCCAGAGAGCATATACAGTCTGTCGGTATATACGAAAGCGCGTGGCCGGCACGGATTTCCGTGCCGGCCACGTCACCGGTGGTGGTTCAGCTGGTGTACGCCTCCACCTCCCAGAGCGAGTGGCCGTATCCGGTGCCCCGGGCGGTGCCGTAGATTCGCAGGTAGCGGCCGTTGGCACCGAGACCCGCGTGCTCGTCCACCCCGCCGTCGGCCCCGGTCACCGTCCTCACAGTGGTCCAGGTGGTGCCGTCGTTCGAGGTCTGGATCTGGTACGCGCTGCTGTACGCCGCCTCCCAGCTCAACTTGACCCGGCCGATCGCGGTGGCGCTGCCGAGGTCCACCCGGATCCACTGCGGGTCGGAGAACGTGCTCGACCAGCGGGTGGTGAGGCTGCCGTCGACCGCCTGCGCGCCGGTCACGTCCGCCCCCTCGTTGCTGGACGTCGTCGTCGGCTTGTTGCGCAGCAGGTTGCCCCCGGTCGGGGTGCCGGTGCCGCCGTACACCTCGAACTCGAACAGCGAGTAGCCCCAGGCGGTGCCCCTCGTGGTGCCGAGCAGGCGGACGTACCGGCCGGACCCGCTGAGCCCGGTCAGGTCGTCCACCCCGCCGTCACCACCGGTCACCGTACGGATCGTGGTGAAGGTGACACCGTCCGGCGAGGTCTGGATCTGGTAGCCGCTGCCGAACGCCGCTTCCCAGCTCAGCTTGACCCGGTTGATGGCGTACGTGGCGCCGAGGTCCACGTCGATCCACTGCGGGTCGGCGAAGGCGCTGCCCCACCGGGTGCCGGCCACACCGTCGAACGCGTTGCCCGCGACGAACGCGCCCTCGAAGCTGGACGCCCGCGCCGGCTTGCCCCGGGCCAGGTTGGTGCCCGGTTCGGGGTCGGGGTCCGGGTCGGGGTCCGGGTCCGGCCCGGGACCGCCGGGGCTGGTGGAGAGGGTGAACTCGTCGATGTCGAAGTACGGGCCGGTGCCCTTGAAGACCAGGAACAGCGTCCGGGTGCCGCTCGGGGCGGTGACCCCACCGGTGACGGTGGCGAAGGTGGCGTACCCGCCGGTGGGTGTGACGGTGGCCGAGCCGACCAGCGGGCCGGTGGGCGAGTCGACCCGCAACTCCAACGTGCCGCCACCGCCGGCCGGTGCGCCGACCCGGGCGCTGAACGACTGGACGCCGGTCAGGTTGTACGGGCGGAACGAGATCCAGTCGTTGTTGTCGATGTAGCCGACCGCCGCCCCGCCGTGCCCGGCCGCCCCGGCGACGATCTGGACGCCGGACGAGTCACCGAAGTGCTCGGCCTGGCGGACCCGGGGTTGCAGCACCGCCTGGGTGTGCGTGGTCAGCGCCGGCTGGCCGCCCCCGCCCAGGTCGGTGTATTCGGCGTCGATGATGCCGAAGATGTTCGCCGCCGTGTCGTGCTCGCCGTCGGCCGAGGTCTGGATGACCCCGGTGCAGCCCTGCACACTGCCCAGTTGGTGGCCGTGCGAGTCGTGGCCGAGCACGTAGTTCACCTTCACCCGGGCGCAGTTGACAGCGCCGTCCTGGGCGTCGGTGACGGTGACGGAGAACGGCACCGCGTCCCCGAAGGTGAAGGTCTGCCCGTTCAACGGGGTGTTCACGGTGACCACCGGGGCGCTGTTGCCGACCGTGACGACCACGCTCGCGGTGGCCGTCTTGCCGGTGGTGTCCCGGACCGTCAGCGTCGGGCTGCGGGTCCCGTTGGTGGTGTACGTGAAGCTCGGGTTCGCCGCCGTCGAGTCGGTGGTGCCGTTGTTGTCGAAGTCCCAGGCGTAGG
Source organism: Micromonospora sp. DH14 (assembly GCF_029809455.1). Taxonomy (NCBI): domain Bacteria; kingdom Bacillati; phylum Actinomycetota; class Actinomycetes; order Micromonosporales; family Micromonosporaceae; genus Micromonospora; species Micromonospora sp. DH14. The sequence goes on along the minus strand of NZ_JARVKT010000006.1, from coordinate 87,804 downwards.
TGAACGGGTCGCCGTCCGGGTCGAGGGTGCCGGCCGAGGAGAACGCCACCGTCAGCGGCGCGGTGCCGCTGGTCGGGGTTGCCGACACCTTCGCGATGGGCGCTCTGCCCTCACGGGCGTACTCGATGCGGTAGAGCGCCGAGTTGGCGTCGCCGTTGAACCAGCCGGTGCCGTAGTCGAGCACGTAGAGCGCGCCGTCCGGGCCGAACTCCATGTCCATGACCTGCGTGCCGGTCCACGGGAACGGATTGATCTTCAGCGGTTGGCCGGACGCGTCGAGCTTGATGTTCTTGATCCAGCGCCGGCCGAACTCACCGGCGAAGTAGGTCCCGTCGTAGTACTGCGGGAACGCCACGGGCGAGGTGTTGTTCGGGTCGTACCGGTAGACCGGCCCGCCCATCGGCGACAGGCCACCGCCGGTGAACTCCGGCGGCGACCCGGAGCCGCCGTACGGCAACCAGGCCGGGATGGCCGGCGGCAGTTGGGTGATGCCGGTGTTGTTGGGTGAGTTGTTCACCGGCCCACCGGCGCAGTCGAACTTCGCCCCGGACGGCCCGGACGGGAAGGTGTAGTCGTTGTAGGCGTCGTTGCGGGCGGTGCAGTACGGCCAGCCGTAGAAGCCGGGTCGGCCGATGCGGGCGAACTCGACGTTGCCGGCCGGTCCCCGGTTGGGGTCGGCGGTGCCCGCGTCGGGGCCGTAGTCACCGAGGTAGACGATCCCGGTGGCCTTGTCCACGCTCATCCGGAACGGGTTGCGGAAGCCCATCGCGTAGATCTCCGGGCGGGTCCGCGCGGTGCCCGGGGCGAACATGTTGCCGGCCGGGATGGTGTACCCGCCGGCCGCGCTCGGCTTGATCCGGAGGAGCTTGCCGCGCAGGTCGTTGCTGTTCGCGGAGGTGCGCTGCGCGTCGAAGGCCGGGTTGCGCCCGGCCCGCTCGTCGATCGGGGTGAAGCCGGCCGAGTCGAACGGGTTGGTGTCGTCTCCGGTGGACAGGTAGAGGTTGCCGGCCGCGTCGAAGTCCATGTCACCGCCGACGTGGCAGCACATCCCCCGGCTGGTCGGCACGTTGAGGATCAGCGTCTCGCTGGCCAGGTTGATGGTGTTGTCGGCGTTCACTGTGAACCGGGCCAACCGGTTGACGCCGTCCCAGACGGCGAACTGGGCCGGGGTGCCCTCGGCGGGCGCACCACCGCCGGGAGTGCTCAGTGGTGGGGCGAAGTACGCGTACACCCAGCGGTTGGTGGCGAAGTTGGGGTCGGCCTTGATGCCCTGCAGGCCCTCCTCGTCGCCGGTGTAGACCGGCAGGGTGGCGGCGATCTTGGTGTTGCCGGCGGCGTCGGTGTGCCGGATCACGCCGTTGCGGCTGGTGTGCAGCACGCCCCGGTCCGGCAGGACGGTGAGGCTCATCGGCTCACCGGTCTCGGCCGCGCCCTTGGCCAACTCCACCTGCTGGAAGCTGCTGGTGACGGTGGGGCCGCAGTCGGCGTCGACAGCGCCGGCGGCCGTCCGGATGCCGCCGAGCAGGTGCTGGCGGAAGTTCGCTTCGCTGTACGACGCGTCGGTGTGCCCCAGCCCGGTGTACCAGGCTCGACCGCCGGAGTAGTTCTGGCACCAGGAGATCGGGTGGTCGGCACCCATGCTCCCGCCCGAGTAGGTGCTCTCGTCCAGGGTGGCCAGCACGTGCGCGTTGCTCCGGGGGTTGGTGCGGTAGTTGTACAGCTCGTCGAACCGGTTCCACCGCTGCGGCAGCGTGGCGGTCGACGGGTGCACCTGGTCGGCGACCTTCACCGTGACGTTCTGCTCGGCCGGGTGCGAGGCGAAGTACGCCCCGACCAGTCCCCCGTACCACTGCCAGTCGTACTCGGTGTCGGAGGCGGAGTGCACGCCCACGTACCCGCCGCCGCCGGTGATGTAGCGCTCGAACGCGGCCTGCTGGGCGGCGTTGAGCACGTCGCCGGTGGTGGAGAGCCAGATGACCGCGGCGAACCGGTCCAGGTTGGCGTCGGTGAACTGACCGGCGTCCTCGGTGGCCTCGACGGTGAAGCCGTTGGCCACGCCGAGTTGCTGGATCGCCGCGATGCCGGGGGTGATGGATCCGTGCCGGAAGCCGGCGGTCTTGCTGAAGACCAGCACGGTGAAGGGCGCGGCGCTGGCCGTGGGTGGCGCGGCGACGATGCCGCCCGCCACGAGGATCGCGCTCAGCGCGAGGCCGAGCCACGATCTCAGGGATCTGCGCACAGTGGGGTCCTTTCGCGGTGCGGGGGACGGCGTGCGCCGATCACGCCTGACGGTGGTGGGACGAGACATGCGAATGCATCGTTGCGTTTGGATCACTGGCGCGTCAAGCACTTCAGCAGCATCCGTGAGAGCGTTATCTCCGCAGGTCAGGCACGACCGTACGGAGTGAGATCGAATAACGGTTTTCCGGCCGCGAACCGCACCCCGGCTCGTCGACGGCGGTCGGAACGGAGACCGCAACGGCGCAGTGGTCGCGCGGTTTAGGCAAGGCTGGCCTATCCAGAACATCCCGAAAAGGGACAGCTGACAGGGAGTTGTCACGTCGAGACCGGGTATGAGGGTGATCACCGACGGAAGGGACACCGCCATGACCGACATGCTGGAGATGCCGCGGGTACACGAGTGCACGGTCACCGACTGCGGTTACAACCACGACGGCTGCCACGCGTTCGCCATCACCATCGGGCAGCAGAACGCCAGTTGCGCCACCTTCATCGACACCTCGGCCAAGGGCGGGCTGGACCGCGTCATCGCCCAGGTCGGCGCCTGCAAGCGGGCCGACTGCCAGCACAACGCCGAGCTGGAGTGCCACGCACCGTCCATCCGGGTGGGCCCGGGCCAGGACATCGCGGACTGTCAGACGTACCAACCGCGCTGAGACCACCACCGCGGGCGGCGGCGGCCGGCGAGGCTCAGCGGCCGCCCGCCACCAGCTCGGCGATCATCCCCTCGCAACTGCGGACGACGACCTGAGCCCCGCGCCGCTGCGCCAGCGGGAGCAGCGGATCCTCCGCCCGGTCCCGCCACCGCCACTGCGCCTCCGAAGCGACCTCCCAGAGCCGGCGCACATCGGCCTCATGCTCGACACCGAGCCGGGCCGCGAGGCCCACCCCGTCCCCGCCGACCAGCCGCTGCGCCTCGGCGGCCAGCTCCGCGTCGAACCCCAGCCGGGTGTTGCGCAACGCCACCAACAGGCGCAGCTCCCGGAACTCGTGCGCACCGGCGAGGATCTGCTCCACCGCCCCGACCAGCTCGGCGGACCCCCGGGTGGGCTCGGACCGCAGCAGCGCCTCCACCGCGGCCAGCGCGGACCGGGCCTTCAGCGCGTCGCGGCGATCGATGAAACACCGTGTCACCGACTCGCGCAGCTCGGTCAGACCACTACGCCGAATCAGTTCGGCGGACAGCTTGACCCGGCTGTCGAACCCGCTGCGCACCAACGTGGCCGCCAGCCGGACCCCGAAGACCCCGAACCGACCCAGCAACGCGGCGCGCACCTCGGTGTCCAGCCGTACCGGCAACTCGCCGTGGAGGAAGCGGTCGGCGGAGATGAGGTGGGCGTCCAACTCCGCCCGGGGCACCTGGGCCACTGTCGCGAGCGCGGCGAAGTCCGACTCGCCGAGCATCCGGCCCGCCAGGCCGATCATCGCGCTGCACGCCACGACGTTGACGCTGAGCGCGTTGACCCTCGGGTCGCGGTGGTGCCGCCGGGCCAGCTGGCGGGCCGTGAGCAGGCCGTCGATGCGGCCCCCGCCGGTCTCGTCGGCCCGGGACAACACCATGATCACGTTGACCGGGGCGGACTGACCGACAGCACTGTCGCGTGCGGACTCCAGCACCCGCAGGTCGCTGTCGCGACAGTCGCGGGTCAGGTACAACACCGCGTCCGAATCCCGCAGCACCCGCTCCAACACCGGCGACCGGTCCTGCTCGGCGCTGCTCGTGACCGCCGGGGTGTCGATCAGCGTGATCTGTCGCAGCGCCCGCGTCGGCCACCGCACCACGATGTCCCGAACCTCGCCCGTACCCCAGCCCAGATCCACCCGCAGCCCGGTCGCCGACTTCACCACCGCCAACTCCTGCGGTGGCTGCCCGACCGGGTACGCGACGGCTCGCGGCGCTTCGCCGTCCTCATACCAGGTGAAGGCGCCGTCCGCCCGCTCGACCGGCGCGACCTCCTCGCCCATCAGCGCGTTCAGCACCGTCGACTTGCCCGATCGCCACGGGCCGACGACGGCGATCCGCAGCGGCTGCTCCAACCGGGCCACCTGATGCCGAAGCTCCGCCACGGCCCGGGGATTGTCCTGGTACAGCTCGATGGCCTGGTGCAGCAACCCCCACGCCGCCTCGTCCAGGCGCACCCCCACCGTCATGTTTGCGGCTCCAGCAGCAGCGGGGCCGAGCGGGCGCCGGTCAACTGCTGGGCCTGCTCGTAGAGCGCGGCCAACCGGGTCATCTTCAGCCGGATCTCGCGTTGCCGCTGCTCGCGCACTGAGGCATCGGTGTCGGCCTCCTGCTTCGCGCTGCGGAACGACTGCACGATGGCCTCCTGGAGTTCCTCGGTCAGTCCCGTGAAGTGATCCCGCAACATCCGCTGCACCTGCCGGGCGGCGTCACGGCAGTCCCGGACGATCCGGACGAAGAAGTCGTCGACATGCCGCTGGATGGCCGTCTTGACGGTGGCCTGCCGGCGACGCAGCAACTGCTTGCTCTCGTCGCGGATGCTCTTGCCGCCGAAGAGCGCCCCGATGCCGACCGAGACCGGGTTGATCATCGGCATCCCGGCCAGGGTGGTCGCCAGGCCGAACATCAGCATGCCGCCGTACGAGCCCTTCATGCCGGTGAACAGCTTCTGGCCGGTGGTGAACCGGTCGATCATCGGCCGTTGCAGCTCGGGCAGTCGCTCGCCCATGTCCTCCGGCATCGTCATCGACCAGGGTGGCAGCACGTCGTAGCCGTACCTGTCGAAGTTGGCGGCCACCCGCCGGGCGATCCAGTCGCAGCGCTGGATCAGCCACTCGTGGTTCGCCTCCGCCGCCTCCACCAGGCTCCGCTCCAGCCACTCCTGGAAGGTGTCCCAGGCAACCAACGGGTCCGCGGTGTCGAACGCCTCGTCCACCGCGCGCAGGATCTGACGGGTCCGGTCGCGCAGGTCGTACTCGAGGTCGGCGAGCAGGTCGGTGATCTCGTCGGTCAGCGTGTTCTGCCACCGGGTGGAGCACCGACGCAGTTCGTCGACCTCGCGCTGCGCCGCGTGCAGCCGGGCGATCGGCCCGGACTGCTCCTCTTCCTCCTGGGTCGCCAACTCGGCGCGCAGCGGCGCGGCCAACTGCTCCACCACCGTGCGGGCCACCGTCTGTACCGCCGCCCGGGCCAGGTGGTCGGCCTTGCCGGCCCGGTCGCGTTGCAGGCGGGCGATCAGCGCCGGGAAACCGGACTCGGCGTTGAGCGCGCGGTCGTCGGCCGCCGCGGCGCGCAGTCGCAGCGCCGCGGAGACCGGGATCAGCGTTGCCGGCACCCCCGCCTCGGCCAGGTGCTGCCGGTTGCGCTCAGCGACCGTACGCCAGTCCGCCACCAGGTCGGTCTTGCTCTGCACCACCACCACGTTCGGATGGGAACGCATGATGTGCAGCAGCATGTTCAGCTCGGCGACGGACAACTCCCGGGTCGAGTCGGACACCAGCAGCACGGTGTCCGCGCGGTTGAACGCGGCGACCGGGGCGGCGGCGCCGAGACCGGCGACCTCGTCGGTGCCGGGAGTGTCCACCAGCACCACCCCGGCCCCGAGCAGGGCGCGCGGCAGCCCGATCTCGACGTACGCCGGGCCGCCGCCGGGTCGACGCCCGACCAGCCCGGCCACGCTCGCCGCGACCTGGTTGAGCGCCACCGGGGTCCGCTCGATGGTGACCGTGGCGGCGCCGGTGGCCTGGCCCGGGGCCGGTGGCGGCGCCTGGGCCACCGCCGCGGCGGGGGCCTCGGCGTGCCGCACCACTGTCGGCAGGACGGTGGTACGGCCGTCGCCGACCGGGCAGGCCGGAGCGTTGATGATCGCGTTGATCAGCTGACTCTTACCCTGGTTCGGCTCGCCGATGACCAGGACACGCAGTGTCGGATCCAGCAGTTGCGCACGCTTCTGCCGCACCGTCTGGAGCAGGTCACCGCGACCGTGTGCAGTGCACGTGCGGGCGATCTCGTCCAGCACGTCCAACCAGATCCCGGCCATCACCGCACCAAGTGTGCGGATTTCGGCTCAATTATCAAGAGGGACCGGATGTGGAACCGGAAGGGGCCGGATCGCCCGAGACGATCCGGCCCCTCGCTCCGCCCGGAGATCCGGGTCAGAGCAGACCGCCGGTGATACCCAGCAGCCCGTGATCGGACGAGGCGTGCGAGTCGCCGCCGAGCACACCATCGGTGACCCCACCGGTCACGTCACCGACCGTGTCGGTGACACCGGGGAGGAGGCTGTCCACCTGGTGCGTCACGCCGCCCACCGTCGACGACACGTCAAGCGGCGGGACCCCGCCGACGACGCCGTCGCCGTGCCCGAGGCCCAGCCCGTTGAGGGTGTCGTCGACACCCAGCGAGCTGACGACCCCGCCGAGCTGACCGTGGGTGCCGGAGAGGACACCACCGGTCAGGTCGCCGCCGATCAGGTTCGAGTCGGTGACGTCGAGCAGACCGGTCGGGTCACCGACCGTGCTGGTGGCGTCCCCGAGCACCGGGTCCGCGATGGCGTCCACCGGCTGCACCACGTCCGCGTCGAGCGTGTGCGCCACGTCGGAGACACCGGCCAGGTCGGTGTCCAGGCCGGACGGACCGACGCCCAGACCGATGCCGGGCAGCACGGTGACCCCGGCGGCGGCGGTCGACGGGTCGACAGCGATGGCGCCGAGCACGCCGGCCTTGACGTCCACGCCACTGGGCGAGCTGGTGACGCTGATCTGCTGTGCCACGCTCTGCAACTGACCCACCACGTCGGTGGTGTCGGTGAGCAGCGGGTCCAGCCCGAGCTGCCCCACCGGCGAGGCCAGCGGCGCGAGGCCCGCCCCCGGCGCGTAGTCGACGACCAGCGGCACGACGTCCTGCACGTCAGCAGCGGTGATGTCGGTGAGCCCGGCGCCCCGCAACGCACCCTCGGGGTCGAGGTCGAAGGCCGACCGCGCGTCCGGGTTCGTCAGTAGGTCGAGCACGAAGTCGTGGAGCGTCTGCTGCGAGTCCATGTGCCGGTTCTCCTCGGATCTGGCGTTGGGCGGGGTGTCGTACGTCGACAGTGACGACGCTATTGCCGGGGGTGGCCCCCGGGCATCGGGGCTCAGCCCGCATCCGGGCCGGTTGAACTAGGGGCTCCGCCACCTCGTACGTTAGGGGGACAGGGGGAAACCGTCCCGACGAGATTAGGGTCCCGACCAGGGACTGATCTCTGGTACGAACGTAGGAGCCCGCGGGGTTCGCCGGGGGTGCGTCGTCGGGCAGCCGGCGCCATCGCCACCGACCGGCCGACTCACGGGGAGAGACAGAGACGATGCCGTACGTCCTGGGGATAGACATCGGAAGCAGCAACACCGCCGCCGCCGTCGCACGGCGACGCGGCGCGACCTGGACCCGTCCCGAGGCCGTCCCGCTCAGTGCCGGCTCACCTCTCATGCCCTCGGTGCTGTGCCTGGCGGAGGACGGTTCGCTGCGGGTCGGTGAGCCGGCGACCGACGACGGCAGCCGCACCACCCGGGACTTCGTCCACCGGATCGGCGACGACGTGCCGGTGCTGCTCGGCGGCGAACCGTGCGCGCCGCAGACGCTGACCGCCGAGTTGGCGGCGTGGGTGGTGGAACGGGTGCACGCCCTGGAGGGCGGGCCGGCCGAGGCGATAGTGCTCAGCCACCCGGCCGGCTGGCGCCCCTACCGGCGCGAGGTGCTGCACCGGGCGTTGTCGGACCTCGGCCTGCGGCACGTGACACTGCTGCCCCGCACCGTCACGGTGGCCGAGAGCCACGCCGCTCGCGGGTTCGCGGGCAGCACAGCTGTGGTCTACGCCCTGGGCGGTAACAGCTTCGAGGCGGCCCTGGTGCGCCGCACCCCGCGCGGCACGTACGAGACGTTCGGCACCCCGCAGGGTCTCGACTCGATCGGTGGCGCCGACTTCGACGAGGCGCTGGCCGAGCACGCTCGTACCGTGCTGGCCCGGGAGTTGGCGGCGACCGGACGTCGCGGGGCCCAGGCCGCGCTGCGCGGGCTGCGCGCGGAGTGCGACCGGGTCAAGCGGGTGCTGACCGTCGACCTCACGGCCGACGTGGTGCTGACCCTGCCCAGCGGTCCGGCCCGGGTGCCGGTGACCCGGGCGCAGTTCGAGGCCATGATCCGCCCGACGGTGCAGGCCACCGTCGACCTGCTGCTGCGGGCCGTGCGCAGCGCCGACCTGACTGCGGCGCAGCTCGACGGCGTCCTGCTGGCCGGCGGCTCGACCCGGGTCCCGCTGGTGACCGAGCTGATCGGCGGGGCCCTGCCGGTGCCGGTCGAGGTGGAGCCGGACGCACAGTTGACCGCCGCCACCGGTGCCGCGATGGCCGCCTGTCAGGTGGTGTCGCCACGCCCCCGCCAGCCGGCACCGGCCCGCGTCCCGGCCCCGGTCAGCGGCGCCGGGCGGCCCACCATCCCGGCACAACGCCGCCCCCAGCACACCGTTCCGGGCGATCCGCCACCGCGGCCCCCGGTCCGACTCCTCCCACTGGAACTGCCGAAGCCGTCCCGCCTGGCGCTGGCCCGCGCCCGGGGGCGCGAAGGATGACCCCGATGATCATGAATGACCTCGCCGGACCGGGACTGACAGTGGACAAGGGGTTGCAGGCCCTGTTGGACACCGTCGCCCAGAATCCGGTCGGCCCGCTCGCCGTCGGCATCGCCGGCCCGGCCGGCCACGGCAAGACAGCGCTCCTCGCCGAGCTGGAGCGCGTTCACCAGCGCGCCGGCATCGCCGTCCAGACGGCCGCACCGGAGCCGGGCGCGCCGGTCGACCCCGACACGGTGCTGCTGGTCGACGACGCGCACCTGCTCGACGACGCCCGGATCGGGGCGCTGCTGCGTCTGGTCGCCGGCCGCCGACACCGGTTGGTGGTCGCCCACCGCCCGTGGCCGCGGTCGGCGGCGTTCAGCGAGCTGGTCGACGCCCTGCGACGCGACGGGCAGGCCGTTCTGCTCACGCCGTTCACCCGGGAGCAGACCGCCGCCCACCTCGCCGCCACACCCGAGCTGGGCCGTCCCGCCGACCTGGTCGACTTCGTCCACACGCAGACCGCCGGAGTCCCCAGGGACGTCGAGCGCCTGGCCCGAGGTCTGGCCGGCGCGGAGATTCGGACCGGCGCGATGGTCGACCCACCCCGGTCCGTCGTCCTCGAATTCGCCCCGGACCTGGACGTCCAGCCCACCGAGGTACGACGACTGCTGCTCGCCGTCGCCGCCGGCGGCACCCTGCCGGTCAGCATGCTCGGCGCGCTGCTCGGCCGGGACCCGGCCGGGGTAGACGAGCTGATCGCCACCACCCGGGCGGCCGGGCTGCTCGGCGCGGACGACCGGCTCGCGCCGATCGTCCGGCGGGCCGTCGCGACGCTCAGCCCCACCACCGAGCGCACCGCCGTCTGGCGTCGACTCACCGAGTTGCAGCTCGCCCGGGGCGGCGCCGTGCTGCCACTGGTCCGCTCCCTGCTCGCGGTCGGCGCGCTCGGCGACTGCCCGGCCGAGACGCTGGCCGCCGCGGCCGGCGAGGCGCTGGCCGACGAACCGGCGTTCGCCGCCGAGCTGTACGCGGCGGCCACCGCCGCCGGACGGCCGCCCAACGCCCAGCAGGCGCTCGCCGCCGCGCTCGCCGGTGACCTCGACGACGCGCTTCGGCTGGCGGACCGGCTGCTGGCCACTACCGCTCCCCCGGACCGCTCCGAGGCGGCAATGGTCGCCGCCACCGCACTGGCCCACCGTGGGCACGTCGGTCGCAGCGTCGAGCTGTTCCGGTGGTCGGGCACCGCCTCGGCGAGGGCGTTCGCCATCGTCGGCGGGATCGCCACCGGCGACCCGGCCGCCAGCACCGAGTCACCGGCGGGTGACCCGGCGGGCGAGCCACCCACCCTGCACGCCAGCGCCGCGCGACTGATGGCCGACGGCGTACGGGAGAGCGTGACCGGCCCACCGACCGCCGCGCTCTCCGCGCTCGTGCAGGCCGCCGCGCTGCTGGAGCCGGACGGCCGGGCGGTGCTCCTGCCGGACAGCCCGCCCGCCCTCGCCGCGTTGACCGCGATGCACTGCGGCGAGCTGGAGATCGCCGAGCGGGTGCTGCACCGCGCCCTGGCCGCCGGTGTCGGCGGACCGCTGATGGCCCGCCGGCACCGGCTGTTGCAGGCCTGGATCCTGATGGTCCGTGGCGAGATCCACGCAGCCGGCGAGCGTCTCGCCACGGTGACGCTCGACGGGCGGCACCTGGAGTCGCGCGACCAGCTCTTCGCCGCCGCCATCCGGATGGGCATCGGCCGGCGCAACAGTGACCTCGGGGCGCTCAAGCGGGGTTGGGGGCAGGCGCTGGAGGCCGTGGTGCGCCATCCCGTCGACCTGTTCACCCTGCTGCCGCTGGGTGAGCTGGCCATCGCGGGCGCGCGGCTGGGTGACCTGGCCCGGCTGGAGCCGTACCTGCAGCAGGGGCGTTCACTGCTCGACGGCCTCGGCAACCCACCACTGTGGAGTGTTCCGTTGCACTGGAGCGGCCTGCACGCCGCCATCCTGACCGGCGAGCCGACGGTCGCCGACGACCACGTCGCGGCACTGCTCGCCGCCGCCGGCCACAGCCGGTACGCGGCAGTGGTCGCCGCCGCCGCGGAGAGCTGGGTGGAGGTGCTCCGGGGGGTCGTCGACCCGACCCGGGTGGAGGCCGCCGCCCGCGGGCTGCACGACACCGGGCTGTGTTGGGACGGCGCCCGCCTCGCCGGGCAGGCCGCCATCCGTACCGCCGACCGGCGGGCGATGACCACCCTGCTGGAGTGCGCCCGAGCGTTGCAGGGGCGGCCCTCCGGTGGGCCGGCCGGGCAGACACCGCCGGCCGGTGCGAGCACGACACGGGTCGCCGGGCCCACCCAGCACGGGCTCAGCGACCGCGAGTACGAGGTCGCCGAGCTGGTGCTGGCCGGGTTGACCTACCGGGAGATCGGTGACCGGCTCTTCATCTCGGCCAAGACCGTCGAACACCACGTGGCGCGGATGCGTAACCGGTTGAACTGCGCCAACCGCACCGAACTGCTGGCCCTGCTGCGTACCCTGGTCGCCGACCGGGCCAGCGACACCGCCGGGCAGCCGTGGCCGCAGCGGGCGGGCCGATGACCCACAGCGATGTCCGGCTGATCCGGACCAGGCTGGCAGTGCTGGCCGCCGTGCTGATCACGCTCTGGTCGTACGCGGCCTACGTGTCCAGCCAGGACGCCGTCGACCTGCTGCGCGTCCGGGCGCTGGCGGACACGCTCGGACAGCCCATCGACCGTCTGATCCTGAGCCTGCAGACGGAACGCCGGATCACCGCCGAGACGATCGCCGGGGCGGGTGGGACGACGCCGGAGCTGGTCGGGGCCCGCGACGCCACCGACCGGGCCGCCGCCGAGATCCGCGAGTTCACCAAGGGTCGGGACCTTCGGCTGCTCACCGCCGGCGCGGTCCGCGACCGGGCCGGCGAGCTGGTCCGACGGCTCGACGGCCTCGGCACCACCCGGTCCCGGATGGACACCGGGCGACTCGGTCTGGCCGCGGCGATCGACGGGTACGACGAGGTCGTCGACGTCGCCTTCCGGGTGTACGGCCCGGAGTGGGGCGCGTACGAGAGCGGGTTGGCCGCCGACACCCGCGCGGTGATCGCGCTGGCCCGCGCCCGGGAGTTGCTGGCGCGGGAGGACACACTGGTCAGCGCCGCCCTGACCGGCGCGCGACTCGACGCCGACGAGCGGCGTCGGCTGACCGCAGTGGTCGGCGTCCAGCGGTACGCGAACGCCGAGGCCGCCGCCGGCCTGCCGTCCGACGGCCGCGCCGAGCAGCAGCGCCTCGCGACCAGCCCGGAGTTCACCGCGCTGCTCGCCCTGGAGGACCGGCTGCTACTCCAGTCCGGCACCGGCAACGCCCTGGCCGGTGTCACCGTCGCGGATTGGCGGGCCGCGGCGGACACCGCCCTGGGTGCGTTGCAGACCCTGGTGACGGGCACCGCCCGCAGCAGCGTCGAGCGGGCCACACCCGGTGCCGCCGTGCTGATCGCGCGGACCGGAGCCGTGGTGGGGCTCGGCCTGATCGTGGTGCTCGTGCTCCTGCTGAGCTGGGCGGGCACCATCCGACGCCTGACTGAGGAGCTGACCAGGCCGACGGCAGCCGCCCCGGCCCCGCCGGACGCGCCAGCGCCGCCGGACGCTGCGCCGTCGGGGGGTGCCGCCGAGCGGGAGCTGTTCCTGGGGCTGACCCGACGCAACCAGGTGCTGCTGCGGGACCAACTCGGCGTGCTGGACCTGATGCAACGTCGGGAGTGGTCCACCGAGGAGACCGGCGAGCTGTTTCAGCTCGACCACCTCACCACCCGGATCCGACGCAACGTGGAGAAACTCATCACCCTGGCCGGCGCGACACCCGCCCGTCGCTGGCGACGCCCCGTGCCACTGCTCGACGTGGCACGCGGCGCGGTCGCCGAGGTGCCCGACTACCACCGCGTCCTGATCGCGCCGCACTGGCCGTGGTCGCTCGCGGGGCCGGCCGTCACGGACGTCATCCACCTGCTGGCGGAGCTGATCGAGAACGCGCTGGTCTTCTCCGGGGCGGACACCACCGTCCGGGTCAGCGGCGAGCACCGACCGCAGGGGTGCGCCGTCCTCGTCGTCGACGACGGGCCCGGCCTGGACGCCGCCACGCTGGCCGAGGCGAACCACCTGCTCGGCAACCCGCCACCCGACGGTCCGCCCGCCGGTCTCACCGGTTGGTACGCCGCCGCCGTCCTGGCCGGCCGCTGCGGCGCCCACGTCTCGCTGCGCCCCAGCCGGCGCGGCGGAACGGCCGCGATCGTGCTCCTACCCGCCCGGCTGGTCACGGTCACCGACACCGGCCGCACACCGGCCGGCGCACCACCTGACACCCCGTACCCATCAGCCCGCACCGACCTGCCCGGCCCGAGCGGCGACGGGGCGTTGCCGACGCGGGTCCGCCAACCCGGGCCGATCGGCCCGGAACACGGCAGGACCAGCCACGACACTGTCGAGATGCCAGTCGCGAGAACAGCAAGGAGACATCAATGACGTCTGCAGTGGTCACCGAGGACGGCCTGACCGACGCCCTGAACAGCCTGGTCGACCGGGTGCACGGCGCGGAGTTCGCCGTGGTGCTCTCGCCGGACGGGCTGCCGCTCGGCGGCTCGCGGCGGGTGGGGGACAAACTGGCCGAACAGATCTCCGGCGTGGTCGCCGGCCTGATCGCGTTGGGGCTGGCCGCCACCCGCACCTGCGACGCGGGTCGGCTGCGCCAGGTCGTGGTGCAGATGTCGCGGGCGTTCCTGTTCATCGCCACCATCCCGAACGGCACCATCCTCACCGTGCGGGTCGCCGGTGACGACGTCGAGGTCGGTGACATGGCGTACGAGGTGGCGCTCTTCGTGGGGCAGGCCGAACGGCACCTGCCGATCACTCTGGGGCCGGCCTCCTCGGTGACGATCGGGGACACTGGTGCACACCAGCGGCGGCACTGACGAGGCGTGGTACGACGACGACGCGGGCCCGGTCGCCCGGCCCTACACGATGACCGGAGGGCGCACCGCGCCCGCACGCGGCCAGTTCGACCTGATCTCGCTGGTGGTCGCCCGGCCGGGGGTCGCACCCCCCGCGCCGCTCTTCCCTGAACAGGCGCGGATCGTCGAGTTGTGTCACCATCCAGTGTCGGTGGCCGAGGTCGGTGCCGAGTTGGACCTTCCGCTGGGGACCGTCCGGGTGCTGCTCGGTGACCTGCTCGGGGCCGGGCTGATCGAGACGCACGAACCGCCGATGCTGTCGGAACTGCCGACCGAGGATCTGCTGGAGGCGATCCTCGTCGGGCTTCGCGCGCTGTGACCGGGCAGATGCCGCCCGGTAGCGGGGCGGATCGTGGGCCCGTACCCGGCGACGAACTGAAGGAGAGACAGGCAGTGCCGGCAACACCACCCCAGCCACGCCGTACCGTGGCGATCATCCTGCTGGACAAGGTCGTGGCCCTCGTCACTGCCGTGCGGCGGGTGCTCACCGGTCGGGAGGACGTCTCGCGGGCCACCTGGTTGGCCGTCATCGCGGCGCTCGGGGTGCTGGTCGCGACGGCAGTGTCCGTGGTCGGGGTGCTGCGTACGCCGGAGAAGTTGACGCCGGTGACCCTCGACCCGCCGCCGTCCGTGCAGCAGGTGGGCGCCGCGCCGTCCGATACGCCCCGGGCGCAGGCGCGACCGGCGCTCACCAGCCCGGCGGTGCCCACTCCCCCGCCCACCTCGGCTTCCCCGGCCCCACCGACCGCGACGTCGACCCGGCCCACCCCGACCGGCGCGACCACCGAACCCACCGCGGCGGCCCTGAGCGCCGACTTCGCCATCACTGACAACGCCCTGCTCAGCTATGGCGCGACGCTGACGATCAGCAATCCGGGCGCGGTCGCGGTGCCGCAGTGGACGCTGGTGGTCACCCTGCCCCGGGAGTCGCTGAGGATCAGCGGGGTCGAGGGTGCACAGGCCAGCCACGACGGTGCGGTGTGGACGTTCGTGCCGGACGGAGACACCGGTCGGGTGCCCGGGAGCGCCTCGGTCCAGGTGACGTTCCGGGTCAATGGTTCGTTGACGGGTTCCGCCCCCGAGGCGTGCACCATCGACGGGGTCGCCTGCGCGGGCCTGTCGAACTGAACGTGTCAGTGACGTCCCGATCGGGCGTGGTACACCCGACGTTCCGGCGGCAGCCACGCTTGATTGATCATTAGTTCGGGCGCGCTTCGTACCGTTCCGACCATGACTGTCCTACCCGCATCACCGTCGCTTCGCCGCGCCGGGTCGCGCCTCGGTGCGCTGCGTACCCGGGTCGCTGCCGGCGTCGCCGCCCTCGCCGTCACCGGCGCGACCGTCGGGGTCGCCGTCGCTACCTCGTCGCCCGCCACCGCCGAGCCCGGCCACGTGGTCGTCTCGGAGAACTTCTCGACCGGGTCGCTGCCCGCCGGTTGGAACGCGATCGACGGCACCTGGAAGGTCGAGAACGGCCGACTGTACGGAACCAGCGCCAGCGCCAGCGCGAACAACAAGATCACGTTTGGTCGGCACCTGAACGACTTCCGCCTCGAGGCGACCATGCGTTTCGAGTCGGTCTCGGCCGCCACCCGCTGGGCCTCGCTCGGCATCGACGTCCCCGCCAACGGCGCCACCCCCTGGTGGATCGCCACCATGCGCAGCGGCACCACCGCCGCCAACGGGCTGGAGTTCGCCCAGCGGACCACCGCCGACGCCTGGGTGGTGACGAACACCGCCTCCGCCCCGTCCGCCGCCGGGACCGGCCGGGACGTCCGTGTCGCCGTCGAGGTGCACGGCAACCAGGCCCGCTGGATCTTCGACGGGCGGGAGGCGATGCGCACGAGCAGCCTCCAGCGCTCCGCCGACGGCGTCCAGGGGCTCTTCGTGAACGGCGCGACCGTGTCGTACGACGACGTCACCGTCACCGAGCTGGCGCCGAACGGCTACCTCCGCCCCGAGGGCAGCCCGCTCACCGTGATCGCCCACCGGGGCGCGTCCGCCGCCGCACCGGAGAACACCCTCGTCGCCCAGGAGATCGCCCGCAAGGGCGGCGCCGACTGGATCGAGAACGACGTCCAACCGAGCAGGGACGGCATCCCGTTCATCCTGCACGACGGCACCGTCGACCGGACCACCGACGGCACCGGCAACATCCGGGACCTGACCGCCGCGCAGATCAAGGCACTCGACGCCGGCTCCTGGTTCGGCCCGCAGTACGTCGGCGAGCGGGTGCCCACCCTCGCCGAGCAGCTCGCCGACCTGCGGACCCGGGGCGGCAACCTGCTCGTGGAGATCAAGGGCACGCACACCCGCGACGAGGTCGCCACGATCATCCAGGTGATCCGCGACGAGCAGATGATGGGCCGGGTCTTCATTCAGAGCTTCGAGGTCGACGCCCTGAGGTACACCTACGAGATCGCCCCCGAGCTACCACTCGGTCTGCTCCGCAGCAGCCTCGACGCCGACCCGGTGGCGATCGCGAAGGAGCTGCACCTGACCGCGTACAACCCGGACGGCAACGCGCTGCTGGCCAAGCCGGAGGTCGTCGCCGCGCTGCACACCGCCGGGGTCGCCGTGATGGCCTGGACGATGGACTCGGCCGCGCTGTGGCAGCGGCTGGAGCGCATCGGCACCGACGCGGTCATCACCAACCGCACGGCCGAGCTGGTCGGCTGGAACGCGGCCTTCCTCCAGCGGCCCTCCGCCGACCCGACAGTGCAGATCACCTCGCCGGCCAACGGGGCCCGGCTGGACCGGGCGCAGTCCCCGGTGATCGCCGTCGCCGCGACCAACGCGGAAACCGTCACGGTCAAGCTGGACGGTAAGACGTCGGCCGCCGGGCGCACCCTCGACCTAGCCAAGCTGACCGCCGGTCGGCACACCCTCACCACCGAGGCCACCGGGCCCGCCGGCACCGCCACCGCGACCAGCACCTTCACCGTGACGGTGAGCCAGGCCGGCCTCGGCTACCTGATCCTCACCTCGGGCGCCGATCCGGCCGCCGTCACCGCGATGACCACCAAGCTGGCCCACGCCCAGTACGCCCAGCTGGCCAGCTACGTCGACCGGCAGGCCGGCAAGCAGGTGCCGGCCGAGGTCGCCAGCGTCATCGCCGCCGACGCCCGCACCCTCGCCCTGAAGTAACGGTTCGCCGGGTGGCGTTGGGCCGAGGCCAGCGCCACCCGGCGTCCTCAGCGGACGGCGACGGGCGACTCGGCCCGCTCGCCGTGCTGGCGGAGAAGCGGCAGCGCCGGCGCCAAGGCCAGCGCCATGCACAGGCCGCCGATGGGAAGCAGGTCGAGATTGACCGCCGGTAGGACGATGCCGACGAGCAGCAGCGGCACGCTCCACCACGGCAGCCGCCGTCGGGCGGCGAGCATGCCCGCGAGAACGAGCAGGCCGAGGAAGAAGAGCTGGGGTACGACGTCGTAGAAGGCCACGTCCACGCCGGGGATGTCCTTGAAGCTCGCGCCGAGCCGGGACATCTCCGCCCGGTCGTCGGCCAGCAGCCCCTCCACGATGTCCGCGCCGAACTGCACCATCGTCGCGACGAGGCCGACCAGTGTGCCGGCCACCACCCCGGTGCGCCACGCGGAGCGGGGCAGCAGGTGGGACAGCGCGAGCACACCCGGAACGAAGCACACCATGCCGGCGAGGGCGATCAGGTGGGCGGCCTGCCAGTCGAGCCCGGGGCCGTACGCCCCGTCGGATCTCCCCCACAGACGAACCAGGCCGTAGGTGGCGATGCCGACCGGTCCGGCGATCACGAAGAGCGCTGCGCGTTTCATGCCAGCCATCATGTGACCGCCGACGCCCGGCGACCTCCGGGTACTTCCCCCGGTTGGCCCTGGATGTCGTCTCAGGTGTTCCACCGAGCCGTGGTCAGGGACCGAACGGCTTGCCCGTCAGCGCCGATTCATCCGGGAAGGCCAACGAGCTGAAGAACTTCTCCGTCTCGGCACCGCGAATGCTTTCGATCTTCGCCAGCAGTTCCTCTGTCGCCGCGTAGGCGCGCTGCTCCCGCTCGGCCGGATCAGCTGTCGCCTCGGCGCGGCCGAACGCGAGCCGCCAGTGGTTGCTCGCCTCGATGAGCGCGAAATGGGTACGTCGCAGCAGCGCCCACATCTGATCCCACTGATAAAAGGTGCGTAACGCGGTGGCCGCGGCGATGACCACACCCGACACCGCTATTACCAGGTTCTTACCGGGGTAGCTGAAGCCGGCGAGCAGTGGCAGCGACGCACTGATGACGATGACCAGGATGCCGGTGAATCGGAACAGTCGGCGGTGCCATTTGGCCCGCCAGTCGTATTGGTCCCTGAGCTTGTTGATGCTGTCTTCCGCCAACGCGCGGTAGACCTGCAACGGATCGCCGGGGGCCCCGTTCTGCGACTTGGCGAGCAACCCGCTCTGTCCTTGGTCAACAGACACGTCACGATGCTAGACGCTGCCCATGCGACGGTCTATAGCCCGAGAATACGATGTTGTCGGAGTATTGACGGGCAAACATCTCCCGTTCCGGTGATGCGACCGGCCAGGCAATCACCGGAACACCCCGTCGACGCCACCACGCCGTCAGACCGGACGGAAATGCGTCCACCTCGTAGGCCAGGAAATCGGGTCGGGTGACCAGATTGCTGACCATGCTGCGACCCACCATCCGGGTCAGTGGCCCGGCGGTACGCAGCAGCCCGCCGATGCGCCCCACCGGCACCCGCTGGCGCGGCGGCAGTTTGCGCACCGCGACCCGCAGCGCCGCCACGAGCAGCGGATCGAAGGATTCGACAGCGAAACGCCCGGGATAGTCGGCGGTCTGCCGCAACACCTCGTCGACGAGATCGAAGTTGAGGGTGAGCGCCGGCCGCTTCAGCTCGATCAGCAGGGGCACCCGTCCGGCGACCCGTTCCAGCACCTCCGACAGCGTGGGGATGCGCTGGTCGGTGCCCTGCAACCGGAGCCGCTGCCGGTCGGCCGGGGTCAACTCCGCGGTGGCGATCTCCGCACCGGTGAGCGCCGTCAGGTCGTAGTCGTGGACGACGACGAGTTCGCCCGCGCGGGTGAGCTGCACGTCCAGTTCGCAGGCGTAGCCGGCGTCGGCGGCCGCCTCGAACGCCGCGAGGGAGTTCGCCGGTCGATTGTGGCCGGTCAACCCGCGGTGCGCGATCGGGGTGTCGAGCAGCCAACCGTCATCGGACGACACACGATCCTCCTGAGCTTCGCAGAACCGGGCTACCGCACCCCGTGCAAGGGTTGCGGGTACCTTACCGGGCGCCCGGGTGGTGAGCATGCTTCATGCTGGAGTGGTGATTCGATTCGTACTGAATGTGCTGTGGCTCGTCTTCGGCGGTGGCATCGTGCTGGCGGCCGGCTACGGCATCGCCGCGCTGATCTGCTTCGTCCTGGTCATCACCATCCCGTTCGGCGTCGCGTCGCTGCGCCTCGCGGTCTACTCGCTGTGGCCCTTCGGACGCACCCTGGTGCCCAAGCCGGGCGCGGGTGTCGGCTCCGGCCTGGCGAACATCCTCTGGGTGGTGCTGGCCGGATGGTGGCTCGCGCTCTCCCACATCCTCGCCGGCATCGCCCTGTGCGTCACGATCATCGGGATCCCGTTCGGCATCGCCAACTTCAAGCTCGTCCCGGCCGCGTTCTGGCCGCTCGGCCGCGAGGTCGTCGACGCCCCGTGACGGCACTGCGCGGCGGTCGGCAACGAAAAACGGGAGACCCCTGGTCTCCCGCCACTTCTAACTTATAGCGCACCGGGGGGCTTGCGGCAAGACCCCGTTCATGACGCAGAATCGTCGGCCGAGGCTTGAATCTGCCGAAATGGACGTCATGACATGAATTCCTTGCCTACCTCCGTGTTCGCACTACCCGATCACCTCGCCCCCAAGGCCGACCCGGCGCTCATCGCCCAGGACGAGCGGCACTTCGCGGCCATGGCGCGGAACCTCGCGCAGCTGACCGCCGAGCTGTCCGACCGCCTGGACGCCGCGCGCCGGGCACCCGGCGGCAAGGGCCGCCAGGCCGTCGACCGGGACGAGGAGGTCCGTCGGCTGACCGCCCGTCTGCGCTCACTGAGCCGCTACGGGCTGGACCTGTGCCTCGGTCACCTGGTCGAGGCGGACAGTCCCGAGCCGGTCTATGTCGGACGGCGCGGCCTCACCGACAGCACCGGTCGACGGCTGCTGCTCGACTGGCGCTCACCCGCCGCCGAGCCGTTCTTCGGCGCGACCCACGCCAACCCGATGGGCCTGGCGAGCCGCCGCCGGTACCGCTGGACCCTCGGCCGGATCAGCGACTACTGGGACGAGGTGTTCACCCCGGACGGGTTGGTGGGGCACGCCGCCGCGCTCGACGACCAGTCCGCGTTCATCGCGAGCCTGGGCAGCGCCCGATCGGCCCGGATGCGCGACGTGCTCAGCACGATCCAGGCCGACCAGGACGCCATCATCCGGGCCGGGTCGGCCGGGGCCCTCGTGGTCGACGGCGGTCCCGGCACCGGGAAGACCGTCGTCGCCCTGCACCGGACCGCGTACCTGCTCTACTCCGACCCGCGCCTCGGTCAGCGCCGGGGTGGGGTGCTCTTCGTCGGGCCGCACCAGCCCTACCTGGCGTACGTCGGCGACGTCCTGCCCAGCCTGGGTGAGGAGGACGTGCAGACCTGCACCCTGCGCGACCTGGTCCCCGAGGGGGCGACAGCCACCGTCGAGGCCGACCCGGAGGTGGCCCGGCTGAAGTCGACGGCCGAGCTGGTCCGGGCCATCGACGCGGCCGTCCGGTTCTACGAGGACCCGCCGGTCACCCCGATGACGATCACTGTCGGCGACTCCGACCTCCGGCTGAGCGCCGACGACTGGGCCGACGCGTTCCGGGCGCCGGGCCTGGGCACCCCGCACAACGAGGCGCGCGAGGAGATCTGGGAGGAACTGCTCGCCATCCTCACCGACAGGTACGACGGCGACGAGCCGGACGACGTGCTGCGCGACTCGCTGCTGCGCAACCGGGACCTGCGGGCGACCATCAACCGCGCGTGGCCGCTGCTCGACGCGGCCGATCTCGTGGGAGACCTGTGGTCGGTTCCCGCGTACCTGCGCACGTGCGCGCCGTGGCTCAGCCCGGCGGAGGTCCGCAAGCTGCAGCGCGACGAACCCCGGGCCTGGACGGTGTCCGACCTGCCGCTGCTGGACGCGGCACGGCAGCGGCTCGGTGACGCGGACAGGTCGGGGCGCACCCGTCGGCACGACCCGGCGGCAGCCGTCGAACGCGACCACATGGCCCGGGTCGTCGACGAGCTGCTCGCCGCCGACACCTACGACGACGGCGAGGGCCTGCTGACGATGCTGCGTCAACCCGACCTGCGCGAGGTCCTGGTCGACGACTCCGGCCTGCCGGACGCTGAACCGGACCTGTTGGCCGGCCCGTTCGCGCACATCGTCGTCGACGAGGCACAGGAGCTGACCGACGCCCAGTGGCAGATGCTGCTGGTGCGGTGCCCGTCGCGCAGCTTCACCATCGTGGGCGACCGCGCCCAGGCCCGGCACGGGTTCACCGAGTCGTGGCAGGAACGCCTCAAGCGGGTCGGGTTCGACCGGATCACGGTGACCTCGCTGAGCATCAACTACCGCACCCCGGCGGAGGTCATGGCGGAGGCCGAGCCGATCATCCGGGCCGTGCTCCCGGACGCGAACGTGCCGACCTCCATCCGGGGCAACGGGCTACCCGTCGTCCACGGGTCCGTCGCCGAGCTGGGGTCGATCCTGGACAGCTGGCTCGCCACGCACGCCGAGGGGATCGCCTGCGTCATCGGTGACCCGACCTTCCCGCCCACGGACCGGGTCCGGTCACTGAGCCCCGAGCAGGCCAAAGGGCTGGAGTTCGACCTGGTCGTGCTCATCGACCCGGAGTCGTTCGGCGCCGGCATCGAAGGGGCCGTCGACCGGTACGTCGCGATGACCCGGGCCACCCAGCAACTCGTGATCCTGACCAGCGGCTGAGGGCAGCTGCCCAGCCGGTCGCGGGGCGTTGCGGGGGCGTTGTCCACTGGCGCGCCGCCACCCCGACCGGTAGCGTCGCGCTCTTCGGCCGCGACGCGCCGCCGGAGTCCGGGAAGGCGCCTCTCGATGACCCAACCCACGCCCGCCCGAGGCCGGCTCGACGCCAGTCTGGCCCGACTGGCCAGCACCTTCCGCGGCATGGTCGCCCACCCCGACGACAGCAACTGCGAGTGCCACTGGGGCAGCGCCGAGGAACTTGCCCTGCTCAAGACCCCCGACGTCGAGGTGGACCCGGATCTGCTGCGCCGGACCTACTGGACCGGCGACTGGGACTTTCCCGCCGAGATGCTGCGTCGGATCCTGCCGCAGTTCGCCACCGCTCTGACCAGCGGTGAGGTGGAGCGGCTCGGCGGGATGGATCATGCGGGACGGGCGTTCGCGCTCGGCGGCTGGCAGCGGTGGCCCGCCGAGCAGTCGACGGCGATCAGCGAGTTCCTGGACGCCTGGTGGGCCGTCACGCTCACCGATCCGGACGCCGAGGTGCCGGCACACGTGGTGCTGGCCATGCTCGTGGAGGCATCCGGCGCGCTCGGCAGGTGGCTTGACGCCTGGACGACGGCAACCACTGCCCTGGCCCACCAGCGGCTCGCCGAGGCTTTCGGAGAGTGGGAGTACGACCTGCTCCGCGATGACCTGCCGTGGCACACCTGGACGTTGACGGACGACGAGGAGGAGGTCCTCCGCACGGAGCTCACCGCCTGGCTGCTGCAGCACGCCCCGACCCGGCTGCGGATGGCCGACACCGACCCGGAGCTGCCGCACCGGCTCAGGCTGCTCGGCCTCACCGGGCCGGCCCGCTGGGACAACCCGCACTGGCCCGACCTCGCCTGAGCAGGTGCCCGTTCCAACTCACAGCCGCTCCTCCCATCGACATCTGTCCAACCGTTTGCTCCACTTCGGACGTTTGTCGCCCAGCCGGCCATTTCGGGGTAGGTGGAGCTGTCGGACCAGCGATCGACGACCTACCTCCGTCACCTACCCGGTGTCCACCGAAGGTGATTCACTGACTCTCCTGAGTAAACAGCCGAGCGGACGGACGGACGGCATCGTTGAGGGAATCAGGGGCTGCCGAGAAAGGCGACAAGGGTGCCGGAGACGCGACGCGGCGCGGTGACCCGACACCTTCCAACGCGCTACCGCCTGGATGCCGGCCCGCAGAGCTGCTGCCGACCACGACGATCGAGGTCAATGGCGTTCACATAGTGGTGTTCTCGTGCTGGGCGGTGCTGATCGGCCTGACGCTCACCGTGGTGGTGGGGCGCGGGGTGTGGCGCGTCTTCGCCGGCGCGTCGGACCGGTTCACTGTCACATTCCTGACCATGACGGCGTTCGTCATCGCGGCCGTCTCGGTGGGCATCGTGGCCGCGCATCGGCGGTCGCTGCCCTGGGTGATGCTCACGATGGCCACCGTCGTCGTCCTGGCTTCGGCCATCATCGTGGTCCCGAGGGGCTGACGAATGTCGACCTCGCCGCGACGGTTCTTCATCGGATGTGGAACGAGCTCCTACTCACCGGAGTCAGGTTTCGAGGATCGACCCGAGTTGGTCGACGAGATCCGGCGCATGAGCGACCTGTTCACCCGCTACCTGCCGTACCAGTCGGTGCCGGGCTTCAGGCCGAATCTGTCCCGGCAGGAACTCACCGGCCAGCTCAGCCGTTTCCTGACCGCCGCGGACCGGCAGCCCGATGACATCGTCGTCTTCTACTACACGGGCCACGGTGAGACGGACGGCGGTGACCTGATCCTTCCCTTCCCGGAGACCACGTCGGACCTGTCTCGGACCGGAGTCTGGGCCAGTGAGCTCACCAACTGGTTGATCCGTGGGACCGACGTCCAGCAGTTTCTGGTCATCCTCGACACCTGCTTCGCCGCGGCGGCCACCCGGGATGTCGGCAAGGGCGCGCTCGATCGTCTCGACCTGCTCGGCGGTCGGGCCGTCAACCCGAGCATCGCCGTACTGGCCGCCGCCCGCCCGCACGAGAGCGCGGGGTCGGGCGCGTTCAGCCGGGCATTCGACGCGGCGGTCAGGCACCGGGCGAGCGGGGGTCACGAACCCCGCTATCTGGCGCTGAACGCGGTGTACAACGTGGTCCGCCACGAGTTGCCGCCCTGGCAGCGGGCCCGCATCCTGCAGGCCGACGACGGTGACACGGTCACCGAGTTCCTGCCGAACCCCCGGTACAACCAAACCCTGCACGGGCTGAACCTCCGTGCTCAACGCGA
Organism: Micromonospora sp. DH14; assembly: GCF_029809455.1. Taxonomy (NCBI): domain Bacteria; kingdom Bacillati; phylum Actinomycetota; class Actinomycetes; order Micromonosporales; family Micromonosporaceae; genus Micromonospora; species Micromonospora sp. DH14. The sequence continues at coordinate 63,727 of NZ_JARVKT010000006.1, read as the reverse complement.
CCATGAGCAGCAGGTGGCGAGGCGGGCTGAGTTCCTCAGCCACGTCCTGCCCCGGGCACAGGGCCTCGACGTCGTGGTGGAGGGCGTGTGGCTGTTTACCGGGCGTACGGCGGCCCTGCGCAGCTGCGCGGCCTGGCTACGTCGGCCGCCCGGCACGCCCCGCTCGACCCTGGTGGTGACCGGGAATCCGGGGTCCGGCAAGTCGGCTCTGCTGTCCCGGCTCTACATGCTGGGAAGCCGACGGCTGCGCAGTCGTATTCCGATGACGTCCGGGAACGACGAGGTGGACGTCCCGGAGAACGTGTTGACCTGTTTCGTGCACGTCCGTGGTCAGACTGTCGGCCAACTGCTCGCGGCACTCTGCCAGGCGCTCGACGTCGACGAGGCGGCGAACGTGGAGGAGTTGCTGTCGGAGGTGGCGTCCCGGGATCAGCACCAGGCGATCATCCTGGACGCACTCGATGAGGCAGCGGACGTCGAGAGCGTCATGCGGGAGGTCGTGCAGCCGTTGGTGCGGGACGCCGGGAAGACCAACGTGCGGATCCTGGTCGGCACCCGGCGACACCTGGTGGATCGACTGGGCCGCGACGTGGTCGTGCTCAATCTCGACGATGCGGAGTACGCCGACCAGGAGAGCGTCCGACGCTACGCCGAGCGGTGCCTGCGCGAGTTGGGGAACCCTAGCCCCTACCTCTCTGTCGCCGAGAACCTCACGCAGGAGGTGGCCACCGCCGTCGGCAACGCGGCCGGGCACTCGTTCCTGGTCGCGCTGATCTCCGCCCGGAGCCTCGCGCTGCGCGACTATGTCGTCGACCCGGGCGACGCCGCCTGGCGACGCGCGCTGCCCCGGTTCGCCGCCGAAGCGATGCGCCGCGACCTTGAGGACCGGTTGGGCGAGTCGTCGAACAAGGCCCGCGACCTGCTCCTACCCCTGGCGTACGCGGACGGTGCCGGGCTGCCCTGGGAGGACATCTGGGCACCGCTGGCCACGACGCTCAGCGGCCAGGTGTACACCGACGCCGATATCGACTGGCTCATCGAGCACGCCGGCTACTACGTCATCGAGGCCCTGGCCAACCAGCGCTCGGTCTACCGGCTCTATCACGAGGCGCTCGCGTCGTACCTCCGCTCGAACAGGTCGAACCGGTCGATCCAGCAGACGATCTTCACCTTCTTCGAGAAGCGGTCCCAGGTTCCGGCGACGGCGGGTCGGGCGCCTTGGTCGGAGGCCCACCCCTACGTCCTGGCCAACCTGGCCAGCCATGCCGCCGCTGGCGGGAACCTCGACCGACTCCTGCTCGATCCGGCCTTCCTGACCGAAGCGGACCAGAACCGGCTGCTCGCGGTCTGTGACAGCGCCATGACCGAGGAGGGTCACGCGGCTGGTCGCGCGTACCGGGAGGCCGTCCACCACTTTGGTGGGGCCGACCTCTGGGAGCGACTCAGTTATCTCGAACTCGCCGCGCGGCAGCACGACGCTGGTGCATTGGCCGAGCGGATCGTGGAGCAGACGGTGCAGCGGCCCTGGCGGGCGCTCTGGGCCTCCTGGACGCCGCCGCATCCGCACCGAATCCTGGGCTCACCGGTCGACGGCGTGACAGCGTTGGCAGTGGTACCCGGCAGCGCGGCGGACCACGTGATCGCCGGAACCCGACAGGGAGCACTGCACTGCTGGGATCCGCTCAGTAACCCGTCGCAGGTGCGGGTGTACCGACCGCGCAGCTCCAGGATCAGCGGACTGGACGTGGTGGAGCTGGACGGCCGCCGTCGTCTGCTGGTCAGCGAGGCCCAGGGGCAGCTCGCCCTGCATGATCTGCCCACCCTGCGCCCGGTGGCCCGGAAACGGCTCGCCTGGCTCACCTCCATTGACGCGGCGAGCACCCTGCGCGCCGGCCGAACGCTGCTCGGCGTCGCGGCGCTGGGGCGTCGGATTCGCGCTGTGCGCATCTCGACGGGAAGCTCGGCGGGGCCAGAGATGCAGACGATCGACCGGCGCAGCCGCCGACGACTCGCCTGGTTACGACGCGATTCCACCGATGTACCAGAGTTGATCAAACCATTCCGGCACCCGTACGAGCTCACCGCGATCGTCACGACCCACCTGGCTGGCGATCCGGTCATTCTGACCGGCACGTCGAACGGTCACAGCCATCTCTGGCACGCGCTCACCGGAGAGCAGATCGCCTCGATACGCGGCGACGACTCTCCGACGTCGGACGGAATCGACCTGGGGACGGTGACGTCGGCGGTCACGGCTCTGCTTGTCATCGACCACGGCGACGCCAAGGTGGTGGTGCGAGGCTTCTCCGACGGCCGTGTCTCCAGCTCGCATCTGGAGAGATGGGGCCGTCGGGTGCTCTGGACGGGGCCGGTGGCGAGCCGGGACGCACACACTCAGGCCGTCCATGCGATGACCGCGGTGCGGGTCGGGGACGAGGACGTCATCGTCACCGCCGGCGCGGACGGCTTCCTCCGCCCGTGGTATCTCGGGTCGCTGCGCCCCTTCGGCCCGCCCTGGCGGGGGCACACAGGCCCGATCCACGCGGTCACCACGGGAGTGGTGGAGGAACGGCCACTGATCATCAGCGGCTCGGCCGACGGCACGGTGCGGATGTGGGATCTGGACGCACGACCGAGGGTCACCGGTGCCTGGCAGGGACACACCAGGACCATCACCGACATGGTGACCACCACCGTCGACGGGCGCACCGTCCTCGTCACCGCGAGCGGCGACGGGATCGTACGAATCTTCGATGGTGAGTCCGGACACATGCTACGCAGTTGGTTCGCCCACACCGGTGGCGTCACCTGCCTGGCGATCGGCCAACGGTCCGGCCTGCCGGTCGTTCTCACCACCGGCCGCAGCGGTGGCACCCGGGTCTGGGACCTGTCCACAGCCGATCTGGTCGCGGAACCGTTCCTGTTGGAGGGTCTGACCGTGACGGCCCTGACCGCCGGAACATCGGACGAAGGCGGCTTCGGCTGCGCTGGGGACGCGGACGGGACCGTGCACACCTGGTGCCTGGCCGACGGTCAGGCACTGGAGAGTCGGCCTCTGCCCAGACCAGCCCGGGTCGAGCGGCTGGCCGTTCTGCCCACGGCGGACGGGCCGATGGTGCTCGTCGGTGGCGCCGATGGTCAGGTGACCGTCTTCAAGGGGCAGCGACTCGACAAGATCGAGTACGTCGATCAAGTCGCGCGCGGAAGGATCACCGCGCTCACGATCCTGGACGACGACACGGCGTTCTTTGTCCTGGTCCTCGCCGGCGATGACCTGACCATCTGGGATGTGGCAAGCGGCAAGGGGTACCGGCGCCGCCTTCCCGGCGTCACCTGCCTGACGGCCGGCGTCGGCGGTCGCGTTCTGCTGGGCTACGCCGATGGTGTGGTGGAGGAGCTGCAACACCCGACCGACCAGACCAGCGTCCGGCAGCGGTCGGTCGAGGGTCGCATCGACGCCATCGCGGCCTTCGACGCCGGCGAGGGCATGGTCGTCGTCGCCGCGACAGAGGAGGCGGCGCTGGCGGTGTGGCGACCCACCAGCCCGGACGGACCGGCGTCGGGAGCCGGGCCACGCCAGGGCGGCGTGCAGGCGATGGCCCGCGTCCAACTCGGGGAGGATCTCGCGGTGTTGACCGTCGGCGAGTTCGGCGAAATCCGCTTCTTTCGGTTCTCCGATGGCACTGAGGTGCGGTTGCCGTGGGCGGCGCACAACGGCTGGATCCGGTCGTTGACCGTGCATCGGATCGCCGGTGTGCCACACGCGGTGACTGCTGGTGACGACGGGTACGTACAGATCTGGGATCTGGATCGCCAGGTCCGCCTGCGCCGCTTCTCCCACAGCTCGATCCGGCCACAGCGCGCAGCCGACCTGGCCGTGGTGGACGGGCAACGGGTACTCGTCTGCAAGGCCGCCGATCTGGGGTCACCCTGGCTCGGCGTCATCGAGCACGCGATCGAGGCGTGGAACATCGAGGGGGCACCTCGACGGCTCGGCCGCCCGTGGCAGCACCGGGACCCGGTTCTGGCCGTCCGGGTGGTGAACGGGGAGGACGTCACCATCGCGTTCACCGTCAGCGCAGGCGCCATGGTCCAGTGGTGGGATGTGGCCACCGGCCGTCGCCTCGGCGGGCTTCGCTTCGACGCGCCGGTGACCTGCCTCGCTGTCGACCCCACCTTGGGCACCGTCTACTGCGGAAGCGGCCAGGCGCTGTACCGGTTGTCGCTAAACGAGTGTCGCAGCGGACGGGTTCGCTGGGGCCGGGGCGGCCCACCGGAGCCCTGGCAGACCTTGAACGCACTTGTCACGGCCGTTGGCGTCGAGGCCGAGACGTCGACGATCGCCGTCGGTCTGCAGAACATCATCGTGATCCTGTCACCCGAGGGCCATCAGCGGCACCGCATCGAACTCAACTCACCCATCGCGGCTGTCGAATTCGGCGGGCCGTCGACAGTGCTCGTCGGATGCGCGGCAGGCGTTGTCGCGTTCGCGTTGACGCCCGCGTGAGCGGGATTCCCGAGCCGGAGGAACCAGCGTGCCACTGATCGTCGGGGTGCACGGGATCGGGCACCAGTACGCGAATGCCGGCACCATGCAACAGGCCTGGTTGCCGGCGGTCCGGCACCTTCTGCCCGGCTCCACGGACCTCGCCTGCGCCTTCTACGGGAACCTGTTCCGTCCACCGGGGCGGCTCCTCGGCGGGACAGCAGTGGATGTCGGTGGTGTGGTGGAGAGCGAGTACGAATCCGAGCTTCTCCGCGCCTGGTGGCGCGAGGCGTCGGTGGTCGACGCCGCCGTCGTGCCCCCCGAGGCCCGCACCCTGGCGCGGACGCCCATCGGAGTGCAGGCGGCGTTACGCGCGTTGAGCAACTCGCGCTTCTTCGCCGCCGCCTACCAACGGGTTCCCGCTGCGCTCGACAGCCTCCTGGTGGCTGATCTGCGCCAGGTACGCCGGTACCTGCTCGAGCCGGATCTGCGGCGGGAGGTGATGTCCCGCGTCGAGGCAGTCGTCGCGCCCGACACCAGGGTGGTCGTGGCGCACTCGCTGGGCAGCGTCGTCGCCTACGAGGCCCTCTGCGCGCACCCGGAATGGCAGGTCCGAGCCTTCGTCACGCTGGGCTCACCCATCGGCGTCCGCCAGTTGATCTTCGATCGGCTGTCGCCGCCGCCGCACACCGATGATCGTGGCGGGCCCCGTGGTCACTGGCCCGGATCGGTGCGGGTCTGGACGAACATCGCCGACGCGGGCGACGTGGTGGCACTGACCAAGGATCTGCGGCCGATGTTCGGGCCTGCGGTGCGGTCCTTCCTCGTCCACAACGGGGCGCACGCGCACGACAGCATCCGCTACCTGACCACGGCGGAGGCGCAGGATGCCATCGCCGACGGATTGACCGAGGGCTAAGGCGTGGTTCACAAGCTCGGTCGGAGCCATTCGCAGATGATGATGATGGTCAGGACGGCGTGGAACCGGACGGCCGGTTTGTCGTAGCGGGTGGCTACGGCGGCCTCATGGTCGCGGCGAACTGACGTCGATCGCCGCGCGCAGCTCACGGCGGCCACCGATGCCGAGCTTGGCGAAAATCTTGCGCAGGTGCCACTCGACCGTACGCGCGCTGAGGAACAACGCGGCACCGATCTCCCGGTTAGTCCGGCCAGCCGCGACCAGCCGCGCGATCTGCGTCTCCTGCGGGGTCAGCTCAGCTGGTACGCCGACGGCACGCCTGCGGACCGTCTCGCCGGTGGCAGCCAGCTCCCGGCCCGCCCTCTGGGCGAACGCCTCCGCCCCCATCGCCGTGAACGCCTCGTAGGACGACCGCAGCTGGGTTCGGGCGTCGCCACGGCGGTTCGACCGGCGCAGCCACTCCCCGTACAGCAGCCTGGCTCGGGCCAGTTGCAGACCGAGCTGCGTGGTGGCGAGCCGCTCGATGGCCGTCCGGTAGCGTTCGTCCGCTTCCGCGTCCACCGCGACGAGCGCGTCCGCGAGGGCCTGCGTACCGAGCGCCCAATCCGTCTCTGCCAGGCTGGTCCGCTCGGCGAGGCGTTCGCGTGCCTGAGCCGCGACGGCGTGTGCACCTGAGCGCGTCGCAGCCTCGACCAACTCACCGAGCGCCCACTGTTGAACGGCAAGGTCGTCCTGCTCGGTCGCCCATCGAACGGCGTCCAACGCCGCCGGGTAGTTGCCGAGCCCGTTGAACAGCACCGCCTTGCTGTAACCGGCGACGCTGAGCAACCAACCCATGCCGCCGGCCTCTGCCTCCTTGGTCAAGGCATCGATCAGCTCGATGGCCGGCTCCTCGCGGCCCCGGTGCGCGGCCAGGATCACTGCGGTGGCCGGGTGTGGCGACAGCCCTGCCGCGTACGCGAGAGCCCCGGCCTCGTCGAGCAGATCGGACGCGTCGGCGAACTGTCCGGCGAAGATCAGCGCGGTGGCCCGGAACGTCAACGCGGTGGGCAGCAGTGAGAGCCGCCCGGTCTCCCGGGCGAAGTTCACGGCCTGTCCGGTAAGCGTGTGAAAGGCGACGTCGTTCCACACCTCGTGCAGAACCAGACCGACCAGCCAGGCCAGGTCCACATCGGTCTCCACGGTGACCGCGTGCAGCGCCCGGGAGAAGAGCGGCACTGCTGCGGCCTGCCCATCCAGGCTCCACGCGGTGAAGGCCGCCAGAAGCAGACCGGCCGGGTCCGAACCCTCGGGTACTCGTCGGGCGGCCCGGGCGACGAGCCGCAGGTCGTCGCCGCCGAACCGTCCGGCGTTCAAGGCCGCGCCGACCGCCGAGAGGTACGTCTCCCGGGCTGCGGCCGGGTCCAGCGCCTCGAGCCGGCGGGCGGCCTCGAGGATCGGCGGAACCGCCGCCCGGCCGGAGTTGAGAGCGAACGCGACCCGGGCCCGCAACCGCTCCATCTCGGCGCGCTGCGCCGGGTCCAGGTGACTCAGCTCGGCGGCGGCGAGCAGGCCGGCCACCTGTTCGGTGGCGCCGGCGGCGAATCGGGCCTGCGCCGCGGCCAGGATCCGGCGGGCGCGGGCCGTCGAATCGGCGGTGAGTTCGGCAGCCCGCTCGAGGAAGGCGGCAGCCGCAGCCCGGCCGCCGCGGGCGAACGCTCGACCGGCCGAGCGTTCCAGCTCACCGGCGACCTCCTCGTCCGGCCCCACGGCAGCGTGTGCCCGGTGCCAGGCACGCCGGTCCGGATCCTGCCGTGGGTCGGTGACGTCGGCCAAAGCCCCATGCACCGCGCGCAGTTCGGCGGGTTCGGCCGAGCGGCGGATCGCCGAGCGCACCAGCGGGTGACGCAGTCGTACCCGGGTGCCCAGTTCGACCAGACCGGCCGCCTCCGCCGACACCGCCGCGCCGGGACCCACACCAAGCCGGCTCAGGGCACGCCAGAGCAGCGACACGTCTCCAATCGGCTCTACCGCGGCGGTCAGTAGCAGCCGCCGGCTGTCGGCCGGCAGCGCCGCGATACGGTGCTGGAAGCCTTCCTCGACCCGGCCGGCCAGCGGCGTCGCGGTGTGTCCGCCGAATCCGAACGCCAGCTCCGCCGGGGACAGACCACGGGGCAGCTCGATCAGCGCGAGTGGGTTGCCGCGGGTCTCAGCGATGATCCGATCTCGAACCTGGGTGTCGACCAGTCCCGGTATCGCCCTGTCCAGGAGCGTTCGCGCGTCCGCCTCGGGCAGGCCGTCGATCCGCAGCTCGGGCAGGCCGCCGAGTAGCTGCTCGTCGGTGGCGCTCCGCACAGCGAGGAGCAACGCGACCGATTCCGCGTCGAGGCGGCGGGCGACGAAGGTGAGGATGATCTCGGACATGCGATCCAGCCACTGCGCGTCGTCGACGACGCAGACCAGCGGTTGTTCGGCCGCCGCCTCGGCGAGCAGGCCGAGCACCGCGAGACCGACGAGCAACCCGTCCGGCGGACGACCTACCTGGAGACCGAACGCGGTGGCAAGCGCGTCGCGCTGCGGTTCGGGGAGCCGATCCAGGTGCCTCAGCAGCGGAACGCAGAGCATCTGCAGCGCCGCGTACGCCAGGTCGGTCTCCGCTTCGACGCCCGCGACCCGCACCACGCGATCGGGCTCTGCCCGCTCGGTCACGTAGTCCAGCAGCGCGGTCTTGCCGACGCCGGCCTCGCCGCGCAGCACCAGCACCCGGCTCTGGCCGGCCCGGACGTCACGCATCAGCCGATCGAGCAGGTCGCGCTCACGGTGTCGGCCGAGCAGCTCAGAACCAATGTTGTCACTCGGCACGTTTTCCCCCAGTCGAAACTACTACGCGGCGGTTCGCCCGTCGCGGGCGGGCCGCGAGCCCCGGGTAGGGACTACACCAGCAACAGGCCGGTGATCGTGACGAGCAGCGCACGGCTGAGCCGGTCGGCGAAGATGACGCGGGAGTGGGCGAGCAGCGGGTCCTGCACCGCCTCCGCGACGGCCGGCGACGGATTGGCGAACGGCCAGAGGCCGGCGATCAGCAGGATCGACAGGGCCACGAGTTCCCGGGATGCCGGTACGGTCAACGCGGGGATGCGTTGTCTGAGCAGCCCGGCGAGCCGGACCTGCAGGTCCGTGTGGGTGAGTTTGAACGCCCGGACGGCGTCGGCGGAGATGTTGCGTTCGAGTTCGGTACCGAGCGAACTCCAGAGTTCACAGATCAGCGGGCGGCTGGCTACCGACCGCGCCAGGGCGTCCACCACGGCGGCGGGAGACGGTGGGGTGCCCGTCGCGGGTGGCAGTTCGGCCGGAAGGTCGTCGAGCCACTCGTCGATGGACTGGTTGAGCAGGGCGAAGAAGACCGCCTCGCGGGTCTCGAAGTAGCGGACGACGTTCGTTTTCGACAACCCGACCCGCCGGGCGAGTTCGCGAAGGCTGATGTCGCTGACCGGCATCTCGGTCAAGAGCTGCGCCGCCACCTCGAGGATCGCGCGTCTGCGCGCCTCGCGCTGTTCGGGGTTGCGGGCACGTTGAAAGCTCGGTGGCTGACCGTTGGTACCCATGGCTCTACCCCTGAGGTTCCCCGACACCGCCCGCTACTGGCGGCTACCCTACGCGCCTCCCGATCGCTCCTCGCACGTTGTCCAGCGAGCAGCAGCGGGCCGCGCGACGCCACTCAGCTGTCGTAGCTGACGGACTCGCTCACCGTGCGCCACTTGGCGTCCGAGGCGGCGAGGGCTGTCGCGGCAGCCTGTGCCACTGCCACCGCATCGGCGCCCAGCAGCAGATGGACCGGCGGATCGGGAACCTCGGTGAGGTTCAGGATCACCTGGGAGACCCGCGCCGGGTCGCCCGGCTGATTGCCGTCGGCGGCACGCAGGCGGGCGAGCACCGGCTCGATGACCGGCTTGTAGGGGTCACTGATTGCCAGCATCCTCATCGAGGAGCCGGCCCAGTTGGTGCGCATGCCACCTGGCTCGGCGACGGTGACCTTGATTCCGAACGACGCCACCTCCTTGGCAAGCACCTCGGAGAATCCGCCGACCGCCCACTTCGCCGCCTGGTACGCGCCCAAGCCGGGGCCACCCACCCTGCCGCCGACGGAGGAGATCTGGATGATGTGACCGCTGCCCTGCTCACGCATTGTCGGCAACGCGGCTCGGGTCACGTTGACCACCCCGTGGAAGTTCGCGTCGATCTGCGCCCGGAACTCGTCCTCGGGCATGTCCTCGATCGAGGCCACATCGGCGTACCCGGCGTTGTTCACCACGACATCCAACCGGCCGAACGCTTGCACCGCTGTCGCGACAGCGGCGCGGGCAGCGCCAGGGTCGGTCACGTCCAGCGCGATCGCGCGAACCCGGTCGCCATAGCTGTCGACGAGATCGTCGAGCTGGTCGGGACGCCGGGCGGTGGCCACCAGGTTGTGACCGGCCTCCAGGACGGCTGCGGCGAGGTGCCGGCCCAGCCCGCGCGAACTTCCGGTGATCAACCAGGTCTTGTTCATCTCGACCCCATCCGGTGTGTGGTGGCGGGAGTGACCGATCCGTCCCCGCCGACGTGGCTTGTCGTCAATATTAGAGGCCAGTGGCCTCTTACGAGCCTAGCACGGCAGCGACGTGCCCGTTGTGAGTCGCTGATCGGAACCTCATGGCAGCTCAGGGGCGAGTCGGGCGGGTCACCAGGGAGTCGGGTCGGGGGACCAGGGTGTGCCACGGGGTCGCCAGGGTCCGCGGTCGGAAAGTCTGGGAGGACACCAGCCAGGAGAACCAGAAGGGCCAACTACCCGTGATTCACTTTGTGGAGAAGACCACCGCGACGCCGGAGCAGGTTCTCGCCGCGCTCACCGATTTCGGACCGGGCCGTTCGGAGGTGTTCGGCAACAGCGCCGACGAGTATCTGACGGTGCATGGCCAGGGTGCTGCCTGGGCTGACGTCACGGAAGGCTCGGGCGGCATCTGGGAGCGGCTGCGCTATGACTGGTCGAATCCCCGCCGCGTGGTCATGACGACGACCGATTCCAACATCTGGGGCGGCCGGTCGGGTCACACCTACACCCTGCGGGCGCAGCCGGACGGGACAACGGTCCTGGACGTCGTCGTGGTCCGCGAGGGCAAGAACCTCAAGGGCCGTCTGACCGGCATCGTGCTGGGCTCGGTCGGCAAGAGCGTGCTGCGTAAAGCCTTGAAGAACACGCTCAGAGCCATCGAAGCCCGCAACACCGTCACCGGTTGATCGGACGCTCCAAGTTCGGCGTGTGTCTGCGGACCGCGCCCTTCAGTGCCTAGTGAAAGGACAGACGCGGTGACAACGGCGCAGCACCCTATCGGTTCACAATTCGATGCGGCCTCCACGACGCGTGACGTTCTGGCCACGGTCGACCTGACCGGCAAGACCGCGATCGTGACCGGCGCGAACTCCGGCCTGGGACTACAGACCGCGCTGGCGATGAGCGCCGCGGGCGCCCACGTCGTGGTCCTCGACCGCGACGTGACCAAAGCCCGCAACGCGCTGGTCGGCGCGTCCGCGGAGTACGCGGTCCTGGACCTCAGCGACGCGACCTCGATCGACCGGGTGGCGGCGGAGTTCGTCGACTCCAACCGGCCCGCGCACATCCTGGTCGCATCGGCGGGGATCATGGCCGCCCCGTTCGGACGCGACCCGCGCGGCAACGAACTCCAACTGTCGATCAACTATCTCGGTCACTTCCAGCTCGTGGCCCGGTTGTGGCCGGCTCTACGAGCGGCTGGCGGTGCCCGTGTCGTCACCCTCACGTCGCTCGGGCACCGCCACTCGCCCGTCGTGTTCGACGACCCGAACTTCACACACCGCACATACGACCCCTGGGCCGCGTACGGCCAGTCCAAGACAGCCATGTCGCTGTTCGCGGTCGAGCTCGACCGCCGCGGACAGGCGGATTGTGTACGCGCCTTCGCCGCTCATCCCGGCAGCATCGTCGCCACCGGGCTGAAGCAGTATCTGACGACCGAGCAGCTCGCCGCGGCCGGCATGGCCAACCCGGACGGCAGCCCGATCCTCGACCCGAGCAAGCAGCTCAAGACACCCGAGCAGGGCGCCGCGACTCCGGTGTGGTGCGCCACGAGCCCGCAGCTTGCCGGCCTGGGCGGCGTCTACTGCGAGAACTGCGACATCGCTGAACTCGCCCAGGACACCGATGCCGACACCGCGAACCTCGGCGGTTTCAACGACCTCTCGGGCGTCGCGCCACACGCGGTCGACCCGGACCAGGCCAAGCGCCTGTGGACGCTCAGCGAGGAACTGACCGGCGTCCACCTTCTGTAGAGGGTGACACCCCGGACGTCTCTCGATCGAGCGGTCCGGGTCCTGGCCCCAGGGTGCAGACCAGTGCCTCACCCTGGGGCCAGGCCGCTGCGGCCGGGTGAGGGTAGTGGACATGAAGCAACGCTTGATGATCCTGACGGCCGCGGCAGTCCCGCTGGCGGCCTCCCTCCTGCCCGTGGCCGTCCACGCCGCCACGCGCGACGGCGGCCCGACCGCCGCCACCACCTGCACCGCCGTTCCCGTCTCCACCCCGTCCGGCACTAGGGTGATGTCGGTCACGGCGACCTCCAGAGCCGGAGGCGACTTCACGTTCCCCTCCACCCCGGGGCTTCCGCAGAATCCGCCGATCACGGCAGTGCCGGACTGGTGTGACATCAGCGTCGTCGTGACCCATCCGGGCGCGAACGACACCGTCACCATCAAGATCTCGCTCCCTCAGGATGCGAAGGACTGGAACGGACGCTTCCAGGCCACCGGCGGCAGCGGTTACTCCGCCGGCGACCTCAGTGAGCTGAGCGTTCCGCTGATCAGCGCGGTGAAGGGCGGATACGTCGGCGCGGCCACCGACGCCGGCGTCACGACCGGCCTGGACGCCAGTTGGGGTCTCACCGCCGACGGAAAGACAAACATCGGTTTGCTCACCAACTTCGCCTCCCGCTCGGTGCACGATATGGCGGTCATCGGCAAGGACGTGGCCAAGAGGTTCTACCGGCGCGCGGTGACGTACTCGTACTTCACCGGCTGCTCGACCGGCGGCCGCCAGGGCTACGCGGAGGCGCAGAACCACCCGACGGACTTCCAGGGCATCCTGGCGAACGCGCCGGCGATCGAGTGGAACCGGTTCGAGATCGCTACACTGTGGTCACAGGCGGTCTACAACGAGGAGAAGGTCGCCCCCTCGCAGTGCGAACTGGCCGCCTTCAACACCGCGGCGGTCGCGGCCTGCGACACCCTCGATGGCGTCCGGGACGGCGTCATCGACAACCCGCAGGACTGCACGTGGGACGCCCGTCGGCTGGTCGGCAGGAAAGTCGCCTGCGAAGGCAAGGAGATCACTATCACCAGGGCGGTCGCCGACGCGGTGAACAAGATCTGGGCCGGCCCGGTCTCGCCGATCGGCAAGAAGCTCTGGTACGGCCAGAACAAGGGTTCCGCGTTCAATTTCATCGCCAATCCTGGCGCACCTTTCCAGGTACCCGACCAGTGGGCCAAGTACTTCGTGACGAAAGACCCGTCATTCGACAGCACCAAGCTGACCTACCAGACGTTCACGCGACTCTTCACCTCAGCGACCAGGCAGTACGACGACATCATCGGCAACAATGACCCGAACCTGTCGGCGTTCGCCAAGGCCGGCGGCAAGCTGCTCACGTGGCACGGTCAGTCGGACCAGCTGATCCCGACCCAGGGCACAGTCGACTACCGCAAGCACGTCAACGCTTTCTTCGGCGGGAACAAGCGAGTCGACGACTTCTACCGCCTCTTCCTGCTGCCCGGCGTGGACCACTGCGGAACGCCGCTGTTCAGCACCGGCCCGCTGGTCAACCCGGGCGCCGACCTCGACGCCCTGGTCAACTGGGTGGAGAAGGGGAAGGCCCCGGCGACTCTCCCCGCCACGTCGGTGGACGGCAAGTTCACCGGCAACATCCCCCGCTACCCGCGGTGACCCACCAGAGCAGTCTCATCGCTGCCTGACCCGAGCCCCAGCTACAGCGACGGCCCCGGATTGGTATCCGGGGCCGTCGTTTTGCCACATTGTGGATGTTGCGGCTTCATCAGCCACCGCAGCGGGTCATCCCTCGGCGGTGGGTCGGGCCCACGTCCTGAACCACCGACTGCCCGGCCGCCGCATCCGCGTCAAACCCCGCTAGATCAAACGCTCCAACAGGAGGGACCATCGACGCAGCCGCCCCTCCTCCTCAGGTCGTAGGCGCAGTGCCGTCCTGCGCCAGATGGCGGGGGCCGATCCCTCGAACAGGCTTGTTCCATGGCCTCGGGTGACGCCGTACGGACCTGCTCCGGACACCCGTTCGCCAGGAAAGGCACTGGCAGACGATGCGATCACTTCCTCTTCCCGCCCCCGGCTCACCCCGGTCGGGGCGATCTTTCGTCCGGCTCGGCGCGGTGGTGGCGGCCACCGTCGTCATCGCCGTGAGCGTCGCCGGCTGCGGCGCACCGCAGCACAACCCCGCACCGCCCATCGCCGCTCCGGCGGCACCCGCGGCCGGCGGCGGGGCGGGTTCGGCTCTGACCGACACCGACGTCAACGCCTGGCTCGACGGCCTGCTGCCGGCGGCGCTGGACCGTACCGGCATCGCCGGCGCCACGGTCGCCGTCGTACACGACGGCAGGATCGTCACAACCCGGGGGTACGGGTACGCCGACACCGGTGCCGACGGTGACCCGGCCGTGCCGGTGGACCCGGGCCGGCACCTGTTCCGGATGGGATCGGTGTCGAAGCTGGTCACCGCCACCGCCGTGCTGCAACTCGTACAGGGCGGGAAGCTCGACCTCGACGCCGACGTCGAGACGTACCTCGATTTCGACCTGCCGCGCCACTACGAGCGGGCCGTCACCCTGCGGCACCTGCTGACGCACACCGCCGGCTTCGAGGAGCGGATCGCCGGCCTCATCGGCACCGAGGGCGGCACCGTCGACCTGCGCAGGGCCCTGGTGACCGACCCACCCGAGCAGATCTACCAGCCGGGCACCGTCCCCGCCTACTCCAACTACAGCAACGCCCTCGCCGGCTACATCGTCGAACGGGTCAGCGGGACGCGCTTCGAGGAGTACGTCCAGCGCAACATCCTGGACCGCGCGGGCATGCCGTCGTCGACCTTCGAGCAGCCCCTCCCGGCAGCGCTGCGCGACCGGATGTCCAACGGGTACGACACCTCCGCCGGGCCGGCAGCGCCGTTCGAGATCGTCGGCACGCCCCCGCCCGGTGCGCTGAGCGCCCCGGCGACGGACATGGCGCGATTCATGATCGCCCAGCTCGGCGAGCCGGTGGGCTTCGCGCCCCTGCTGGACAAACCCACCCGCGACCTGATGCAGCGGCCGGCACTCGACTCGACCTCGCTGGGCACGCTGGCCGACGGACCCCGGATGACCCTCGGCTTCTTCACCGAGGACCGCAACGGCCACCGGATCCTCGGCCACGGCGGCGACACCAAGTACTTCCACTCCCACCTGCAGATCTACCCCGACGACCGGGCCGGCATCTTCCTCTCCCTCAACAGCAACGGCTCCGGCGCGCTCGACAGCCAGGAGCTTCGCGAGTCGATCGTGAACGGCTTCGCCGACCGCTACTTCCCCGCCGGTGACGACCAGCCGGGCACCACTGTGGACCCGCCGACCACCGCCGCGCACGCCGCGCTGGCGGCCGGCACGTACGAGTCCTCACGAGCGATCCGGAGCAACTTCCTGACGGTGATCGGCCTGGTCGGTCGGACGACGGTCAGCGTCACCGACGGTAACCGGTTGCTGATGGTGCCGGGTCCACTCTCCGACTCCCCCGCCCACTACGAGGAGGTGGCGCCCTGGGTCTGGCGTGAGGTCGGTGGGCAGCGCACGATCGCCATGCGGGCGAGCGACGACCGGGTCGAGGCGATCAGTTTCGACTCCGCGTTCACGTTGCTGCCCGTCGAGCCCGCCCGCGCCTCCGCGTTGGCTGTCCCGGTGCTGGCCGTGTCGACAGTCGTGCTCCTGCTCACCGTGCTGTCCTGGCCGGTCGGCGCGATCGTCCGCCGTCGACTGGGTCGCGCGCCCCGGGACCGGGCGGGGCGTACCGCGCGGATCCTGAGCCGCCTCGCCGTCGCCGGCACGCTGCTCGCGTTTGCCGGCTGGGTGCTGAGCATCATCACCATCATGAGCCTGCAGGACGTCCCCGGGGCCGTCCTGCGCGCCATCCAGGTGCTGCAGCTGATCGGCCTGCTCGGAGTGCTGCCCGCCACGGTCCGGCTGGTCGACGACGTGCGACGCCACGTCGGCTGGCGGCGGATCGCCGGTAGCGGCCTGACAGTGCTCGCTCTCGCCGGCGCGGGCTGGTTCGCCGTGGAGTTCCACCTGCTCGCGCCTAGCATCTCCTACTGACCCGCCCGACCCGGGACGATCCGGAGCAAGGATGCGCACCGCATGAGGGATCACACCGACACCGAACCCGGCACCCGACTGACGAAATGGCTCGACGGACGGCTCAACCGGCTCGGGTTGACCGGAGTGTTCCCCCGCGACTGCCTGCTGGCGGCGACGCTGACCGTCTCGACGTTCGTCCTGCTGACGGTGCTGTTCCGGTTCGTCGCACCGGCGGAGGGGGTGACGTTCGACCCGGCGCGGGCCTGGCTGCTCATCGCCGTGTGCAGCGCGCAGGCGATGCTGCTGTGCCTGCGTCGGGTCCGACCACTGCTCTGCCTCGGGCTCATCGTCGGCCTTCAACTGCCCATCATCGGCGTATCCCTGCCCGAGGAGGCGACGATCCGGGGCATCGCCCCGTTCATCGCGGCGTACACCGTCGGGTCGTTGCTGCCGGTTCGGCGTGCGCTGCTGGCCGTCGGGGCGGCCGTGGCGGTGGAGTCGGTCGGGGCGGCGGTCGTGCTGATCCCGGATGGGCTGACGGCACTCGCGTACGTCTCGGCGAGCGCCCTGACCTACGCCAGCGCGACCTTCGTCGGCGGTTACGTGGCCACCCACCGGCGCTACGTCGAGCTGGTCCGGGTACGCGCGGACGAGGCGATCCGGGAGCAGCACACGAAGGTCCAGGCGGCGATCGGCGCGGAGCGCTCCCGGATGGCCCGGGAGTTGCACGACGTGGCGGCCCACCACCTCTCCGGCATGGTCGTGCAGGCCGCCGCAGTCGAGCGGCTGATCGACCGGGACCCGGCGGCCGCGAAGGCCGGCGTGGCCTGGATCCGCAGTCAGGGCAAGGAGACCCTGGACAACCTGCGGCTGGTCGTCGGTGTGCTGCGCGGCAGACCGGGGCACGAGGGCGCCGACGGTGCCGCGCCGGTCCCGGGGCTGGGCATGCTCGACGACCTGGTACGCACCGCTGGCAACCTCGCCGGCGCGGTGGAGTTCGTCCGGGAGGGCGAACACCGCGAGGTGCCGCCGATCGCCGACGTCGCGCTCTACCGGATCGCGCAGGAGTCGCTCAGCAACGCCCGCCAGCACGCTCCGGGCGCCGCGGCACGGGTGGTGCTCCGCTTCGCGCCCCGCTCGGTGTCGCTGGAGGTGGTGAACGACCCGGCCGCGCCGCGGCGCGTGCCGGCGGCGCGAGCCGGTGGTGTCGGCCTGGTGGGCATGCGCGAACGCGCCCAGCTGATCGGGGCGACGTTCACCGCCGGGCCGACGGCTGCCGGTGGCTGGTCAGTCACCGCGACACTCCCGACGAACGGTGCCGCCACCTCACGGCCGACGGAAGAGGCCCCAGCATGATCAGAGTGATGCTCGTCGACGACCAGGCCGTCGTCCGCGCCGGCTTCCGCGTCATCCTGGAACAGGACGGTGGGATCGAGGTCGTGGCGGAGGCGTCGAACGGGTCCGCCGCTGTGGAACTGGCCCGCCGGCTGCAACCGGACGTCATCTGCATGGACGTCCGGATGCCGCACGGCGACGGGCTCACCGCTACCCGGCGGATCGTCGCCGAGGCGACCGGGACGCCACCGGCGGTGCTCGTCGTGACGACCTTCGACCTCGACGAGTACGTCTTCGGCGCGTTGGAGTCCGGTGCCAGCGGATTCATCCTCAAGGACTGTGAGCCCGAGGACCTGATCGAGGCGATCCGTCGCCTGGCCAGCGGCTACGGACTCGTCGACCAGGCCGTCACCCGTCGGGTGATCTCGGAGTTCGCCAGGCGCACGCCCGCTCCCCGCTCCGACGCCGCGGCGGCGCACCAGTTGACCGCGCGGGAGACCGAGATCGTGGAGTTGCTGGCGCAGGGCCTGTCGAACGTCGAGATCGCCGAGCAGCTCTTCATCGAGACCAGCACCGTCAAGTCACACCTCGGGCGGGCGATGGCGAAGATCGGCGCCCGGGACCGGCTGCAGACCGTCGTGTGGGCGTACGAGAACGGGGTGGTCCACCGGTGACAGCGGCCCCGATTCGCAGGCCGGCGGTGCGTCCACCGCCGGTCGAGTGTGGACACCCCCGGAGTACGATCCCGGTCGTACCGCCGTGGTGACCTCCAGCTGACGACCCCTCGATAGGAGCCAGGCATGGCCGGCCCGGACCCCGAACTCGCCGCGAAACTTCAGCCCGACGTGCCGCACGCGGCACGGATCTGGAACTACTGGATGGGTGGCAAGGACAACTTCCAGTCCGACCGGGCGGCCGGCGACGCCGTCGCCGAGGTCTACCCGGAGATCGTCCTCATGGCACAGCAGTCCCGCGTGTTCCTGGTGCGGGCGGTCCACCACCTCGCGGCCGAGGCGGGCATCCGGCAGTTCCTGGACATCGGCACCGGCCTGCCCACCATGCAGAACACGCACGCGGTCGCCCAGGCCGTCGCGCCCGACTCGCGCATCGTCTACGTGGACAACGACCCGATGGTGCTGGTGCACGCGCGGGCGCTGCTGGCCAGCACGACGTCGGAGGGGGTCACCACCTACGTTCCGGCCGACTACCACGACCCGGAGAAGATCCTCGCCGAGGCGGCGCAGACGCTCGACTTCAACCAGCCCATCGCCGTGATGTACATGGGTGTGATGGGCTACGAGCCCGACCTGGACGTGGTGCGCTCGATCGTCGGGCGCACGATGGACGCGGTGCCGTCCGGCTCGCACCTGGTGCTCTGGGACGGCACCAACACCAGCCCGGCGGTGGTCTCCGGTGCCGAGCGGCTGGCGCAGAGCGGCGGGGTCCCGTACATCCTGCGCAGCCCGGAGGAGCTCGAAAGCTGCTTCGACGGGTTGATGATGGTGGAGCCGGGCCTGGTGCCGATCCCGCTGTGGCGGCCGGAGACTCCCGACGCCGTGGGGATCGACGCCTACGGCGCGGTGGCCCGCAAGCCCTGACCGGCACGACGTCCGCCCCGCTCCCGCCGTCGACGCGGAGCGGGGCGGACGTCGTTCACCGCTCACACGTCAGGGTCAGGCCGTCGGGCACCGCACTGGTCGCCACGAGCAGACCGAAGGTCGTCGCCGCGTCCAGCGCCAACGCCCCGTTGTACGACGCGTTGCGCACCATGACGTCGATGCCGGCCGTCTCGGCCACCCCGCCCCAGGCCGCCTGGACCCGCTCGTCACCGGACCACCGCCAGGAGACGCGCCACCGGTCCAGCGGCAGCGTCCCGGTGTTGCGGACGGTGACCGTCGCGACGAAACCGCCGCCCCAGTGGGTGTCGATCGTGGCCGTCGCACGGCACGAGGTCAGCGCGGCGGTGCGCCCCGAGGCGACCACGTACGGGTCCCGCCGGCCCTCCACGTCGGTGAACCGGTACCAGTACTCGGTGCCGGGCGTCAGCCGGTCGATGGTCACCGAGCCGTTGCGCTCCGGCCCGGAGACACTCTCGGCGACGACGGCCCGCCACTGTTGGGCGTCCTCGCGACTGGTGAAGAGGCTGACGGTCATCGGCGGGTCGTAGCCGCAGGGTGGGCGGAAGAAGATGGAGTACGAGATGGTCAGGCTCGTGGTGGTGGCCCCGGCCACGCTCGCGCTGATCGGCAACGCCGGTGGGCAGGTCGGCGTCGGTGTCGCCGACGGTGTCGGGGTGGAAGACGGCGTGGGTGTCGCCTCGGCGGCGGTGGTCGTTCCGGTCCAGGCGGCCAGCGCCATGGTCGTGACAGCGAGGAACATGCGGAGCATCGGTACCTCCGTGGTTGCCGGGCACCGATGACCGAGGGGGTGGCCGGTGCCGCGCTCGGGCTTCCGGTCGCCGACGAGGCTGCCCGGCACGGGTGACGTGGCCACCTCGTGCGCCCTGTGGACCGGAGGAGAACTGGTGCGCGCTGGCTCCCCGAGCACTACCGAACCACAGCATGGCAGTCGACAGGCATCGATACAACCCGATCCCGCCGTCCGTCGTCAGGGAGACGGATCGACCCGGACCCGGTCGCTCTCGTGCTCGGAGAGGAAGGACGCGAGTGCCTGCCCCTGCTCCCCCACGGCCTCCCGCTCGGCCGGGGAGAGCCCCCGCAGTGGGCTGACGGTCACCGTGCCCGACTCGACGGTCCAGGTCGCCGCGACCCGGCCGTCGACGAGCACCACGCGCTCGCCGGCCACCGAGAGGAGACGGTGCGCGTCGTCGATGATCCGGCTGCGGTCGTCGTAGCCGAGGATCGCGTTGTCGAACGCCGGCAGGAACCGCACCGGTGCGGGCGTCTCCGGGTCGGGGCGCGGCGCGTCGGGGAGGTCGATCAGCTTCCGGCCGCGCTCGTCGCGGAAGGTGACCAGCTCGTCGCGCATCGCGGTCACCGCAGCCGGCAGCCCGGCGAGACCGCACCAGGCGCGCAGGTCGGCCGAGGCAGCCGGGCCGAAGGCGGCCAGATAGCGGCGTACGAGCACCTGACCGACCGGATCGGCGCTCTGCGCGCTCGACGGGTCGAGCTCCCGGTCGAGCCACGCGGTGAGCAGGGCGTAGCGCACGCCCGCCTTCGCCCGCCACACCCCGCGCGGCGGCAGCTGTGCCATCGGGAGCAGTGCGACAGCCATCTCGCCCAACGCCCGTGGCTCCGACGTCGGCCAGTGCTCGCCGAGCGCCCGCCCGATCTCCGGCATCGAGCGCGGCTCGCCGTCGGCCATCAACGCCCGGGCGGCAGCGGTGAGGTCGTCGAGATCCACCCCGTCGAGCGCGCCGCGATAGACAGCGAGCACCCGCTGTCTCAGCATGGTGTCGTGGCGGGGGCGCCAGGCCACGGCGTCGTCGGCGGTGAGCAGGTGGACGGTGCGGCGCATGAGGTGCGTCCGCACCACGTGGCGCTCGGTCAGCAGCGTCGACAGCACCGTCGGGTCGAACGCGCGCAGCCGCGACCAGAGCCCGATGAACGGCTCCTGCGGCTCCTGGGCCTGGAGACCACCGAGGTGGGCGACGGCGTCGAGGGCCGGCAGGTCGGCGCGGTCGAGCAGCAGCTGCCGGGCGAGCGTCGCGCGGTTGAGCGCCCGGGTGTCGAGAACTGTCATCGGGTCCCTTCGGTCGACCTGATTGTCCGACCGGGGGTGACAGTTCCAGGTGCGCCGCCGGCGCGTGGCCGCCGCTGCGCCCATGGCGGGTACCGTGGCGGTCCCGGCCGGGGTGGGTCGGTGGAGGTCGACGCCCTCCCCGGGGACGCCAAAAAGTTTTGTGCACTTCCTACAACTGAGCGACTGTCGGTTCGGTGGTTGCGCCATAGCGCTGGCCGCCGCCACGCGGAAAGGTGATCACTGCGGGGAGCCGTCGTCTCGCTGCATGCAGGTCGAGGTCTAGCTAAGGGGTCTTTCGGGTGTTCAACCGTGTCGCCATCGTCAACCGTGGTGAAGCCGCCATGCGGCTCATCCACGCGGTCCGCGAGTTGGCCGCGGAGACCGGCATCCAGCTCGAAACGGTGGCTCTCTACACCGACGTCGACCGCAACGCCACATTCGTCCGCGAAGCGGACATCGCCTACGATCTCGGCCCGGCGTCAGCCCGTCCGTACCTCAACCTGGCGGTGCTGGAGCGCGCCCTGACCGAGACCGGGGCCGACGCCGCCTGGGTCGGCTGGGGCTTCGTCGCCGAGGACCCGGCGTTCGCCGAGCTGTGCGAGAAGATCGGCGTCACCTTCGTCGGGCCGAGCGCGGACGCCATGCGCCAGCTCGGCGACAAGATCGGCTCGAAGCTGATCGCCGAGAAGGTCGGCGTGCCGGTCGCGCCCTGGAGCCGTGGCGCTGTCGAGACCCTTGCCGCCGCCCGGTCCGCGGCGGCCGAGATCGGCTACCCGCTGATGCTGAAGGCGACCGCCGGGGGTGGTGGGCGCGGCATCCGCGTGATCAGGAACGAGGCCGAGCTGGTCGACGCGTACGAGCGCACCAGCCAGGAGGCGGCACGGGCGTTCGGCAGCGGCATCGTCTTCCTGGAGCGCCTGGTCACCGGGGCCCGGCACGTCGAGGTCCAGGTGATCGCCGACGGGCAGGGCACCGCGTGGGCGCTCGGTGTCCGCGACTGCTCGGTGCAGCGACGCAACCAGAAGGTCATCGAGGAGTCGGCGTCGCCGGTGCTCGACCCGGCGCAGGCCGCCGAGCTGAAGACGTCGGCCGAGCGGCTGGCCGTGGCGGTCGGTTACCGCGGCGCGGCGACCGTCGAGTTCCTCTACCACCCCGGTGACCGGCTGTTCGCGTTCCTCGAGGTCAACACCCGCCTGCAGGTCGAACACCCGATCACCGAGCTGACCACCGGGTTCGACCTGGTCAAGGCACAGCTGCACGTCGCTACCGGTGGACGCCTCGTCGGTGCGCCGCCGGCCGAGCGCGGGCACGCCATCGAGGCGCGGCTCAACGCCGAGGACCCCGACCGTGACTTCGCGCCGTCGCCCGGCCGCATCGCCCGGTTGGACCTGCCCAGCGGCCCCGGCATCCGGGTGGACACCGGTGTCAGCGAGGGCGACACCATCCCGGCCGACTTCGACTCGATGATCGCGAAGATCATCGCGTACGGCCGCGACCGTGACGAGGCGCTCGGCAAGCTGCGCCGGGCCATGGCGAACACCACGGTGATCATCGAAGGTGGGGCGACGAACAAGAGCTTCGTGCTCGACCTGCTCGACCAGCCCGAGGTGATCGACGCCAGCGCGGACACCGGCTGGATCGACCGGGTCCGCGGCGAGGGCCGGCTCGTCACGCACCGGCACTCCGCTGTCGCCCTGGCGGCCGCCGCCATCGAGGCGTACGAGGAGGAGGAGCGCGTCGAGCGGCAGCGGCTGCTGTCGACGGCGGCCGGTGGACGTCCGCAGGTGCAGCACGCCAGCGGCCGACCGTTGGACCTCAAGCTGCGCGGCGTCTCCTACCGCACCCGGGTGGCCCGCGTCGGCGCGCACCGCTTCCGGGTCGGCATCGAGACCGGTCCGGTCGTGCGGACCGCCGACGTCGAACTCGACCGCTTCGACCGGCACACCGGTCAGATCGTCGTCAACGGCGTCCGCTACCGGCTGCTCACCGGCACGTACGGGCCGACCCACCTGGTCGAGGTGGACGGCGTGACGCACCGGGTCAGCCGGGACGAGGGCGGTGTCCTGCGCTCCCCGATGCCCGCGCTGGTCGTCGCCACGCCACTGGAGATCGGCGCCGAGGTCGAGGCGGGCGCGCCGGTGCTGGTGCTGGAAGCGATGAAGATGGAGACGGTGCTGCGGGCGCCGTTCAAGGCGCGGCTGAAGGAGTGCGCCGTCTCGGTGGGCAGCCAGGTGGAGGCGGGCGCGCCGCTGCTGCGCCTGGAGCCGCTCGCGGACGACGCCGAGGAGACCGCCGGCGACCCGACCGCCGACACCGTCGAACTGGACCTGCCCAGCGCCGCCACGGACGTTCCGGCGTCCGAGCGCAGCAGGCGCGGTCAGGAGGACCTGCGCGGTCTGCTGCTCGGCTTCGACGTCGACCCGCACGACGACAGCCGGGTGCTCGACGGCTACCTCACCGCGCGGCGGACGGCCATCGAGGCCGGCCAGTCCACGTTGGCCGCCGAACTCGACCTCATCGAGGTGTTCGCCGATCTCGCCGAGCTGAGCCGCAACCGGCCGACGGGCGAGGACGGCGGCGCCGCGCACGTCCACTCCGCCCGGGAGTACTTCCACACCTACCTGCAGAGCCTCGACGTCGAGCGGGCCGGGCTGCCGGACGCCTTCCAGACCAGGCTCGGCAAGGCGCTCAGCCGCTACGGCGTCACCGACCTGGACCGCACCCCCGCCCTTGAGGCCGCCGTCTTCCGGATCTTCCTCGCCCAGCAACGCGCGTCCGCGGACGCGCGGGTCATCGCGGCGCTGCTGCGCGCCTGGCTGCGGGAGACTCCGCCGGACGAGACGCTGCGCGAGCCGGCGGGCCTCGCCCTGGAGCGGCTGATCGCCGCGACGCAGGTCCGTTTCCCGGTGGTCGCGGACCTCGCGCGTGGCGTGGTGTTCGCCTGGTTCGCCCAGCCGCTGCTGCGCCGCAACCGCGCCCGCGTCTACGCCGAGGTCCGTGGCCACCTGCGGCACCTGGACGCGCAGCCGGACGCGCCGGACCGCGCCGAGCGCATCGCCGAGATGGTACGCAGCACCGAGCCGCTGGTCCGGTTGCTCGGCCAGCGACTCGTCCGGGACCACCTCGACAATGCGGTCATGTTGGAGGTGCTGACCCGGCGGTACTACGGCAACCGGTCGCTCACCAGCGTGCGTACCCGCGCCGTCGCGGACTGCACGTTCGTCGTCGCCGAACGCGCCGACTCGAGCGTGGTCTCCGCCGCGGTGCGCTTCGACGCGCTGGGCAGCGCCCTGCGCGGGCTGGCCGAGCTGGCCGCCGGCGAGGACGCCGTGGACGCCGACATCTACCTCGGCTGGGAGAACCAGCCGGAGGACTTCGACGCGATGGCGGCGGCGCTGGCCGAGGTCGTCGCCGCGCACCCGCTGCCGCCCCAGGTCCGGCGGGTGACCACCACCGTCGCGGGTCGCGGCGGTGCGGTGATGCACCACCACTTCACCTTCCGCCCGTCGGGTGACCAGCTGACCGAGGACCGGCTGATCCGTGGGCTGCACCCGTACATCGCGCAGCGGATGCAGTTGGAGCGGCTGCACAAGTTCGACCTGACCCGCCTGCCGTCGTCGGACGAGGAGGTCTACCTCTTCCAGTGCGTGGCGCGGGAGAACCGGGCCGACGAGCGCCTCGTCGCGTTCGCGCAGGTGCGCGACCTCACCGAGCTGCGGGAGCAGGACGGCCGCCTGGTCGCGCTGCCGACCACCGAGGACGCGATCGCCGCCTGCCTCGACTCGATCCGCCGCGCCCAGTCGCGTCGGCCGTCGAAGACGCGCTTCAACACCAACCGCATCGTGGTCTACGTGTGGCCGCCGAGCGAGCTGACCCGCGAGGAGATGGAGATGATCGCCGGGCGGGTCCGCCCGACGACAGCGGGCGCCGGCCTGGAGGAGATCCTGTTCATCGCGCGGCAGCGCGACCGCCGCACCGGCGAGCTGACCAGGATCGCCGTACGGATCTCGTTCGACGCCGCGGGCGGGGCCGAGCTGGCCGTCGGGGAGCCGCCGGTCGAGCCGATCGAGCCGCTCGACGAGTACCGGCTCAAGGTGCTGCGGGCCAGCAGCCGCAACACCGTGTACCCGTACGAGCTGACCGGCCGGCTCGGTGACTTCGTCGAGTACGACCTCGACGATGACCACGTGCTGACGCCGGTGGACCGGCCGAAGGGGCGCAACGCCGCCGCCATCGTGGCCGGGGTGGTCACCACGCCGACCGAGCGGCACCCACAGGGCGTCACCCGGGTGGTGCTGCTGGGCGACCCGACGAAGTCGCTGGGCGCCCTGTCGGAGCCGGAGTGCCGGCGCGTGATCGCCGCACTCGACCTGGCCGAGCGGATGCGGGTGCCACTGGAGTGGTGGGCGCTGTCCGCCGGGGCGCGGATCTCGATGACCTCCGGTACGGAGAACATGGACTGGGTGGCGGCCGCCCTCAAGCGGATCGTCGAGTTCACCCAGGCCGGCGGTGAGATCAACATCGTGGTCGCGGGCATCAACGTCGGCGCGCAGCCGTACTGGAACGCCGAGGCGACGATGCTCATGCACACCAAGGGCATCCTGGTGATGACGCCCGACTCGGCGATGGTGCTCACCGGCAAGCAGTCGCTCGACTTCTCCGGTGGGGTGTCGGCCGAAGACAACTTCGGCATCGGCGGCTACGACCGGGTGATGGGGCCGAACGGGCAGGCGCAGTACTGGGCGCCGAACCTGACCGCCGCACGGGACGTGGTGATGGCGCACTACGACCACACGTACGTCGCGCCCGGCGAGGACGCGCCCCGGCGGGCGGTCACCGCCGACCCGGCCGACCGGGACATCTCCGACTTCCCGCACGACGTGCCCGGCAGCGCCTTCGCCACCGTCGGGGAGATCTTCTCCGCCGAGGCCAACCCGGACCGCAAGAAGCCGTTCGACATCCGGACGGTGATGCGGGCCCTCGCCGACCAGGACCACCCGGTGCTGGAGCGCTGGGCCGGCATGGCCGACGCGGACACCGCCGTCGTGCAGGACGTCCACCTCGGCGGTATCCCGGTCTGCCTGCTCGGCATCGAGTCCCGGTCGGTGCCACGGCACGGCTTCCCGCCCACCGACGGCCCGGACACCTACACGGCGGGCACGCTGTTCCCGCGCTCGTCGAAGAAGGCCGCACGGGCGATCAACGCGGCCAGCGGCAACCGGCCGCTCGTCGTGCTGGCGAACCTGTCCGGCTTCGACGGCTCACCGGAGTCGATGCGCAAGCTGCAACTGGAGTACGGCGCCGAGATCGGCAGGGCGATCGTGAACTTCCGGGGTCCCATCGTCTTCTGCGTGATCTCGCGCTACCACGGCGGCGCGTTCGTGGTGTTCTCGAAGGCGTTGAACCCGAACATGACGGTGCTGGCGCTGGAGGGCTCGTTCGCCTCCGTGCTCGGTGGCGCACCCGCCGCCGCGGTGGTGTTCTCCGCCGACGTCAACGCCCGTACGTCGGCCGACCCGCGGGTGCGGGACCTGGAGGCCCGCGCCGGCGCCGCGGCCGGCACCGAACGCGCCGCGCTGACCGCGGAACTCGACGAGCTGCGTTCGTCGGTACGCGCGGAGAAGCTCAGCGAGGTGGCCGCCGAGTTCGATCGGGTGCACAACATCCACCGCGCCGTCGAGGTCGGCTCGGTGGACGCCGTCATCCGCGCCGCCGAGCTGCGGCCACGCATCATCGAGGCCATCGAGGTTCGCCTGGGGTGACCCAGCGAGACCGGGCGGGGCGGGTCCGGTTCCTGGTCGACCAGGAACCGGGCCCGCCCCGTTTCAGCTGGCGTGGCGCAGCAGGTCGTGGAGGAACCCGACGACCTCGTCGGGGGTGAGGTCCAGGGCGTTCTCGCCGACGCTGACCTCGAACGAGCACCGGTCCGGTGCCGGCGCCGAGCGTACGCGGCCGAACAACTCCACCCCGTCGGCGGCGAGCAGCGCGTCGGCGGCCCGCGTCGCGGCGTCCGGCCCGACCGGGAGATGGACGTGGAACAGGGGCGTCTGCGGTGGGTCCGGGTAGGCGCGGGCCGCCCCGTCGGCGTTGATGGCCGCCGCGATCGCCACCGCGTGCTCCCGGTGCGCCGGTAGCCGGGGCAGCAGGGTGTCCAGGCCGTGCAGCGCGGTGAGGGCCAGCGGCCACGCGTCGTAGACGTCGCCGCCGAGGCGGCGACGCCACACCCGGGCCTCGGCCACCAGTGCGGTGTCCCCGGCGAGCGCGGCGCCGC
Source organism: Micromonospora sp. DH14 (assembly GCF_029809455.1). NCBI lineage: Bacteria > Bacillati > Actinomycetota > Actinomycetes > Micromonosporales > Micromonosporaceae > Micromonospora > Micromonospora sp. DH14. Next base: position 36,616 of record NZ_JARVKT010000006.1, on the reverse strand, counting down.
CGACACCCTGAAGTCCCTTGTAGAACGAGACGTAAGCGGTGTCGAACAGCGCGGCGATCTCGGCGAACGGCCGCTGGTAGTACGTCTGCGCCTCCCACAGGCGGGCGCCGTCAAGATGGATGGCGGCTCCGCGCGCACGCATCGCCTCGGTCTGCGCGACGAGGTCGTCCCACTGCGGCAGCACTCCGCCGATGTCGCGTTGCGGCAGCTCCCAGAGCACCGCCGCGAGTGGTTCGGCGACGGCGGTGAGATCGGCCAGTGTCATCAGTCGGTTGCGGTCGCCGACCGGCTGGAAGCGCAGCCCGTGCACGACGGCGTACCCCTGCTGTTTCCAGACCTCCAGGTGACACTGCGGGTGGGCGGCGAAGGCCCGCCTGCCGCGCCGGTCGGCGTGGATGCGCAGGGCCACCTGCTGGGCCATCGTCCCGGTGGGGAAGAACAGGGCTTCGTCGGTGCCGAGCAGGGAGGCCACCCGCCGTTCGAGGGTGGCCACCGGCCCGTCCGGTCCGTGCGGCGGCGTGGCCGGGTCGACCTGGGCCAGCATCGACCGCAGGATGTCGTGCGGTCGACGGCGCAGCTCCGAGTGCAGAAACAGGGAACGCCGAACAGTCATCGCGGCAGTATCCATCCACCCTCAGCCGGTTCGTCGCTCCGGGCCCGGGTCGGTGTCGGCTTGCCAGGCCGCGACGAGGTCCTCGCGGGCGCGGGCGACCCGGGAGCGGATCGTGCCGACCGGGCACTGGCAGACGTCCGCGGCCTCGGCGTAGGACAGGCCGAGCACCTGGGTGGCGACGAACGCCTCACGCCGCTCCCGGGTCAGGCCGGCGATCAGCTGGTGCAGCGTCACTTCCTCGTCGGCGCCGGTGGTGATCGCACCGGCGGCCTCGGCCGCCGCCTGCCAGTCCGGCACCGACGCCGTCCTCGGTCGGGCCACCGCCGTCCGGACGTGATCCACGGCGACGCGCCGGGCGATGGTGAACACCCAGGTGCGGGCCGACGAGCGGCCGGCGAAGCCGGGCAGGTTGCGAAATGCCCGCAGGAACGTCTCCTGGGTCAGGTCGTCGGCCTCCCCCGGCCCGGCCAGGTGCGACAGGAACCGCCAGACCTGGTCCTGCAGTGCCCGGATGAACGCCGTGGCGGCCTGCCCGTCGCCCTGACCCGCCTGCCGCGCCCACCTGGTCACCTGGTCGTCGTCAACGACACCGTTGCGCACCGACCACCGTCCTGTGTGCCACCGGGCGCTCCTTCATGCCGAGATGCCGTCGTCGGAACGCCGCCGGTCGGCCGCGCACTCTGGTGGTCGCCGCCGGGGCCGGAAAAGTTCCCGGGCGTCCCACCTTCGACTGATCTGGCGGATGTCCGACGCGACGAGCGCCAGCGGGCCGCTCAGCGCGGAACGGGCTGGTCCGCGCTCTCGCGTTCTCTCGGCACCGCGAGGTCGGGCATGCGCCACGACCGCCACAGCTGGCTGTATCCGCCCCCGGCGCTGAGCAGCTCGCCGTGCGTCCCGTGCTCCGCGACGCGCCCGTGGTCCAGGACGACGATGCGGTCCGCGGTGGCCGCCTGGCTGAGACGGTGGGCGACGACCAGCGTGGTACGGCCCTCGGTGGCGGCCACCGCGGCGCGGTCGAGGTCGCGGGCGCCCGCGCTGCCCGCCTCGGCGGTGGCCTCGTCGAGGACCGCCACCGCCGGATCGGCGAGGACGAGGCGGGCCAGCGCGAGCTGCTGGGCCTGGGCCGAGGTGAGCTGTCTGCCGCCCTCCCCCACCGGGGTGTTGAGGCCGTCCGGCAGGCCCCGCACCCACTCGGTGGCGCCGACCCGGTCGAGCGCGGTGGCGATCTCGGCGTCGGTGGCGTCCGGGGCGGCCAGGCGCAGGTCGTCGGCGAGCGGACCGGCGAAGACGTGCACCTCCTGGCTGATCAGGGCGATCTCGCGACGGAGGTGGTGCTCGTCGAGCTCAGCCAGCGGCACGCCGCGCAGGGTGACCGCACCGTGGGTGGGCGCGATGATGCCGGCGATGATGCCGGCCAGGGTGCTCTTGCCCGCGCCGCTCGCGCCGACGAGAGCGACGCGCTCCCCGGGGTTGAGCCGCAGGGTGATGTCACGCAGCACGACCGGCCCGTCGTCGTAGCGGTGCTCCGCGACGGTCACCTCCAGTGCCGCCGGTTCGGCCCGATCGCGGCGGGTGGGCTCGGCGTCGCTGGGGGCCGCGGTGTCCGGCAGGGTGGTGACCCCGACGAGTCGGGCCAGGCTGGCCCCGGCCTGCAACACCGAGTCCGACTCGAACAGCAGCAGGCCGATGGGGTTGAAGAGGCGGTGGAAGTAGAGCGCGGCGGTGGTGGCGGCACCGACGGTGGCCAGGTCGCCGCGGACCAGCAGGAAGCCGGCGAGCAGCACGGCGGCGAGCCCCACGAACTCCGAGCGGTTGATGCGCAGCCCGAAGCGGGTGTAGAGGCCGAAGATCTCCAGGGACAGGTCGCGGGCGACGCCGGAGCGGTCCGCGATCCGGGCGACGTGGGCGTCCTCCATCCGGTAGGCGCGCACTGTCGCCGCGCCCCGCAGCGCCTCGGCGGTCGCCTGCGCCCGCTCGCCCGTCGCCACCCGCTCCCGGGCGTAGTACGGCACGGAACGCCGGAGGTACCAGCGCAGCGCCAGCGCGTACGCCGGGGCCGCGACCAACCCGGCGATGCCCAGCCGCCAGTCGAGGGCGAAGAGCCCGGCCGCGGTCAGCACCACGGACAGCAGCGCGCCGAGGAAGGCGGGGCCGCTGGTGGCGATCACGTTCGTCACCACTGCCACGTCGTCGCCGGCACGGGCCACCAGGTCCCCGGTGCCGGCCCGTTCCAGGGTGGCCGACGGCAGGTGCAGGGCGCGGTCGAGGACCCGTTCCCGGAGTCGGGCCAGCACGGTCTCGCCGAGGCGCGCGGCGACCGCGGCGCCGGCCGCGGTGAGGAGCCCCGCGAGCACTGCGGCGCCCGCGATCACACCGGCCCAGGCCAGCACCGTCGGCGTGTCGGTGCCGGCGATGACGTCGTCGACGAGGCGGCCGAGCACCCAGGGGGCGACGAGCCCGGTCGCGGCTGCGGCGACCAGCAACGTGCCGGCGACGGCGCTGAGCCCCGGCAGGAGGGCCAGCTCGGTACGCAGGGCGGCCCAGGTCTGCCGGCCGGTGGCCGTCGGCAGCAGGTGCCGGCTGGTCGGCTCGGCCGTCATCGCAGGGTCTCCTCGCGGTAGCGGGCGTCGCTGGCGAGCAACAGCTCGTGCGGGCCCTCGGCGACGACCCGTCCCCGGTCGATCACCGCGACCCGGTCGGTGATCCGTAGCAGCGCCGGACTGGTGGTGATCAGCACCGTGCCCCGGGTTCCCGTCCCCCGAGCCGTGGCCAGTCGCGCGGCGAGCAGCCCTTCGGTCACCGCGTCGACCGCCGTGGTGGGGTTGTGCAGCACCAGCACCGGCGGGTCGGCGACGAGGGCCCGGGCCAGCCCGATCCGCTGCCGCTGCCCGCCGGAGAGGTTCGCGCCGCGTTCGGTGAGCAGGCGGTCCAGTCCGTGCGGGTGCGCGGCGAGCACGTCCTCGGCGGCGGCGGCGCGGACGGCGGCACGCAGGACCTCGTCGTCGACGGAGGTCCCGGCGCACAGGTTGGCGCGCAGCGTCCCCTCGAACAGCGCCACGTCGTGCTGCTCGACGAGGACCGTGGCGCGCGCGGCGTCGATGTGCAGCTCGTCGGCGGGCATGCCGTCGACGCGGAGCGTGCCCCGGTGCTCTGCGCGGGGCACCCGGCCGGCCAGCAACGCGACCAGCGCCTCGGCGTCGCTCGGGTCGTAGGCGAGCACGCCCAGGATCTCGCCGGCCCGGACGTGCAGGGTGACGTCGTCGAGGCCCGCGTAGCTGACCGCGTCGAGGGCGAGCCGAGACGGGCCCGGGGCGGGCGGTCCGGCGTCACCCGGCTGGACGACCGGCGGGGCACCGAGGACCCGGGCGACCCGCCCCGCGGAGGCGCGGGCCATGGCGAACAGCTGGACGCAGTACCCGAGCGTCTGCACCGGCTCGGCGATGAACTGGGCCAGCCCGACCACCGCCACCAGCTCGCCGATGGTGAGTCGGCCCTGCAACGCGAGCCAGCCCGCGACTGCGGCGACCGTCGCGAGGAAGAGGCCGTTGACGGTGGTGGTGAGCCCGAGGTGCAGGCCCTTGGTGGTGGCGGCGCGCAGGGTGACGTCGAGCGCGTGGCGGCTGGCCCCCGCGTACCGGCGGGCGGCGTGGTCCTGTGCGCCGATGCCGCGCAGCACGCGCAGGCCGGTGACGAGGTCGACGGCGAGGGCGGTGGTGGCGGCGAGCGCCTCCTGCTGCGACGTGCTGCGCCGGGTGAGCAGCGGCGCCATCCGCTGCAGGGCGACGACGAGCAGAGGTACGCCGATGAGCACCCCGAGGCCGAGCGGGACGTCGACGACGAGCAGGGCGACGGCGGCGACCACGATGGCGGTGAGCGCGGCGGCGGTGAGCCCGGCGACACGCACGACGAGCGCGGACAGCTCCGCGTCGGAGGCCGTCACGGACAGCAGTTCGCCGTCGCGCAGGCCCGAGCGGCGTCCCCGCGGATCGAGGGCGCTGCGGACGATCTCGACCCGGGTGGCGTGCGCCTCGTGTTCGACGGCGGCGAACGCCAGTCGCGCGCCGGCCCGGTACGCGAAGGCGAGCACCGTGAACAGGGCGGCCAGCCCGGCCAGCGAGAGCAGCAGGGCGCGGACGTCCCCGGTGGCCACCGCGCGGTCGATGACCACGCCGATGGCCACCGGGACGAGGGCTTCGGTGGCCTGGTGGGTGCAGAGCAGCGCGATGCCCGCTGCCACCCGGGCGCGCTGTCGACGCAGCGCGCGACGCAGCACCGCACCGCCGGTGGTCTCGGCGACTGTCATGCGCGAATCGATGAGGGCACGGCGGCGGACTCCACAGATGATTAGGGCAGGCTAACCTAACATCTCGGGCGTGGGGTCGGAGGCGCGGGCCCGGTGCTCACCACCCGACACCGGACCGGGCAGGCCGAGACCCTTGACGGCCGCCGCGACCAGGACCTCCGGGGCCGACGAGAGATCGAGGACGAGCACCGACTCGTCCGGCCCAGCCGGTTCCAACGTGGCCAGCTGCGACTCCAGCAGACTGGCCGGCATGTAGTGCCCCTCGCGCCGGGTCAGCCGCGCCCTGATGACCTCCGCCGGCCCGTCCAGGTGCACGAAGTCCACAGGGAGCGGGCCCTGACGGAGCACGTCGCGGTACGACCGCTTCAACGCCGAGCAGGCGAGCACCGTCGAACGACCCTCCGCGCCACGGTCGGCGATCCACGCGGCGATGTCCCGCAGCCAGGGCGCCCGGGTGGCGTCGTCCAGCGGCACGCCGGACCGCATCCGCGCCACGTTCTCCGGGGAGTGGAACTCGTCCGCCTCGGCGAACGTCAGCCCGGTCACCGCGCTGATCCCGCGTGCCACGGTGGTCTTGCCGGCTCCGGAGACGCCCATCACCACGACGTGCCGGGTGGGCCGGGCGCCGCGCAGCTCACCAGTCATGGACCGTGCCGTCCTTGAGCCGGTTGAACGGCAGGTACGCCGGCTCGTACGGGAACCGGGCCGCCGCCTCCTCGTCGAGCTCCACCCCGAGCCCCGGTTGGTCGCCCGGGTGCAGGTAGCCGTCGGTGAAGGTGAACGACTGCCGGAACACCTCGTTGGCCAGCGGGGTGTGCTTCATGTACTCCTGGATCCCGAAGTTGTGGATGGCCAGGTCCAGGTGCAGCGCCGCCGCCATACCCACCGGGGAGATGTCGGTGGGGCCGTGGATGCCGGACTTGATCTGGTACTGGGCGGCGAAGTCGAGCAGCTTGCGCATGGCGGTGATGCCACCGGTGTGGGTGACGGCGGACCGGACGTAGTCGATCAGCTGCTCGCGGATCAGGGTCTGGTAGTCCCACACCGTGTTGAAGACCTCGCCGATGGCCAGCGGGGTGGTGGTGTGCTGGCGGACCAACCGCAGCGCCTCCTGGTTCTCGGCCGGGGTGCAGTCCTCCAGCCAGAACAGGTCGTACGGTTCGAGGGCCTTGCCGAGCTTGGCGGCCTGGATCGGCGTCATCCGGTGGTGCCCGTCGTGCAGCAGCGGCAACTCCGGGCCGAACTCGTTGCGTACCGCCTCGAAGACCGACGGCAGGTGGCGCAGGTACGCGCGGGTGTCCCAGTCCTCCTCGGCGGGCAGCGGGGTGCGCTGGGCGGGTTCGTAGTCGTAGCGCTGGCCGGTGGCGCTGGGCTGCGCGGCCACGCCGTAGACCGCGTTGATGCCCGGCACCGAGGTCTGCACCCGGATCGACCGGAAACCCTCGTCGAGGTGGCGGCGGATCGAGTCGAACAGCTCGGGAAGGTCGCGACCCGAGGCGTGCCCGTACGCCATGATGCCGGTGCGGGACGCGCCGCCCAGCAGCTGGTACAGCGGCATGCCGGCGGCCTTGGCCAAGATGTCCCAGAGCGCGACGTCCACCGCGGCGATGGCGGCCATGGTGACCGGGCCCCGCCGCCAGTACGCCGACCGGTACAGGAACTGCCAGGTGTCCTCGATGCGGTGCGCGTCGCGCCCCATCAGCAGCGGGGCGACGTGGTCGCGCAGGTACGAGGCGACGGAGAGTTCACGGCCGTTGAGCGTGGCGTCGCCCAGACCGGTGATCCCCTCGTCGGTGGTGATCTTCAGGGTGACGAAGTTCCGGTCGGGGCTGGACACGATGACGTCTGCTGCGACGATCTTCACTGGGGGCCTTTCCGTTAGTGCCGGTCGGGGTCTCACCACTCCGCGTAGGAGCCGTCGGGGTGCCGCCAGGTGGGGCTGCGCCAGGCGTGCCCGCGCTTGTCCGCGGTCCGCACCGCGTGTTCGTCGATCTCGATGCCGAGGCCGGGGGCGGTCAGTCGGGACACGTACCCGTCGACGAAGGTCAGCGGAGTCTGGTCGAGGCAGTAGTCGAGCACCTCGGCGCCCTGGTTGTAGTGGATGCCGATGCTCTGTTCCTGAATGAGGAAGTTGGGGGTGGCGAAGCCGACCTGCAGGCAGGCGGCGAGGGCGATCGGCCCGAGCGGGCAGTGCGGGGCGAGCTGCACGTCGTACGCCTCGGCCAGCGTGGCGATCTTGCGAACCTCGGTGATGCCGCCGGCGTGCGCGAGGTCCGGCTGGGCCACGGCGATGCCGGCCTGCAACACGGGCAGGAACTCCTGCCGGCTGTAGAGCCGCTCCCCCGTCGAAATGGGGGTGGTGGTGCAGCGGACGACCTCACCGATCAGGTGCGAGTTCTCCGGCACCACCGGCTCTTCCAGGAAGAACGGCCGGTACGGCTCCAGCAGCGGAGCCACCCGCCGGACGTTGGCGAGGGTGAACCGGCCGTGGAAGTCGACGGCGACGTCGCGGTCGTCGCCGAGAACCTCACGGGCGACGGCCACCCGCCGCACCACCGCGTCGAGGTCGGCGACCGAGGCGAGCGCGCCCATCGGCCCGGACGCGTTCATCTTCACCGCGGTCAGGCCCGCCTCGACCCGGGCGCTGACCTGGTCCCGGATCTCGGCGGGCTCGTCGCCGCCGATCCAGCCGTAGACCCGGATCCGGTCCCGGACCGGCCCGCCGAGCAGTTGGTGCACCGGGGCGCCGTAGTGCTTGCCGGCGATGTCCCAGAGCGCCTGGTCCAGACCGGACACCGCGCTGGCCAGGATCGGGCCGCCGCGGTAGAAGGACCCCTTGGTCAACACCTGCCAGTGGTCCTCGATACGCAGCGCGTCGCGACCCGTGAGCAGTTCGCTGAGCTGGTCGACGGCCGTGCGTACGGTCTCGGACCGGCCCTCGCAGGTCGCCTCACCCCAGCCGACGATGCCGGACTCGGTCTCGATCCGGACGAACAGCCAACGCGGCGCGACCAGGAAGGTCTCCACCTTCGCGATCCTCGTCATGACCCGGTCAGCCCTTCGTGGCACCGGCGGTCAGGCCGGAGACGACGTACTTCTGCACGAACAGGGCGATCAGCATGATCGGCAGGGTGACCACCGTCGCGGCGGCCATCAGGCCGCCCCAGTCGATGCTGGCGTAACCGACGAAGTCGAAGATCGCGACGGGGAGCGTCTTCGTGTCGGAGCCGGAGAGCACCAGGGCGAACATGAAGTTGTTCCAGGAGAAGATGAAGGAGAGGATGCCGGCGGTCGCGACGCCGGGCACCGACAACGGGAGGGTGATCCGCCGGAACGCGCCGATGTGGGTCAGCCCGTCGACCAGGGCGGCCTCTTCCAACTCGGCCGGCAGCCCGTCGAAGTAGCCCATCATGATGTAGACGATCAGCGGCAGCGACACGAACATGTGGCTCAGGATCAGCACGCTGAACCCGCCGACCATCTTCAGGTTCGAGAAGACGTAGTACCAGGGCACCAGCAGCGAGACGCCGGGGATCACCCGGGCCATGAGCACGACGAGCGCGGACTTCTTCATGGTGAACCGGCTCATCGAGTACGCGGCGGGCACGCCGAGCAGGAGCGAGAGCGCGGTGGCCGCGAACGCCACCCAGAGGCTGTTGCCGATGAACTGGAGATAGTTGGCCTGCTGAAGAACTGTCTCGTAGTTCTTCAGGCTGGGCGAGAAGACGAACGCCTTGGCGGTGTCGTAGATGTCCACGTTGGTCTTGAACGACGCGGCGATCATCCAGAGCAGCGGCGCCATCAGCGCGAACACCACGACCACCAGCGCCGAGGTGCGGAACACCCGGTACGGCTTGCTCGGCTTCATCGGCCCAGCCCCTTCTTGCGATAGGTGAGGGCCCACATCACCCCGATGATGATCAGGAAGAAGATGATGAGGACTGTCGACGAGACGCCGTAGTCGTTGTAGTCGAAGCTGAGGCCGTACGCGTACACGTTGAGGGTCTCGACCTCGTGGAACGACCCGCCGCCGCGGCCCTTGGTGGCGTAGAGGATGTCGAAGGTCTTCAGCGCGTCGATGCCGCGCAGCAGGATGGCGACGATCACCGTCGGCATCAGCAGCGGGAGGGTGACGTGCCGGAACCGCTGCCAACTGCTGGCACCGTCGATCCGGGCCGCCTCCTGGGGCTCGTCGGAGAGCGAGGTGAGCCCGGCGAGGAGAATCAGCACGACCATCGGGGTCCACTGCCAGATGTCGATGAACATCGTGGTCGGCAGGGCCGAGTGCTGCCCGGCCAGCCAGGGCTGCGGGCCGATCCCGATCCAGCCGAGCAGTTGGTTCGCCATCCCGATGTTGGGATCGAAGATCAGCCGCCACATCATGCCGACCGCCACCGGGGTGGCCACCAGTGGCAGGAGGATCGCGACCCGGACCCACTTCTCACCGCGGAAGGGTCGCCACAGCAGCAGGGCGATCGCCATGCCGAGGATGACCTCGAAGAACAGCACGACGCCGGTGAACAGGACGGTACGCCAGACCGCCGGCCAGAACCGGTCGGTGTCGGTGAGCACGTCGAGGTAGTTCTGGACGCCGATGAACTCCGACTCGGCGCGCACCGAGCCCTCGGCGTCGGTCAGGCTCAGGTACCCGGTCCACGCCACCGGGAAGATGATCAGCACGGCGACGAACGTCATGGCGGGCGCCGCGAAGAGCCACTTGCGGTGCTCGTTCGTCCACCGTGACCAGGCGGAGTCTTCCTGGACCGCCGCAGGGGCCTCGGGCGTGTCGGTGCGGGGGGTGATGACGGCTGACATGAGGGGTCTCCGGGTTCGCGGGTCAGGTCCCGGCGGGGCGGCGGAGCCCGTCGGCTCCGCCGCCCGGCGGTCGGGCTACTTCGCCTCGTCGTCGAGGAACTTCTGGAACGCCGCGTTGGCCGTCTCCGCCGAGGCGGCGGCGTCCTTGCCGGTGATCGCGTCCACGATCGGCTGGCCGACGATCTCCCGCGCCTCGGCCACCTTGACCACCAGCGGACGGTCGTGGCCGACACCGTTGGCGGTGCTCGCGGTGTTCGCCTCGGCCAGGTCCTTCGGGTAGGAGGCGGTACCCGCCGGGTTCGCCCAGACCGAGGTGCGGGCACCGGGTACGCCGGCGGTCTGCTGTGCCAGCGCCTGCTCCTTGCCGGCGGCCCACTGGATGAACTTCCAGGCGTTGTCCTTGTTCTCCGAGCTGTCGTTCACCCCGAGCGCCCAGGACGGAATGTTGTACGGCTTCGAGCCGGCCGGGCCGGCCGGGAAGGCCGCGAAGCCGACCGTGTCGACGACCTTGGACTTGGTCGGGTCGGTGGCGTTCTTGTAGAGCGAGTTGGCCTCGGTGTAGAAGGCGGCCTTGCCCTGCGTGAAGATGGCCATCGCCTCGGACCAGCTCATGTCGGTGCTGATGTTCTCCGGGCCGTGGTCGCGCAGCAGCCCGCCGTAGTACGCGTAGGCCTGCTTGGCCTGCTCGGTGTTGACGGTGGCCTTCCCGCTGGAGTCCACGAAGTCGCCGCCGAAGCTGAAGAGGAAGCTGGAGAACTGGGTGACAGCCGCGGCCTTGCCGGTACGCGCGACGAAGCCGGCGACGCCCGGGTTGTCGGCCTCGATCTTCGCGGCCTGCGCCTTGAGCTCGTCGAGAGTCTTCGGTGGCGCGGTGAAGCCGGACTTCGTCAGGAGGTCCTTGCGGTAGTAGAGGACCTCCTGCTCGGTGATGATCGGCAGCCCGACCACCTTGTCCTCGTAGGTCGTCGCCTGCATCGGCCCGGCCTGGAAGTCGCCGACCTCGAAGGCGCTGTCGGACTTGACCCTCTCGCTCAGGTCGGCGAGGTACTTGTTCTTGGCGAACAGCTTCCCCTCCTGCAGGGGCCGGTACATCATCACGTCGATGTCGTCGGAGCCGGCGTTCAGCTTGACGTTGTACTGGTCGGAGAGCTGGTCCTCACCGAGCTGGGTGACGTCGACAGTGAGGCCGGACTGCTTCTCGAACTCCGGCAGGGCCTTCCTGATGTTCTCCGTCCACACGTGGTTGACGAGTGTCACGCGAACGGTCTTGGAGTCTTCGCCGCCGCCGTCGCCACCGCAGGCGGTCAGGCTCATGGCGGCGACCACGGCCAGAGAAGTGCCGATTACCAGTCGACGTCGCACGCTGTCTCTCTTTCTGTCGTGGCCGCCGCCCCGAGAGAGCCGCTACCTCGGCGTTACATCCGCTTAACATCGGGATGCTAGGCCGAAAAAGCTGATTACCTCAAGAGGTAGATGCAAATGATATGATCTTTGGGTGGAACCGTCCTCACCAGAGGTTGCAGCCGCTCCGCCCCTCCCCGCCGAGTCCGGGCTGCACGCGCGCGTCCTCGACCACCTCGGCACCGCCATCTGCGGCGGTGAACTGCCCCCCGGGTCGGTCCTCAACATCGACGAGCTGGTCGAGCGGTACGCGGTGTCCCGCTCGGTCGTCCGCGAGGTGCTGCGGGTGCTGGCCTCGATCGGCTTCATCGAGGCGCGTCGACGGGTGGGCGTGCTGATCCGGCCGGCGAGCGCGTGGAACGTCTTCGACCCGCAGGTGATCCGCTGGCGTCTCGCCTCGGCGGGTCGGATGGCCCAGCTCCGGTCGATCACCGAACTGCGCACCGCCGTCGAGCCGCACGCGGCGTTCCTGGCCGCCAGCCGGATCGGCCGTGACGAGGCGAGCGACCTGGTCGGGTTGGCGGCGAAGATGTGGGCGGCCGGCGAGGCCGGCGACGAGGAACGCTTCCTGCACCTCGACATCGAGTTTCACCGGCGGGTCCTGCTCGCCTCCGGCAACGAGATGTTCGTCCGGCTCCAGGAGCTGGTCGCGGAGGTGCTCACCGGCCGGCACAAGCACCACCTCATGCCGCACCACCCGCACGAGCAGGCCCTCCAGATGCACGCCGATGTCGCCCAGGCGATCCAGCGGCGCGACGGTGAGCGCGCCCGGCAGGCGATGGTGCAGCTGATGGAGCAGGCCTTCGACGAGATGAAGTCGCTGTGGGAGCAGACCGGCAGGCCCGAGCACGGCACCGGGTAGCGACCAGCGCGTGCGTCAGTCGGTACGGAGGCTGCGGGTCAGGACCGGGATCATCACCGTCGCGGCGACGAGGTGCAGCCCGAGCAGAGCGGCGATGGTGGCCGCGTTCGCCCCCGAGACGAACGGTGGGATCAGCGAGAGCGCGGTCAGCGACACCGCCGTCCACACGAAACGGTCGGCGGGGCGCGCACTCCACCACAGGAGAGCGCCGGCGATGACGACGCCCACCACCGAGAAGAAGACCGTCACCACGGCGAACCCGGCCAACGGGATCGCCTCGCCGCCGCCATCGGGGATCGCGAAGTCGACGCCGACGGCCCGGGCCAGCGCGGCGGCGAGGGTGGTGGCCACCATCGCCGCGAGCGTGGCGACCAGGCCGGTGCCGGCAAGCCGCCGCAGCCGGTGACCCCGGCGGGATTGGCCCGGTGCCGCGGCGATCTGGGTGTCCTCTGTGCTGGTCATGGCGTCTCCATCGACGGTGAGCTGGCGTACCGGACCGGTTGACTGGCGTGGGACGTCCCGTGGCGTACAGACGCGCACCGTCGCCGTGCGGCGGCCGGGGTTGCGCAGGGCGCGGACGCCGGTGCCGCGCAGCCAGAACCCGGCGTCGCGTCCGAGGACCGGCCCCGGTTGGCCGTCGCGCAGCTCCAACTGGATCCGGCCGCTGGTGACGACGGCGAACGCGTCGGACCACTGCGCCCCGACCACCGCCGCGCGGGCGCCACCGGGCAGGGTCAGCGTCCGCATCGGGACTACTCCGTGCCGTCGGCCGGCAGTCGCGGCGGCAGACCGAGCCGCGGGAACTGGTCGGCGTGGAAGATGAAGACCTCGGTGATCGCGCCGCCGGTGACGCGCAGGACGTCGATCGTCAGCGGCAGGTACGCGCCCTCCTGCTCGCGCCAGTGGTAGAAGGCGACAGCGGGTTGCCGGTTCACCGAGGTGGGCACCGCGCGCAGGCCCGTCATGGCGTCGAAGCCGTCCTCGACCCAGCTGCTCAGCACCGCGTCGCGGCCGACGGACAGGCCCGGCGTGGGCGGCATCGAGGAGCGGACGTCGTCGCGCAGCATGGTGGCGAGCGCGTCGACGTCGGTGGCCACGCTGGCGTCGGTGAAGCGGCGCACCAGCTCGCGTGTCCCGGCGTCCTCGTCGCCGCCGACCCAGTCCTGCCGCTCGGCGGGCAGGTGCTCCCGCATGCCGGCACGGGCCCGCTGCAGCGCGCTGTTCACCGAGTTGACCGAGTCCCCGAGCAGCTCCGCGACGTCCTTCGCCGGCCAGCCGAGCACGTCGCGCAGGATCAGCACGGCCCGTGGACGCGGCGCCAGGTGCTGGACCGCGACCAGGTACGCCAGCTCGATCGTCTCCCGCGCGACGGCGACGCTCTCCGGCTCGTCCCCGTCGCCAGCGGGCAGCTCGTCGAGCAACCGGTCCGGGTAGGGCTGCAACCACAGCACCTCACCGCCGGTCGCCGGCTCCGGGCGGCGCTTGGCGAGCAGGTCCAGGCAGGCGTTGGTGGCGATCCGGTACAGCCACGCCCGGAACGTCGACCGCCCCTCGAAGGTCTCCCGCCGCCGCCAGGCCCGCAGGAACGTTTCCTGCACCGTGTCCTCGGCGTCCTCGAACGAGCCGAGCATCCGGTAGCAGTGCACGTGCAGCTCCCGCCGGTGCCGCTGCGCCAGCCCCGAGAACGCCGGCTCGTCGACCTCGCCCAGACCGCTCACGCCCCGCTCCTCCAGCCGCGTGTCCGCACTCATCACGTCATCCTTCCGCCTCGTCATGTCCTGTCGGAGGTATGACGGGCGCGGACCCGACAACTCATCACCGGGGTGCGCCCCCGAAAACAGACCAGGGCCCGGTCAGGGGCCCTGGTCTGCTCGGATTGGCTGAGTCGGCGGGTCACCGGACCGGCGGCCCTCGATATGGAGTACGCCTCAGCGAACCAGCCGAGGCCGGTGACGGACCTGTGGTACTCGGTGAACGACTGCTTGGTGTGCGGGGCGTAGGTCCAGGTGCGCAGCGAGTTGGCGGCGGTGTCGTCGATGTAGCCGTGGGTGACGACGATGACGCTGTGCCGGGGGTTGGTGGCGACGACGCTCCTGGCCCAGTTCACGGCCTCGACCCGGGGCCAGAGTGCCAGGGTGAGGACCAGCCGCCGGACCCCACCGGCCTCGAACATCGAGTACGAGTTGTCGACCTTGCCGGCCTCGAACTGTCCCTGCACCGCGCCGTACTGGCCGGCGGTGAAGTACCGGTTGAAGACGGTGGTGTCACGGACGAGTTCCCGGGTGTGGGCGGGGTCCCGGGCGGAGCCGCCCTCGCCGTTCGCCTGGGTGCGCTCCGGCGACGCCGTGCTCCTGCGGACCGGAGGCGTGCACGGCAACGGCCGCCGAACTCGGCCAGTGGGACTTCCGGCTGGCGGTCGCGCCGGTCCGCTTCGCCGGCACGTCCGGCAGCCCCCGGTCAACCCGATCGCCACTTTCCGATACTTCAACGTCACTTAGTGTCAGCGTTGGACGTGGCGTGGGCATGAAGACGGCCACCGCGTGTCCTCCGCGCTCAGCACCTCCCGATGCTTCCGGAGGGCGTCAATTCAGCCGGAACCACGGGGTTGGTTCTCAAGCGGAGTATTCCAGACTGGCGGAAATCGTCTCGAACGGTGTCTTGGTCGATCGCTCCACGATTGTCCTTCGGGTCAGCACCGAGATCACCGCTGCACTATGGTCAGCCCACCCCGGCCACGAGCGACGGCGATTGCCTTCGGTTCCGCACCGCGGCAACAGCAGTTGACCTGCCCAATGGCCAGTAGCCAGTGCGCGCAGCCGAGGGGCGAGTGTTCGTCAGCAATGAACCGTTCCTGAGATTCCCGCCTGTATCGAGGAGCCGTAATGCCCGAAGTGCCCTCCGCTTATCCCGGGGAGAGTCCGGTTAGCCTGCATCCCGGGCGCTCTGGTCGTGGCAGGGCCCGCCGGTCCATCTGGCGGCAGATGGCCAGCCTTGGTCTGGGGGTCCTGCTCGCGGTGACGGTGGGACCGCCGACCCTCGCCGAGGCAGCCTCCCTTCAGGCGGTCGGCCAGATGTCAGCAACCGACCTCAACACCATGTGGACCGGGTACGGAAATGCGGGTGGCCACTGGACAGGCGGTGATCGCACGGTCTCGGTTCCTCTGCCGGACGGGCGGATGGCGTGGCTCTTCTCAGATACTTTTCTTGGTACCGTCAACAGTGATGGCTCACGCCCGGCAAGCAGCCCGATGGTCCACAACACAATGGTTATTCAGGACCAAAACGGTCTGCGAGAAACACTGCATGGCGGCACAGCCTCCGCGCCTAAGTCGTTCATGTGCGACGACAGCGTCGGGCTGGGGTGCTGGGTCGCCGGCGCCATCGTGGACGGTTCGACGCTGAGGGTCGTCGTCAACAAGTACGAGGCGACCGGCCCCGGGTCCCTGGATGTCAAGCCGACCGGGAATGCACTGGTGTCGCTGACTCTGCCCGACCTCGCCGTTGCAGAGGTGCGAGACCTTCCGCTCGGCAGGACGATTACCTGGGGCCAGGAGTTGCTCAACGAGGCCGGATACACCTACATCTATGGATCCGAGCACACCTCCGACATGAAGTTCGCGCACCTCGCGCGCGTCCCGCAGGGCGGCTTGGCTGGGCCGTGGCAGTTCTGGACGGGAAGCGGCTGGTCGGCTCAGGAGGGGGATTCGTCTCGCATCGCCAGCGGTGTGGGTACGGCTTTCGCCGTGCAGAAGATCGATGGGCGATATGTGCTCGTGACGGTTGAGGGTCACCTAGTCTTCAACTCCGCCATAGTGGCTTACACGGCGGCTTCATTGACTGGGCCCTTCGGTGATCCGATCGAACTGGCCCGTGTGCCGGAGGGCACAGGCGGCCGGCAGATGATCGTCTATGACACGTCACTCCATCAACATATGGCGGCGGATGGCAAGCTTCTTCTCTCCTATAACGTCAACAGTCTGAACAGGCAGGTCACGCTGGATGACGTGACCGTGTATCGCCCGCGATTCGTCGAGGTCGCCTGGCCGCAACCGCAACCGGACCCCTCCTTGGTGCCGGGCAGTCCCACCAACCTCACGGCAAGTGCGGACACCGACGGAGGCGTCCACCTCTCGTGGACCGCGCCGCCCGGCGAGAATCTGCGGTACTGGGTGTACCAGAAGGACATGACGGCTGGGCAGATCGAATGGGTGCGGCTGCCTCAGTCCATCGAGCAGACGTCAACGGTTCTGGCATTCCTGAAGGATGGGCACACCTACCAGTACCACGTCCGGGCAGCGAACACGGCCGGCGAAGGGCCGCCCTCGACGACGGCTTCGGCGGAGGTGTCCGTGCGGCCGCCGACGGCCCCGGCCGCCCTCGTCGCGGCTGCCGGGCCGGACGGCAGCATCTTGCTCAATTGGGGCACCTCCGACCGGGCCTGGTACTACGAGGTCGAAAAGCGGGACGCCACCGCTGAGGAGAGCGAGTTTTCCCCGGTCACGCACCCGGATGGGAGCGCGACGACGCTCGTGGTGAACGGGCTTGAACACCATCACGAGTACGAGTTTCGGGTACGGGGCGTGGGGGGCTCAGGTGCGGGCCAGTATTCGAACCCGGCTCGGGCAACGGCCTCCTACAGGCCGCCGGCGGCGCCCTCGGCGCTGACCGCCGCAGCCCAAAGTGACGGCACGATAAAGCTGTCGTGGACCGCCCCGCCTGGCGAGAGTTGGCACTCGATCTACCAACGAGATGTCACGGCCGGGGAGACCACATTCACAGCGTGGCCCATCCCAGTCATTGAAGGAACCACTGCGACAGCACAGTATCTGGCTCACGGGCACGAGTACGAGTTCAAGGTTGTCGCCACCAACAGGGGTGGCGAATCCGCGCCGTCCAACCTGGCCCGTGCCGTCTCCTCATTCGCCCTGCCCGCCGCGCCGGTTGGGCTTACGGCCGACGCGCAGGCCGATGGCGCGATCAAGTTGGCTTGGACCGCGTCGCCAGGTGACGTGTGGTACCGCATCTACCAGCGAGATGTCACCGCCGGGGAGACCGAGCTGACGGCCTGGCCGCTACCGGTCGCCAACGGCACCACCGCTACCGCTCAGTACCTGAGCCACGATCACGAATACGAGTTCGTGATCGCAAGCACCAATCAGGCAGGCGAGTCCGGTCGATCAAGCCCTGCCCGCGCGACCGCCAAATATCCATCGCCTGCAGCGCCGTCGGAGCTGATAGCGGTGGCCGGCGACGGCAAGGCCGAGCTCAGCTGGACGGCTACTCAACCCGACGTCTGGTACAACGTCTACCAGCGGGACGTTACGGCTGGCGAGTCCCAGTTCACGAAGTGGCCGTTGCCGGTTTCCGAGGGCACCACCGCAATCGCCCAGTACCTGACGAACGGGCACGTCTACGAGTTCAAAGTCGCGGGGACCAGCGCCGCGGGTGAGGGTCCTGCGGGCAATATTGTCCGCGTCACGCCCCAGCCGCCACTGCCTGCCACGCCCACCGGGCTCACCGCGTCCGCGCAACCGAACGGCACTGTCACCCTCGCCTGGCAGGCTCCCGCTCCGAACCTGTGGTACGACGTCTACCAGCGGGACGTTACGGCTGGCGAATCCCAGTTCACCAAGTGGCCGTTGCCGGTTTCCGAGGGCACCACCGCAATCGCCCAGTACCTGACGAACGGGCACGTCTACGAGTTCAAAGTCGCCGCGACAAACACCGCTGGTCCGAGCCCAGCGACAACACCGGTTCAAGTCACCGCGCGCTACGCCGCGCCTCCCGCACCGACCAACCTCCGCGGCTCGACGGCGGGCGACGGCAAGATCCAGCTGACCTGGGACGCCTCGGCTGACGATGCCTACTCCGTGATCTACTGGCGCGACGTCACCGCTGGCCAGAGCAACTTCACGCGGCTCGAGTACCTGACAAGTCAGACCTCGATCACGATGGAGTACCTGCAGAACACGCACGTCTACGAGTACAAGGTCGCGGCGACCACCGCGGGAGGTGAAGGTCCCAGCTCCACGACGATCCAGGTGACCGCCCGGTACAGCCTTCCGTCTCCGCCAAGTAACCTCACCGCAACGGCTGGTGATGGCAAGGTCAGTCTTACGTGGGTCGCGAGTTCCACGGCCAATGCTGACTACCTCGTGTATTTCCGTGACAGCACCGCCGGCCAGTCCTGGCAGCGTCTCATCTATCCGACCAAGGCCACGTCTCAAGTAGTGGATCTGCTTGTCAACAATCACACCTACGATTTCCGGGTTACGGCGAGCAACTCCGCCGGTCAGAGCGCTCCCACGAACACCGTCTCCGTTAAGCCGATGCCGCCTATACCTCAGCCACCGTCGGGGCTGACCGGCACCCCTGCCGACGGCAAGGTCAGCCTCAGGTGGACTCCCAGTTCCACGGCGAACGTGTGGTACTGGATCGAGATGCGTGACATCAGCACGGGGCAGGCGTGGATCAGGTTGAAGGACCCGGTCGACGCCACCGCCATCACCCTCGACTACCTCACCAACGGGCACGTGTACGAGTTTCGTGTCCGCGCCAACAACGTGACGGGTGACAGCACGCCTTCCAACGTGGTCTCGGCAAAGCCCATGCCACCCGTGCCGCAGGCGCCCAGTGGCCTGACTGCCGTGGCGGGCGACGGCAAAGTGAGCCTGCGCTGGACCGCCAGCCCCACCCCGAATGCTTGGTACTGGATCGAATCTCGCGACACGACCACCGGTGGCACGTGGACCAGAGCCAAGTATCCGATCGACGGCACCTCGATCACGATGAACTTCCTGACGAATGGTCACGTATACGAGTTCCGGGTCCGTGCCTACAACCTCAGTGGCGAGGCGGTCTCGAATGTGGCCAGTGTGCGGCCGATGCCCCCGTTCCCGTCAAACGCCTCTGGTCTTCGAGCTACCGCCGGCGACGTGAAGGTGACCCTGAACTGGGTGGCGAGCCCGACGACCGGCGCGTGGTACTACATCGAAATGCGCTCCAACGGCGGCAGCTGGCAACGGCTGCCATACGCGGTCGAATGCTGCTCCTTCACCCTCAATCTTCTCCAGAACGGCACGACCTACGAGTTTCGGGTCCGTGCCACGAATCTTGCCGGCACCGCTTCGGGGAGTAACATCGCTTCTGCCAAGCCGATGCCGCCGATACCAAAGCCGCCGTCCAAACTGGTGGCAGATGGCTGGGAAAGCGAAGCGTATATCGCTTGGACGGACTCGCCGACCCCGTACGTCGCCTATAACGCGTACCTGAGGAACCTTACTCGCGGCAGCGGGTCCTGGCAGCAGGTGACCTTGTACGGGACGCTCAATCCCGTGCATCTTGAGTATTTGATTCCAGGCGACGAGTATGAGTTCAAGGTCACGGCATGGAATGCCTCCGGGGAAAGTATCCCTTCCAACATTGTTCGCCTGCGCATGGGCTACATCAGGGCGAATATGCAATGCTTTGACAACTACGTGAAACGCACCTGGCCGATTCCGATCATCTGGGGCGGGACCGCTCTCATGGGCTCAACCTGGGGTGTAGTGCCGGAAAGCAGCACGGTGGTGCGCCTCGACTATGTGCTGAACTTCGACGGCAAGCTGTTCAAGAACTTGGATAATCAGCCTGTCTGGGCGGACAGTTCCGGCTATTGGCAGTTTTTCCGGCAGACGGACGTGATTGCCGACCCTCTCGGTGCCAAAACCACGTGGGAACTTCGTACCACCATAAGAGGGACTAGTGGCAGGAATTGGGCCTCGGCCTCCGACAGTTGCATCTCCGAGATGTGGTGACCGGAACGGTTGGGTCGGAGAGCAACTCAGACAGCTGAGGTGTCACTGGTTCGTTCTCGTGTCGCCCACTGCAGGAATGCGATGACTACTCGTGGTGAAGGCCTGGCTCGTCGAGCCGGGCCTTCCCCCGGGCTCCGCGGGTCATCTCTGCGGCGCATGCGGACCCAATCGAGGCAGCGCCTCGACATCGCAGGGTGAGGGCCACTGCGCGCGCCGCGTCCTCAGCTGTGCTGCTGCCAGTTGCGGGTGGGGATCCGGTCGGTGAGGTTGTCGACGCGGTGGAACCGGGCTTCACCAAGACCGATCTGAACGGCAACACGGGTGTGCAGACCGTGGAGCAGGGGGCCGAGATCATCGTTCGGATGGCGAAGGTGTGCCCGGACGGCCCGGCCGGTGGTTACTTCGACCGCAACGGCCCGCTCCCCTGGTGATGCCGTCGCGGCCTCGTCCTACTTGGAGGTTCCTCCGCCCGATCGGCCCGCGCCGGCCTTCGAGGGCCGGTGCGCGATGCGGGGCGCCCGCACGGCGGAGGCGTTGCCGGCTCCGGGGCGGTGGTCGCGCGCCGCGCTGGCCACCATCTCGTCGGCGTCGCGACTGAGCGCCTGCCGGATGTGCGGCGGAACGACGTCGGACGTGGCCATCGCCAGTCGGACCTGCACCGCGCGGTCGTCGACCAGCCGCGCCAGATCCGCCTCGCTCAGCTCGACGGCCCGCACCAGCGCGGCACGGACGTCGGCCACCGGGTCCGCGGCGAGCGCGCTGCGCTGCTCGGCGGTGGTCCGTGGATTGCGGGCGACCCCCTTGCGTACGCGTGCGGTGCGGTCGGCCAACAGGGCGGTGATCACGTCGGGGTCGTGGGTGTGGGTGGCGAGTCGTTCCCGTACCTCGGGTGACACGTCGTCGATCAACCTGGCGGCCAGGGCCGGCTCCAGCTCCCGACTCTCCGCAAGCAGACCGCGAAGCTCCTTGTCCGAGGTCTGCGCCATGACCTGGCGGATCGACTCGTCGCACGCCGGGTTGCCGGCGACCGCCCAGCGGACCCACCGGTCGGCGTCCTTGACCAGGCGCATGAGGTTGGCGATCGAGGTGGAGGGGTTCCTCGCCACCGCCTCCCGGACCTGACGATCATGGTCGCGGGTGAGCGGTCGCAGGGCCTGTGCGGGAGCGTCGGCCCGAGCGGCGACCGCCTTGCGGACCACTACCGACGGGTCGGACGCCAGGTCGATAAGAGTCATTTGTGGCGTTGTGGGGTCCTGGGCGAGCGCGAGTCGAGCGTCAGCGCTCCCACCGATCGGACGGTGGGCGGTGGTGCCGGACCCGCTGTGACGGTCGGGCTCGCCGACGTCCTGCTGTTTCCCCATCGCGCAATCATGTCACGCGCCCGATCTGGCCATCGGCAGCCGCAGGCCCGACACACGCGCGAACGACACCTACTCTCTTCGGTTGTGATCTCGACTGTGTGGCGGCTGCTCACCCGCCAGATCGACACCAACCCGGCTCAGGACGATGCTGTGCTGCGCGAGGCATGCACGCAGGCGCGGTACGGCTCTGACATCGAGCCGGCCCGCAAGGCCATGGCTGCCACCCGTGGTGATCACGATCGTCGGGCGCGATACGTCCGCGTGCTGGCCGAATCGACCGCTGGTGGGCTGGGATCCCGAGTCGACCGTACGACCGGCCGGGTCGACACGGCGGCCGCTTGGACCGACAAGTGGGCGGCACGCTCGCCCACCTGTCCGGACGCTCAGCTCGTACGTGCTCATTCCCTGATGGCACGAGCCTGGGAGGTACGCGGCGGGGACTGGGCCGCTGCCGTCCGTCCAGAGCAGTGGGTTGAGTTCAGCCGCCTACAGCGACTGGCCGCAGAGGTGAACGACCTGGCCAGGCAACTGGCACCCGAGGACCCCACGCCGTGGGCGAACCAGTTGAAGCTCATGATCGACCAGAGCGCGTCGACGGAGGACGTCGAGGAGACGTGGCGTGAGCTGACCCGGCTGGACCCCCGGCATCAGCGAGGGCACACCCTCAAGCTGACCTACCACTGCAGGAAGTGGAGCGGCTCCCACGAGGCCATGTTCGACTTCGCCAGGTCAGTCGCCGCCGCAGCGCCCGCCGGCTCGCCGTTGCACGTGCTGCCCGTGCGGGCCGCCGCCGAGTGGGCACTGTGGGAGCAGGATCGCGAGTCGCCGGGCAGCACCGCCGACGAGATCGGCCAGCGATGGCGGCAGGATCCGATCATGCGATCCGATCTCGACAACGCGTTGTCCCTGTGGTTCCACCAGCCAGCCACCCGGCACGCCGACTGGCTCAACGACGTGAATTTCTTGGCGTACGGGCTGGCGCGCACCGGCCGCGACGCCGACGCCGCGCCGGTCTTCGCGTCGATCGGCCGGTACGTGACAAGCGTTCCGTGGTCCTGGTGGGGTGACCGTACGCGCGGCGACGTCGCCTTCATCCGCGCACGCCGCCGCGCCCGCCGCGCTGCCTGACGCGCAGCGCCACGATCACCGCTGGGCCGGCAGTCGCAGGCCGGACATGCCTCCGTCGACAGGCAGCGAGGAACCGGTCACCGACCCGGTCGCGGGCGACGCCAGGTAGACGACGGCGGCGGCGACCTCGTCGGCGGTCACCAGGCGGCCGGTCGGCTGCCGGGAGGCCAGCTGCCGCTTCTCCGCCGTCGGGTCGGCGGCGCCGGCGAGCAGGCGGGCCACCCAGGGCGTGTCGACGGTGCCGGGGGCGACACAGTTGACCCGGACGCCCTCCGTCACCAGGTCGGCGGCCATGGCGAGGGTGAGGGCGTGCACGGCACCCTTCGACGCCGAGTACAGGGCGCGGCGGGGCAGGCCGACGGTCGCCGCGATCGAGGAGATGTTGACGATCGCCGCGGACGACGACCGGCGCAGGTACGGCAGGGCGACGGCGCTGGTGCGGGCCACGCCGGAGACGTTGACGTCGAGCACCCGACTCCACCGCTCGTCGTCGTCGTCCTCGACAGTGCCCACCGCCGAGATGCCGGCGTTGTTCACCAGGATGTCGACGCCGCCGAACGCCGCCGCGACCGCTGCGACGGCCGTGCTCAGCGAGTCGCGGTCGGCCACGTCCGCCCGGACGCCGAGGACGCCGGGATCCTCCGGCAGACCGGACAGCTCCAGGTCCAGGACACCCACCCGGGCGCCGGCGGCGGTGAACGCCCGCACACACGCGAGCCCGATCCCCGAGCCGCCTCCGGTCACCACTGCCACCAGACCGTCACACCGCATACTGCTCTCTCCTACCGGGTCGTCCGCTGAGGTGACGCATCGCCATCAGGCGTCCCGGAGCGGGTTGCGCTGCCGGCCGAGGCCGTCGATCTCGACCTCCATCACGTCGCCGGCGGCCAGGTACGGGAACCGGCCGGAGAGCGCCACTCCCTGCGGGGTGCCGGTGTTGATGACGTCGCCCGGCTCCAGCACCGTGTACTGGGACAGGTGCCAGACCAGGTATGCCACATCAAAGATCATGTCCTTGGTGCTGGAGTCCTGGCGGGGCTCACCGTTGACCCAGGAGCGCAGCCGCAGCGTCTGCGGGTCGCCGACCTCGTCGGCGGTGACCAGCCACGGGCCGAGCGGTTGGAACGTCTCACAGGACTTGCCCTTCGACCACTGGCCTCCGGAGACGGCGAGCTGGAAGTCCCGCTCGGAGACGTCGTTGGAGAGCACGTAGCCGGCGATGTGCCCGAGCGCGTCGGCGGGCGAGGCGAGGTAACGGGCCGGTCGGCCGACCACCACCGCCAGCTCCACCTCCCAGTCGGTCTTCGTCGATCCGCGCGGGATCAGGACCTCGTCGTACGGGCCGACGACGGTGTTGGGAGCCTTGTAGAAGATGATCGGGTCGGTCGGTGGCGCGGCACCCGATTCGGCGGCGTGCGCGGCGTAGTTCTGCCCCACGCACAGCACCACCCCGGGCCGGGCGATCGGCGCGCCGACCCGCTGACCGGTGATGTCGATCTCGGGCAGGTCGGTGGCCTCGCGGACCCGGCGCACGCCGTCGCTGGCGAAAAACTCGCCGTCGATGTCGGCGGTGACCGACGAGAGGTCGAGGTGCCGCCCGTCGACGTGCAGCACGGGACGTTCCCGCCCCACCGGCCCGACACGCATGAATCTCACGAACCAACCTCCAGCCGCGCCGAAAACGCCCTATTTCCTATAGGATGTTGCCTTGCTAGTGTGTACTCGCTCACACCGGAACAGTCAAGGGGTTGTTGAGGAGACGAGATGGCCCAGCAGGAACCTCGCGAGGGTCGACTCCGTCCCGCCCGTCGACTCACCCTCGCCGAGGACGTCTACGAGACGATCAAGACGCTGGTCATGGACCACATCCTGCCCCCCGGCGAGCGGGTCAACATCGACGCGCTGGCCCGGGAGCTGGACGTCTCCCCCACCCCCGTGCGGGAGGCACTCGCCCGGCTGGAGGCCGACGGCCTGGTCCGGAAACGCCCCCTCTCCGGCTACACCACCACCCCGCTGTTGAGCCGCGCCGAGTTCGACGACCTGTTCGACGTCCGCCAACTGCTGGAGGGTGCCACCGCCGGGCGGGCCGCCACGCACGCCTCCGCCGAAGCCCGCGAACGGATCAGCGTCGAGGCGGCCGCGAGCATCGACGTGGAGGCCGGCGACGGAT
The DNA here is from genome assembly GCF_029809455.1 of Micromonospora sp. DH14. Taxonomy (NCBI): domain Bacteria; kingdom Bacillati; phylum Actinomycetota; class Actinomycetes; order Micromonosporales; family Micromonosporaceae; genus Micromonospora; species Micromonospora sp. DH14. The sequence continues at coordinate 12,167 of NZ_JARVKT010000006.1, read as the reverse complement.
ATCGCCGGCACGCCGCCTTCACCGCGCTGGACGCGAAGTTCCACGACCTGATCGCCGAGGTCTCCGGCAGCCCACTGCTGCGCGACATCATCACCCGGCTGCACTCACACCTGCACCTGCACCGGCTCTACTTCCCGGTCACCGGCGCACCGGACACCAACACCGAGCACCAGCGCATCGCCGCCGCCATCGTCGCCGGCGACGCGGCAGCCGCCACCGAGGCGATGCGCGCCCACCTCAGCGCCGCCCGCGAACGCCACCTGCCCGCCTTCGACCGGCTTCCCGCCCCCGGGTCACCGGGCGACCCGGCGTGACCCACCCCCACCCACCCGAGGAGCCGCCATGCGGATCGCCCTCTTCATCACCTGCGTCAACGACCTCGCGTTCCCGGCCACCGGCATCGCGGTCACCCGCATCCTGCGGCGGCTCGGCCACACCGTCGACTTCCCCACCGACCAGACCTGTTGCGGGCAGATGCACGCCAACACGGGTTACCGGGCCGGGGCCCTGCCGATGGCGCGTTCCTACGTCGACGTCTTCGACTCCTACGACGCCATCGTCGCGCCGTCCGGGTCGTGCACCGCGATGATCCGCGACCAGTACCCACGCCTGCACCCGCCCGCCACCTCGGTGGCCGCGCGCACCTACGAGCTGTCCGAGCTGCTCGTCGACGTTCTCGGCGTCACCGACGTCGGCGCCGAGTTCCCGGAGACGGTCACCTACCACCCGACCTGTCACGGCCTGCGGATGCTGCGCCTGGGCGACCGGCCGTTGACCCTGCTCCGCCAGGTCCGCGCGATCACGCTGGTCGAGCTGGGCGACGCCGAGGAGTGCTGCGGTTTCGGCGGCACCTTCGCCCTGAAGAACCCGGACGTCTCCACCGCGATGCTCACCGACAAGTGCGCCCGGATCCGTGACACCGGCGCACGGGTGCTGGCCGCCGCCGACAACTCCTGCCTGGCGCACATCGGCGGCGGCCTCGACCGCCACCGCTCGGGCGTACGGGCCATGCACTACGCCGAGATTCTCGCCGGGGCCAGCTCATGAGCCAGCCGGTCGCACCCGCCACCGGGAGCGGACGGATCCGCACGCCGCTCCCCTTCCCCACCGCCGCCAAACCGGCCGTCGCCGACCCGCAACTGCGGGCCAACCTGCACCGGGCCACCCGCACCATCCGCGCCAAGCGCGCCCGGGTCGTCGACGAGGTACCCGACTGGGAGGCGCTACGGGCCGCCGGTGCCGCGATCAAGGCGGACGTCCAACGCCGGTTGCCGGAGCTGCTGGAGCAGTTCGAGGCGTCCGTCACCGCCGCCGGCGCCACCGTGCACTGGGCCCGCGACGCGGCCGAGGCCTGCCGGATAGTGGTCGCGTTGACCCGGGCCGCCGGGGCCGACGAGGTCGTGAAGGTCAAGTCGATGGCGACCCAGGAGATCGAGCTCAACGAGGCGCTGGAGGCCGCCGGGATCGCCGCGTACGAGACCGACCTCGCCGAGTTGATCGTGCAGCTCGGCGAGGACACCCCCTCACACATCCTGGTGCCGGCGATCCACTACAACCGGGCGCAGATCCGGGAGATCTTCCAGCGCCGCATGCCCGACGTGCCGGCCGACCTGAGCGACGAACCGGCCGCGCTGGCCGAGGCGGCCCGCGCCCACCTGCGACGACGGTTCCTCTCGGCCCGGGTCGCCGTCTCCGGTGCCAACTTCGCCGTGGCGGACACCGGCACCCTCGTGGTGGTGGAGTCCGAGGGCAACGGGCGGATGTGCCTCACCCTCCCCGAGACGCTGATCAGCGTCGTCGGCGTCGAGAAGCTGCTGCCGACCTTCACCGACCTTGAGGTCTTCCTGCAACTGCTGCCCCGGTCCTCGACCGGCGAGCGGATGAACCCGTACACCTCGATGTGGACCGGCGTCACCCCCGGCGACGGCCCGCAGGACGTGCACGTCGTCCTTGTCGACAATGGCCGCTCCGCGGTGCTCGCCGACCCGGTGGGGCGGCCGGCGCTGTCCTGCATCCGCTGCTCCGCCTGCCTCAACGTCTGCCCGGTGTACGAGCGGGCCGGCGGGCACGCGTACGGCTCGGTGTATCCGGGGCCGATCGGGGCGATCCTGTCGCCGCAGCTGACCGGGGTGGCCGACAACGCCTCGCTGCCGTACGCGTCGACCCTCTGCGGCGCCTGCTACGACGTCTGCCCGGTGAAGATCAACATCCCGGAGATCCTGATCCACCTCCGCCAGCAGGCGCCGCATCCGCCGGCCGAACGGGCCGCCATGGGTGTCCTGTCCTGGGTGATGCGCATCCCTCGGCGCTGGGCCGCCGCCCTGCGCCTGGCCCGGGCGGGTGCGGGGCCGCTCGGGGCGTACCGGATGCGCCGCACCGGCGCCCGTACGCTGCGCCGACTACCCTGGCCCGGGTCGGCGTGGACCCGGTCGCGCGACCTGCCGCTGCCCGGGCCGCAGACCTTCCGGGAATGGTGGGGGAAGCAGTGAGCGCACGTGACGAGATCCTGGCGCGGCTGCGGACGGCCCTGGCCGACAGCCCGCCGCCGGTGCAGGTGCCCCGCCGCTACCGTCGGGTCGCTGACCGCCCGGACCTGATCGCCACCCTGGTCGACCGCCTGGAGGACTACCGGGCGGTGGTCCACCACGGCATCGACGCCCTACCCCGGCTGCTCAGCGAGGTCGACCGGCTCGCCGTCCCCGCCGACCTGCCCGCCGACTGGCTGGCCGGTTACGCCGGGCAGCTGCACCGCGACGCGCCCGCGCTGTCACCGGCCGCACTCGACGACCTGGACGCGGTGCTGACCGGCTGCGCGGTCGCGATCGCCGACACGGGCACCATCATCCTCGACGCCGGCCCGACGCAGGGGCGGCGGGCGCTCACCCTGGTGCCCGATCGGCACATCTGCGTCGTCCGCGCCGACCAGGTGGTCGGCCTGCTGCCCGAGGCGCTCACCCGGCTGAACCCGCACGCGCCGCAGACCTGGATCTCCGGCCCGTCCGCCACCAGCGACATCGAGCTGAACCGGGTCGAGGGAGTGCACGGCCCGCGCCGGCTGGAGGTCGTCCTGGTCGGCTCAGGAGTCTGACGACACCTGCTCGCGGGCCTCGCCCGCCGGCGCCCGCAGCGGAATGCCGCGCACGTTGAGCAGCATCACGATGCCCACGCCGACCACCAGGGCGATGTCGGCGACGTTGCCGACGAAGAACCCGGCGTAGTCGATGAAGTCCACGACGTGCCCGCGAGCGAACCCCGGCTCGCGGAAGAGGCGGTCGAGCAGGTGCGTCGTCGCGCCGCCGAGCACCAGGCCCAACGCCACCGCCCAGGCCCGCGAGGTGACCCGCAGCGCCACGACCGTCACCGCGACCACCGCCGCCGCCGCGAACACCGCGAAGATCCAGGTGTACGCGGAGCCGATCGAGAAGGCGGCACCCGGGTTGTACACGAGTCGCAGTTGCAGCAGGTCACCGAGAACGGTGATGGTCTGCCCGCCGGACAGCGCGGACTCGGCCCAGTACTTGCTGAGTTGATCCGCGGCGAGCACCACGGCAGCGATCAACACGACGACGCGGAACACCCCGGAACCCTAGCCGGTCGGCGGCGACAGTCACCACCGGCGGTGAACGCGAGCCCGTACGCCGGCGGCCTCGTTGATCAACAGCATGACGCACAGCCTTGGTAATTGCCAAAGACTGGCAATTATGCCACCGTGATGATCAACGGTTGCGGCGTTGCGCCCACCCGACCAACGACTCCCCCACACCACAGGAGCCCTCCGTGACCCGGATGCGTCCGACCGTCCGACGCCTCGCGGCGTCGACCGCGGCGGCGGGAATGCTCGTCCTCGCCGGCTGTTCGGCCCCGGCCACGCCCGACGGCGCAGCGGGCGGGACCACGCTGGTCGTGGCCACCTCCGACGAACCGGACGCGTTGAACCCGGTGCTCAACTACGGCGTCGACGGCGCCGCGCTGATCTTCGACGGCCTCGTCGCCCGCGACGCTGACAACCGCCTCGTCGCCGCTCTGGCCACCGCATTGCCGGAGCTGTCGCCCGACGGGCGCACCGTGACCGCGAAGCTCCGCGACGGCGTGCGCTTCCACGACGGGAGCACGCTGACCGCCACGGACGTCGCCTTCACCTACCAGGCGGTGCTGGACCCGAAAGTGGACTCCACGCTCCGCTCCGACCTGGACATGGTGGAGTCGGTGACCGCGCCCGACGCGGCCACCGTCGTGTTCCGGCTGCGCTACCCGTACGCGCCGTTCCTGCAACGGCTCACCCTCGGCATCGTGCCGTCGAAGCTGCTCAGCGGGCAGGACATCAACACCGCCGGGTTCAACCGCAAGCCGGTCGGGACCGGGCCGTACAAGGTCGAGTCGTGGACGCCGGGCGACCGCCTGGTGCTCACCGCGAACGAGAGCTACTTCGCGGGCCGACCGACGAACAACCGGGTGGTGGTCGCGTTCGTCGCCGACGACAACGTCCGCGCCCAGCGGATGCGCGCCGGCGAATTCGACGCCGCCGAGCTGCCACCCAAGCTGGCCTCCGGGTTCGACGCCGACAGCGCGTACCGGGTGCAGCGGGTGCCGACCGCCGACTACCGGGGCGTGATGCTGCCGACGGGCAACCCGGTCCTCGCCGACCCGGCGGTCCGCCGGGCGCTCAACCTCGCCGTCGACCGGGCCGCGATGGTCTCCGGAATCCTCGGTGGCGCCGGCGAACCGGCGTTCGGCCCGATCCCGCCGACCTCCGAGTTCGCCGACCCCTCGATCGTCGGGCCGACCGTCGACCCGACGGCGGCGGGCGCGCTGCTCGACGCGGCCGGCTGGACCCCCGGCCCCGGCGGGGTCCGCGTCAAGGACGGTCAACCGGCCCGGTTCACGCTGATGTACCCGGCCAGCGACACGCTGCGCAAGGACCTGGCGCTCGCCGTCACCGCCGACGCGAAGAAGATCGGCATCCAGGTGACCCCGGCCGGGCTCACCTGGGACGCCATCGACCCACGGATGAAATCCGACGCGCTGCTGATGGGCTACGGCACGCCCTACGACCCGGATTTCGTCTCATACAAGCTGTTCAGCTCCCAGTTCGCCGGGCAGGGCTACTTCAACCCCGGCTTCTACCGCTCCGAGGTGACCGACCGGGCCCTCCAGCAGGGCCGCGACCAGATCGACCCGACCCTGCGCAGGGCCGCGTACGCGCAGTTCCAGAAGCAGTTGGCCGCCGACGTGCCGTGGCTGTTCCTCACCTACCTACGGCACACCTACGTGCTGAAGTCCTCGGTACGCGGGGTCGCTCCTCGGGTCGAGGCGCACGAGCACGGGGTGGCGAACAGCCTCTGGTGGAACATCGACACCTGGACCCGGTCGTGACCCGCTCCGGTCGACTGGCCGGGGCGAGGGCGGTGCTCCGGCGTCGGCTGCTCGTCGCCGTACCGGTGCTCACCGCGACCAGCGTCGGGATGTTCGCCCTCGGCGCCGCCTCGCCGGTCGACCCCGCGAAGCAGTACGCGGGCGCGGCGGCCTTCACCGCCAGCGAGGAGAACCTGGCCCAGCTGCGCGCGAACTGGGGCGTCGACGACCCGGTGTCGGTGCAGTACCTGCGCTGGATCGGCAACCTCGTGCGGGGCGACCTGGGCTGGTCGACCAGCCGGCACGAGCCGGTCGCCTCGGTGCTCGCCGCCCGGGCCGGCTGGACGCTGCTGCTGATCGGCGTGGCCCTGGCCCTGGCCCTGGTCGGGAGCCTGCTGCTGGGCTCGTTGGCCGCGTACCGCCGGGGTGGGCTGTTCGACCGCGCACTGCGCACCAGCGCGTACGCGGTGCAGTCGATGCCGGTCTTCTGGCTGGGCCTGGCCGCGATCGCCGTGTTCGCGCTGACCCTGGGCTGGTTGCCGGCCGGCGGGCTCACCGACGTCACGGCGACCGGCACGTCCTGGGGCGACGTGGCGCACCACCTGATCCTGCCGGTCGGGGTGTTGGCCGTGTCCCAGGCGCCGTGGTTCGTGCTGTTCGTCCGGGACGCCGTCGCGGAGAGCATGCGCGACGACCACGTGCTCGCGGCGCGGGCGCGCGGGTTGCCCGGCCGGACGGTGCTGTTCGGGCACGCGCTGCGAACCGCGCTGCTGCCGTTCCTCACCCTGGTCGGCACCCACCTGCCCGAGCTGGTCGGCGGGGCGGTGCTGGTCGAGACGGTCTTCTCCCTGCCGGGCCTCGGCGCGGTCACCGTCGCCGCCGCGCTGGGCAGCGACTTCCCGCTGCTGGCGGCGATCACGCTGGCCACCACCGCGGTGGTGCTGGCCGCGAACCTCGCGACCGACCTGGCCTACGCCGCCGCCGACCCGAGGGTACGACTCGATGGCTGACCTTGCTACCCGACCGCCACTGCTCCACGTGGCCCGGTCCCGGCTGCGGCTGCGCCCCGGCCAGACCGGTGTCGTCATCGCCGGTCTGGTCCTGCTGACGACCGTCGCCGGTTCGCTGCTCGCACCGCTCCTCTGGCCCCTCGACCAGAGCGCTGTCGCGCTGGAGCAGACCCGGTTGGCACCGTCCTGGGCCCACCTCGCCGGCACCGACGACCTGGGCCGCGACGTGGCGCACCGGGCCGTCTACGGGCTGCGGGTCTCGCTGCTCGTCGGGGCGGTCGCCGCGCTCGTCGCCACGGTCCTCGGGGGCGTGATCGGCGGGATCGCCGGCACGCTCGGCGGCCGGGTCGACCGGATCCTGATGCGGATCGTGGACACCATCGCCGCGATGCCGCACCTGCTGCTGGGCATCTTCATCGTGGCCATGCTGCGTCCGAGCCTGGGTGCCGTGATCGCCTCCGTCGGGCTCACCCACTGGCTGTCCACCGCCCGCATCGTGCGATCCGAGGTGCTCAGTCTGCGGACCCGACCGTTCATCGACGCCGCGATCAGTGGCGGAGCCGGCCGGTTCCGGGTCCTCACCCGGCACCTGCTGCCGCACGTGCTGCCCCGGTTGGCGCTGGCCACCACGCTGATGATCCCGCACGCGGTGTGGCACGAGACCGCCCTGTCGTTTCTCGGTCTCGGTCTGCCGCCCCACCTCGCCTCGCTGGGCAACATGATCAACGACGGCCAGGGGTCACTGCTGACCGGCGCCTGGTGGGCCAGCCTGGCACCGGGCGCGGTCATCGTCGTCGTCACTCTCGCCATCGCGGTCCTCGCCGCCCGTTGGCGTGACCGCTTCGATCCCCGGGTCCGAGCGGAGCTGCACCTGTGACCACCACCGAATCCGTTCCCGCCCCGGCATCGCCCCGCGCCGCCGCGAGTCGGCCGCTGCTCGCCGTGGACGGCCTCGGCGTCGACTTCCGGCTGCGCGACGCGCGGGTGCGCGCGGTCAGCGATCTTCACCTCACCGTCCGGGCCGGCGAACTGCTGGCCGTCGTCGGCGAGTCCGGCTGCGGCAAGTCCGTCCTGGCCCACGCCCTGCTCGGCCTGCTGCCGGCCAACGCCACGACCACCGGCCACGCCGTCCTGCACGAGCCGGACGGCGAACCGGTCGACCTGGTCACCTGCGGTCAACGCCAGCTGGCCCGGCGGGTACGGGGGCGCCTGGTGGGCCTGGTTCCACAGAGCCCGGCCACCGCCCTGAACCCGGTCCGCACCGGACGGCGCCTGCTCGCCGAGACGCTGCGGGCGCACGGCCGCGACCGCGCCGACGCCGACCGACTCGCTGTCGACGTCGGGCTCGACCCGGCGGACCTGGACCGCTACCCCCACGAGCTGTCCGGCGGGATGGCACAGCGGCTGGTCACCGCGCTCGCGCTGGCACCCGACCCGGCGCTGCTCATCGCCGACGAGCCCACCACCGGGCTGGACCGGCCGCTGGTCGACCACACCCTCGATCTGCTGCGCCGCCGCTGCGACAACGGCGCCGCCGTCGTGCTCATCACGCACGACCTGGCCGCCGCGCGCCGGGTCGCCGACACCGTCGCCGTGATGTACGCCAGCCGCCTCGTGGAACACCGCGACACCGACGAACTCTTCACCGCGCCGACCCACCCGTACGCCTCGGCGCTGCTCGACGCCCTGCCGGACCGGGCCTTCCGGCCGGTGCCCGGCGACCCGCCGATGCTCACCGCGCTGCCCCCCGGTTGCGCGTTCGCGCCCCGCTGCCCGCACCGCACCGACACCTGCGCCGACCGACCAGAGCCGACACCGGTCGCCGGTGGCGGCACCGTGGCCTGCCACCACCCGATCCGCACCGGAGCCACCCCGTGACCAGCACACCACACCTGCTCGCCGACGAGGTGACCGTCGGGTACGGCCGCCAGGTCGTCCTCGACCGCGTCACGGTGCGGATCGACCGGGGTGAGACAGTCGGACTGCGCGGGCCGTCCGGCTGCGGAAAGTCGACACTGGTACGGGTCCTGGCCCTGCTGCACCAACCCGACCAGGGCCGGGTCAGCATCGACGGCACCGCCGTGAACGCCGTCCGGTACGCCGTGCCGGTGGCCCTACGGACCCGCGTCGCCGCCCTCTTCCAGAGCCCGCGCGCCGCCGCCGATCCCCGGCTGAGCCTCACCGACCTGATCGCCGAACCGCTACGCGCCACCCGGACACCCGAGGCGACGATCCGGGAACGGGTGGCCGAGCTCGCCGACCTGGTCGGCCTCACCGCGGATCTGCGCGGCCGGCGTCCGCACGCGGTCTCCGACGGGCAACTGCAACGCGCCTGCCTCGCCCGGGCCCTCGTGCACCGTCCCGACTACCTGCTCTGCGACGAGGCCACCGCGATGCTCGACGCGTCGACGCAGGCGCACGTCGCCGCCGTCATCAGCGACTACCAGCGGACCCGGCGCGCCGGGGTTCTGGTCATCAGCCACGACCAGACGCTGTTGGAGCGCTGGAGCGACCGGATCGTCGACCTCGCCGCCGCGACGAGGGCACGCGCCTGATCCCCGCTCGGGGATTGCCGGCGCCTAGTCGATCAAGGCGGACGACTTGGCTCCTGCGCGGCGACCTCTTCGGTGTGAACTCTCGGCGAGTCGGCCGGGTCGGGCTCGATGCGAGGTCAGACGGTCCGCTGACGCGCCTCTCGGGCCGGTTCGGCTGGCACGGTTGCTGTACTTCGCTGCTGTACTTCTCTGCCGCATGGAATGCCGCTCAGCCCACCCCGAGCGTGGCGGCGAGCTGGGCGATCGTGGCCGGGGCGCGCGGGTGACGGGCAACCTCGGCGACGACGTCCCGGGCGGCGGGCCGGCACCTGATCTCGGCTGGTGCGGTGCGCTCGACCTCGGTCAGCACGCGGGCGGCGCTGCCCGTATCCCCGGCCTGCAGGTAGGCACGCGCGACGTCGAGCAGGTGCGCGGCGCGGTGTTCGGCAGGTAGCCACCGCCAGCCGCCCCGCGCGGTGGCCTTCTCGTGCCAGGTGATCGCCTCCTGGGTGTCGCCGACTTCGACGGCTGCGGTGGCGCGGGCCAGGTCGACGGCGGTGGGACCGAACGCGGTGCGGTGGTGGTCGTGCCCGTCGCCGACCCGCTCCGCCATACCGGCGGCCTCGTCGAGCAGCTCGCCGGCGGAGGCCTCGTTCCCGTCTTGCGCCGCCGCCAGGCCGGCTTGGATGAGCAAGGCTCCGCACAGGGACAACTCCGCAGGCGTGCCGTACTCGATCACAGGCGGAGCGATCCGATACGCGGCACCGAGCGTCACCGACTTCGCCTCCCGCACCCGGCCAAGCGCGCGCAACACCTGCCCGAGCTGCACGCCTGCGGCGGCCACCAACTCCCGGTCACCGGTGGCGGCGAGCATCGCCCGATCCACGGCCAACCAGGCCAGCTCGGCGTCGCCGAGCTTGACCAACAGAGAAGCGATGATCCGGTACGCCTCGACGAGCGGCACCCGACCCGCCACCGGCACCTCAGCATGGGCGCGCTGCGCACCGGTGAGCAGGTCCGGCGCCAGGTCGACCACCTGCGGATAGCGGGCGTACTGGAACGTCGACCACGCGTACCCCACATCCCGCAGCATCCGGTCCACCGGCAATATCGGGCTGCCCGCCGGCCTGCCCAACGGGATCTCGTAGCGGGACAGCGCTGCTCTGATCCGCTCGACGCCGTCATCGCGACCCGTTGCCTGGACCGGCGCGGCATCCCGGTCGACAAGAGCGGCGGTGTCGATGCGAAGTACGCGAGCGATCTCCTGAAGTGTTGACAGCTTGTCCAGCCGCCGAACTCCGCGCTCGACCTTGTCGACCCAGCTCTTTGACTTGCCGAGCCGGTCGGCGAACACCTGCTGCGACAGCTTCCGCCGACCCCGCCAGTACGCCACCCGCCGCCCGACCGGCAACAGCTCAACGCTACCCACGACGCCACCGCCGATCCGGAACGGCCCGAGTCGTCTCCTCTACCGGGATGCGATCCGCCTCCGCCTCGGCGAGAAGCCGCCGCCTCGCCGCCTCCCGCTCGGCCGCCTGGATCTGCTCGCCCCGACTCACCGCCGATTCGTCGCCCTTACGCGGCATCCCCACACCTCCGCCAGTAGAAGCGGCGGCACGTCGACCGTCGCGGGTCAACAGTGACGTCGGAATGTCATCTGCTGCGACGGCACAAGGGCCGACAATCAGGTCACTTAGCCGGCGACATTAAGGCGACATGGCGCTATGGTGGCAGTCATGGTCGCCCCCAACACCGCCCTGCGGGCCGTCCGCACCGGAATGCGCATGAGCCAGGACGACTTCGCTCGCGCTCTGCAGGCCGCCGGCCACCGCGTCGGCGAGCCCAACGACGCCAACAAGAGACTCGTCCAGCGATGGGAGTCCGGCGCGATCGCCGCGCCCCGCCCCGTCTACGCCCGCGCCTTGGAGGTCGTCACCGGTCTACCCATTTCACTGCTCGGCTTCGACGCGGTGCCAGGCGGGCATGTTGCCGACGACGAACACGGCGGCCACGATCTGACCTCGCCCGTGTCCAGCCTGGCCACACCGACGCCGACGTCCAAGCCCACCACGGCCCACCAGTCCTACGAAGGCGTGTGGCTCAGCCGCTACCAGTACTACTCCAGCGGGCGGGGAGACTCCTTTGCTGGACAACACTTCGTGGTGCTGCTCCAGCACGGCGATCGGCTCACGGCGCGCAGCCTTCCTGGCTCGGCGTCATCGTCTCTCTCGCTGGACCTGACAGTGGACGGTGCCGTCGTCACCGGCACCTGGGTGGAGCAGACCGACCCCACCGGCTACTACCGGGGCGCCCGATACCACGGGGCAATTCAACTCATCGCCGAGCCGACAGGTCGACGTATGGCCGGAAAGTGGATCGGCTTCGGCAAGGACATGGACGTGAACACCGGCCCGTGGGAACTCGTCTTCCGCGACGCCTCGACGTCTAAGACGACACTTGATCGCTACAACACGTCCGCGACGTAGGTCGCTGCTGGTCCGGGAGCCCTTGACCCCTCGCTTGTAAGTTCTAGGCGCTTCGTCCGGCAGGGTCCATCCGCGTCCGTGACCTCGGGCGACCGTCCGCGCACGGCGGCCGGCGTCTCTCCTCGACCCGGCCGGCTGCTGTCACCGTTGCTGTCGACAGCAACCCGTTGACACAGCAAGCTATCCAGGGAGCATGACGAAGCGCGAAGCAGCACGACAGCTTGCGGCCCGGACCGCCATCGAGGTCGGAACCGTGGGCGTTGGTCTGGCTGTCGCTGGTCCGGCGGGCGCGCTAGGGGCCGCTTTCATCAAACCCGCGCTTGAGCTTGTCGCCGTTCGGGACCGGCGCGGACTTCGTAACGTCGAGCGCCCTGTTGAAGCCATTACAGAGTCCACCGGCCTGTCGGCGGGGGAGATCGAGGCTTGGGCCAAGAGCAAGGACGGCCGGCTCATGTTGACCACAGGTGCCATTCAAGCCGCGTACGGCACCATGTACGACCACAAGGTCGCGGCACTCGCTGCTGTGCTGACCGAGAACCTCCAGGACGATGCACGTCTAGATCCAACGCCGTTCAGTTAAGGCGTGGTGGTGGCTGTCAAGGGTCGGGGCTGATGATGTCGATGCTGGTGGTGGCTCGGTAGCTGCGTCGGTCGATGTTGGGGCCTCGGGCCTGGTATTTGCTGTTCGAGCGTTTGATCATGCGGGTTTTGGTGCGGGTTCGGCGGTCGGGTAGCAGGTTGTCCAGGACGGCGGCGCCGATGGCGCCGATCAGGTCGATGACGGT
>NZ_JARVKT010000068.1:0-2015 GCF_029809455.1 Micromonospora sp. DH14 | reverse complement strand
TCCAGCGCCCGGCCACGGAGAGTCCGACCGGCGAGCCGGTGAAGGACGCCTGCGTGATCCACTCGCGTTCCCGGAAATCGGGGTATCCCGGATCGGCGGACACGCCGACTTCATGAAACCCGAATCGATCAATTCCTGGACCGGCTGGCCGAGGCGCAGCTGGCGAGTCCGCTGAGCGGACAGGGTCCGGCCCCCGACGCCACAGGCGACGGGGGCCGGGTGCCGGTTCGGTCAGGGTGTGTGAGTGAGCAGGGTGAAGCCCAGGTCAGCCGGGGTCCCGGCCGAGTTGCGGGTCTGCACGAAAACCGCGTTGGGCGTGCCCAGCCGCGGAGCCACCGAGATCTCGCCGGCCGGCGGGATGCAGCAGGCGTCGGACCGCGAGATGGTGGCCAGGAAGGCGCCGGCCGAGACGACGTGGCCGAACTGCACCTCGTACTGGCCGGGGCCGTACTTGATGACGGTGCCGGTGCCGCGCGCCTTGGTGCCGTTGGAGTTGACGACGGTGAAGACGTTGGTGGCCACCAGCGTGCTGGCCGCACCCGCCTTCAGCGCGGCCTTGGCTTTGCGCGCCGACTCGGCGGTGACCGGCGGTTGGGCGTTGCTGGCGCGTGCCACCGGCTGGACGGCCTCCTGCGGCGCCTTCGCCGACGGCTGGGCGATGGCGATGCCCCCGCCGGCCAGGCTGAGGCCCAGGACGGCGAACGTGACCGCCGCCAACTTACGTCGGAAGGATGTACTCATGACAGGTCCCCCTTGTGTGACCGTGCGAATTCGGCCGACCCGCGGGGCGGGACGGATGACTGCCGATAAATAGGAGTACGACGACTGCTGGGCGGGGGGAAAGCCAACTCACTTGCACCCTGGTAGATTGATTTCTCGGCAATCTACATCCCATCTGAGCTGCGGATACTACTCAGAGTTGCGTCGTTTGAGCCAGATGGAACGTAGCACCGGAAAAAGCCGCCAGTCAATAGTTGATCTCGCTTTTCCGGGGTGTCAACCAGCCGTCAGATAATTGTGAGATGTGAGCGCACCACCATTCATGAAATGGTTTCTGACGCTCGGCTACGATCATCGGCGTGACCGTCGACGCCGCACCCGCGCACCGGTTCACCCGGCTTCGCACGGTGCTCTGGTGGCTTGCCGTCGCACCCACAGCGCTCTGGGCGGCCGCCCGGCTGCTCGGCCTGGACCGGGGGCCGTTGGTGCAGGCGCTCGCCTTCACCCCGTACGTCGCGGGCGTCAGCGTGCTGGTCCTGGCCCTCGCGCTCGCCCTACGGCGCTGGTGGCCGGCGGCGCTCGCGGCAGTGGCGGCGGTGGCGCTGCTCGGCACCGTCGCACCGCGGGCGCTGGCCAGCCCGCAGCCGGCGGCGGCGGGGCCGACCGTGCGGCTGCTCACCGCCAATCTGCTCGCCGGCACCGGTGACGCGCGGACGCTCGTGGAGCTGGTCCGGCGACACCAGGTCGACGTGCTCACCGTGCAGGAGTTCACCCCGGACGCGCAGGCCGCCCTGGACCAGCTCGGCCTCGACACGCTGCTGCCGCACCGGCAGCTCAACCCGGAGATCGGCACCGCCGGCTCGGGGCTCTACTCGCGGTGGCCGATCAGCGACGTCGGCGTCCGGCGCAACCTCGAAGGGTGGGGCTTCAGCCAGGCGTACGCGACGGTGGCCGTCCCCGGTGGGCCCCCGGTCCGCGTCGAGTCGGCCCACCCCTCGGCGCCGTACGCCCTGGACCAGGTGGGCGCCTGGCGGGCCGACCTGACCGCCCAACCACCGGCCACCCCGGACGGCGGCCTGCGGATCCTCGCCGGGGACTTCAACGCCACCCTCGACCACAGCCCACTGCGGGCCCTGCTGCGCACCGGTTACGTCGACGCCGCCGACGCCACCGGACAGGGCCTGACCGGCACCTGGGGCCCGTACGACGGCGACCTCATCCCACCCGTCGCCATCGACCACATCATGGTCGACCACCGGATAGCGGTCCGCTCGGTGCAGGTGCTCGCCCTACCC
>NZ_JARVKT010000067.1:0-2414 GCF_029809455.1 Micromonospora sp. DH14 | reverse complement strand
CCGGACCCGGGCTGCCGCGTTCATGCCACCACCAGCCGGATACCTCATACCTCCGGCCTACCGAATCAATCGACCGAGATCACGCCGACACGCCGACGGACGTCAGCCTTTCAACCTCTGTAGCCGCGCGTACTCGCCGACGCCGGGCAAGGCTTCGTAGTCGAAGCCGACGCCGCGAAAGCTCAGTTCTCCCGCGGTCTTGTAGAACAGGGAGAAGGCGACTAGCCGATCGGCCAAAAAGCAACCGAACACGACGGCGTCCTCGTCCAGCATGGCTGCTTGGCGAGCGAGAGAGTCAGCATAGACTTCGGTCGGGCTGTGGTCGCCGTACTTTCGCTGCACGTTGGCCAGCAACGGTGCCAGGTCTTGCCAACTCTCAGAGAGGCGCAACTCCTCGACTCGTAAGGGGCTCCTGTCAAACCGCGCAACTTCACGGCGGTAGTGGGACCGTCTGTTGGCCGTCGGTAGGGCTTCCACATGGTCCTCAACGCTCGAGCCTGCTAGGTCAATGACACAGTCTGCCCGGGCGAGCCGCACGCGTGGCCGGCGAATGTTCCCGTGGAGTAGACTCGCGCGGAGCACTGATTCAGCATCCTCGAACAAAAGATATGGCCACCACCAATCACGTTCCGGGGTCGCGGTCTCTATGGCGCGAAGCAGCTTGGCCAGCGCGGATTCTACGACATCGGATGGGAAACGCTGGTTGCGGATAAAGCCCGACAGGTAGCCCTGCCGGCCGCCGAGGAGCGTGGGTGGCGAGCAGTGGGATGTGTCGACATCGAACAGAGCGTTGAAATTGTATGCCCTGCTGATCAGGGATAGCGGATTATGCGATGAAACGCCCGCAATCAGGGAGCCGTCGGCATACGCACCCCAGTAAGTTCCTCGGCCGCGGGCGTCCGAGTCGACATAAGCCAACCAGCGAGGGTTCAGATAGAAGGTTTTGTCGATAGCGTGCTCGCCCCATCCGCATAGATCTGCCGCGCGCTCGGCTTGCGTGATGTTCATCCTCAGTTGCCTTGGGGTTCGACGATGACCGAGACGCCGCTCAGCAACTCGTCGGCTCGTTGGTCGGCCGACGTCTCGTCCGTGGCGGTGACGATGAAGTAGCCGACGCGCGCTGTTGCTGTCCGGACTGGCCACCGACGCGCCGATTTCGGTGGTCACCTCGGAGAAGGGCACGTTGACTCCGGTGCAGGGCATGCCCTGCACGGCGAGGAGCCGGCCGCCGTGTGGTGCCAGGGGACGTCTGATGGCCGCGAAGGCACGCCGAGTCGGGGCAAGTTCAACCGGTTGCCCGAGGGCGACCGCCAAGGCCGCTCCGGCCATGTCGATTCCAAGGGCCAGGCTGGTCAGCAACGTGATTCGGCCACCGCCGATCCGTGGAGCGATCTCCAGCACCACCCATGCGCCATCCGGTTTCCGCTTCACCTCGCAATGTGACCAGCTATTGCGTATACCCGTTGTTGCTGCTGCCATCGTCACCTGCTGCAGAACCTGTTCCCTGGCGATCGGATCGAGGTTCGACGGGAGGGTGTGACCCGTTTCGACACGGTAGGCACCAGAGGTGGTCTGCTTCTTGGTGATGCACACGTGCTCGGTCTGGCCGTCCTGCGTCAGCGATTCGACGCTGAACTCCTCCCCGTCGATGTACTCCTGCACCACCACACGGGGGTCGAGGTGGATCCCATACGGTCCACGCTGCAGACGTACACGTTGGAACGCCGCGGTCAGCTCGTCCAGCCGGTCCACCACGCTGACCCCCGTTGAGCCGGCGTTCTCGGCAGGCTTCACGACAAGCGGAAATGAGAAGGTCTGGCGGCAGAGGTGATCATGAACCTCTTCTTCGCCGGCCACCGCAATCGTCGATGGCACAGCAACTCCGGCTACACGCAGCCGCTCGACCATTGTGATCTTGTTTCGAGCTGCCATGGCGAGCGTCGCATCATTTCCGGGAAGACCCAAAGTCGCACAGGCGAGTGCAGCGACCGGGGTGAGGAACTCGTTCACGGTGACGATCGCGTCTACCCTCCGGGAACGCGCGAACGCGACGATGTCCGAGACTGCCGCTTCGTAGGAGGAAAAGTCCACGACGACGGTGCCGGCGACCTCCCTCGGCGTTGTCGCAGACGCTTGACCGCGCGGTGTAGCCGCGTATACCTCATGCCCCATGGCGATGGCCGCCTTGAGTAGGTCTTCACGGTCAGGGCCGGACACATCCAGGAGCATAACCCGATTCAATGCGTGTCCCTCATCGTCGTCGTCGCAGCGCCAACACGACTGGTGCGCTACAGAGGTTGAAAGGCTGACGTCCGTCGGCGTGTCGGCGTGATCTCGGTCGATTGATTCGGTAGGCCGGAGGTATGAGGTATCCGGCTGGTGGTGGCATGAACGCGGCAGCCCGGGTCCGGCGT
>NZ_JARVKT010000066.1:0-3461 GCF_029809455.1 Micromonospora sp. DH14 | reverse complement strand
GGTGGGGATGCGGCGCGGAGGATGCGAGGCCGCCCCTCCGACCTCAAGGGCGCTTCGCGTCGCTACGCGACGGCCCTACGGCCCGCCCTTGACCCCGGAGCCTCTGCGACCCCTCGGGCCGGCGTTGCCGGCAGGCGGGGGCCTGCCCGGGGTACACGCGCCGCATCCCCACCACGGCCTCCGCGCGTGCCGCGCAACGTCAAGTGGCGCTTGACGCGTCTTCCCGCGAACGAAGCTCGCTAGCGGAAGGCAGGACTGACGAAGCGAGTTCAGATTGAGGAAAGGCCTTCTGATTTTTCAGGTAGTCGGGGAAGATAGTGCGCTCGTCAGTAATGGCATCCTCAAGCTGACTAATTGTAAGACCCTTCACTTCACGGAGGTCGACGCCGCGAAGGTCGGCCTCAAATAGCGCCGCGTCCTTCAAGTTCGACCCGCGCAGGACGGCACCCCGGAAGTCTGAACCATCCAGCAGGGATCCCCGTAGGTCGACCCAGCGGATCAGTGCGCCCCGCAAATCCGAATCAGATAGGTGAGATACCGGGAGATGCGCACCGCTCAGATTTGCCGCACGTAGGTCGCATTCCGACAGGACCACGCCCTTGATCGCCTTAGCCTGAACGAAGTCGGCCCCTCGAAGGTTGGACCCCTCAAAGTGCAGGCCATCAACCCGTCCATGCAAGAGGGCAGCGCCCGCCAAGTTCGTGGTTTTCAGAACTATCCAGGGTGACTCAAACCGCTTCGGCCTCTTATTGAGTGCCGTTAACGCCGTTTGCACGTCGATGGGCAGTGGCTCTCCCACCCATACAAGCTCGCTCTCGTAGTCCTCGTTGAATTCGAGGTCGTCGTCCGAAGCGCGGCTCTTGCCGAGAGGCCGCGACTGGCGCACAAACGCCGCGAGCAGATCCACTACGGCCCGATGATCGCGCGGCGAGTCCTTCATCAGCCTTGCCAATGCGTAAATCGCGCCGATTCGCTCTGCCGGACTTTCTGACACCAGTTGGGTTGCCGCCTTAGTGTAGCGGTCGGCAACCTGTCCTGACTTCGCAAGCAGGTAAGTGCGGGCCGTGAATATGATGGTTGCCAGACCACCGAAAGCAAGGGCGATTTGCAGTAACGTGCTTCGCGCCGAAGTAACGGCCTGCGCCTTCTTTTCAGGGTTTTGAATTGCATCAATGAGAGCGCCGTCAAACCAGAAAGGACCGCGCCAAATTACTAGCGCGACGGCAGAGACTCCGATAACCAAGAGTAGGCTGACGACTAGCCGCCCGAGCCAGACCGGCATAGCGTAGCGCAGCCTCTCACGGGGCCTGTGTGTCTGCACCGAGACAAAATCAATCGCCGCGCTCGCCCACCTGGGCATCGAAGGCACGCCTCGCTCCCTCCGCCTGCTAACCCCGACAGGCTATAGCCCGCCGGGCCGCTTGAGCAGCCTGAGAAAACGACAGGAGTGACTAGGTTACGACAGGCGCGGGCGAGCTCAGGACCGGCAACCAAGCGTCCAACGATCCGTGATCTTGCCCGAGGCGTGCCCGATCGTAGGGTCAACACCGGCCAACAACGCGGTCAACCCGGGCTCGATTCTCATCGCTGCATCCGCAGGGACCGGTCTAATGGCTGCTCAGATGGTGGCCAGCCTGTCGGCTCATGCGGGCGCAAGACACCTTCCAAACTGACGGTCCGGGTGCTGAGTGACTATCTGGGTGACGACGGGTGCGAGCGGCGGCGGACGTGCACGGACGATCGTGGACGGTTGCCGCAGGTGCATGCCCATGACGCCGCAGGTCGGTGAGCCGTGCTGGTTGCCTGGGGGTCAAGGAGTCAGTGCCGCTGGCAGCCCCAACGCCCTAAGGCCGTTAAGTTGTAGGACGTGGAAGACAGCACGGGCGCAGCCTGGCGGGTTCGCGTACGGACTGCGGGTTCGATCGAGCGCGACCGTGAAGCACTTGCCCGCCTGGTCGACGAGGACCAGGACCCCGCCGAGGTCGGCTACTACGAGGCGGTCAGCGATCCAGACGCACGGGCGATGAATCGGGCCCAGCGTTCGTACGCAGGCCAGTACGAGCGCAGGCTACGGCGTCTCTCCGACCGCGCCAGAAACTCTGAGCGTCCGGACCTGAGTGACTAATTGAGTGACGACCGGTGTGCATACCCCCGGACAATCGTGGACGCTAGCGGACCGTCATTGCAGCTCGGCGACGAGATCGAAGTTGGCCTAGCCGGCCCGGAAGTTCCTTCGGGACGAAGATGTCACGCTCCGTCAGCGAGACACTAGCCGACGGAGCGTGACGTCCCATAGGAGCATTTGAACGGCAGGGACGCCTACTGGGCAGGAAAGTGCTGGAGAAGGTGGGCTAGGCCGAGTTGTTCCAGATACTTCCGCATGATGAACGGTGGTGGCTGATTGCTGCGGTAGGGGTTGCTACATGGTCCGGTGTAGAGACCGCCGCCAGGTCCGGTGGAGAGGCCACCGCCGGGTCCGGTGTAAAGGCCACCACCTGGGCCAGTGGAGAGGCCACCACCTGGGCCGGTGTAGAGACCGCCACCGGGTCCGGTGTAGAGGCCGCCGCCAGGGCCGGTGTACATCCCGCCGCCTGGACCGGTGTACATGCCACCGCCCGGCCCTGTATATGCGCCCCCACCTGGACCCGTATAGAGGCCGCCTCCTGGGCCGGTGTACATGCCGCCGCCGGGGCCGGTGTAGCGATCACGAAGCCATGTATTCGAACTCATGATCGAAGGATATCCCCGCTGGCATGCCCGGTACGTGCCCGACCAGTCGGTAATCAAGGGTCAGCAAGGGAGTGGTCGGCGACCAATCCGCCACCCAGCCACCACCGATGGGTTTCCAGTCCCAGCAAGGGCTGAGTAAATATTTGGGTGACGACGGGCACAGAGGGCGGCGAACGTGCACGGACGATCGTGGACGGTTGCCGCAGGTGCGTATCCACGGCAGCGCAGTTCAGCGAGCTGTGTTGGTTGCCTAGGAGTCAAATGGCCCGGTGGCGCGAGCGCGACAACCTCGCCGTAACGGCCCTACTTCTTCATCGTCTTCTTCAAGCTGTAGTAGCCGAGGGAGGCGCCAAGGGCCTGCACATGGTGGGCGACGAACTTCTCAAGATCAAAGTGAGGGTTGTCGGCGCTGACAAGGCTGGAGACGTGTTGGACCGATGCCACCACCAGGTGAAGAAGTATCACCAGAAGCCAGACACGCTGTTCGGGTGTCAGCCTGCGCAGCTGTAGGCGACGCCGCTCTCCTTCCGGAGTCCACAGGGTGGGCTGGACTTCCAGCGACGCCGGAGCGGTGTCCAATAGCCCATTGAGCAGGTTGGCCAGCGGCATCGCGTCGATGAAGCTCTTGCCCAGCGCGGCCTGGATGCCGGTCATGGGCATCGCGTCGATGAAGCTCTTGCCCAGCGCGGCCTGGATGCCGGTCATGGGCATCGCGTCGATGAAGCTCTTGC
>NZ_JARVKT010000065.1:0-8344 GCF_029809455.1 Micromonospora sp. DH14 | reverse complement strand
CCGCCGCGCCCCTTGCGTACTGCTGGGTCGATCACATGCTGGAGATGTCGGCCTGCTTGGCGCGGACGGCCTCGGCGGCCTCCTTGAGGCTGGCCAGCTCGTCGGCGTCCAGGTCGGTCTCGACGACCCGCTTGACGCCCTGAGCGCCGATCTCGGCCTCGACACCCAGGTAGACACCGGAGATGCCGTACTCGCCGTCGACCCAGGCGCAGACCGGCATGACGTCGCCGGAGTCCTCGGCGACGGCCTTCGCCATCCGGGCCGCGGCGGCGGACGGGGCGTAGTACGCCGAACCGGTCTTGAGCAGGGCGACCACCTCGGCGCCACCGTTGCGGGTCTTGACGACCAGCTCCTCGATCTGCTCGGCCGGCATCACGTCACGCAGCGGCTTGCCGTTGACGGTGCTCTTCGACGGCACCGGGACCATCGTGTCGCCGTGCGAGCCCAGGGTCAGCGTGCGTACCGACGCCACCGGCACGTTCAGCGCCTCGGCGACGAAGTTGCTGAACCGGGCGGTGTCCAGCATGCCGGCCTGGCCGAGCACCCGGTTCTTCGGGAACTGGGTGGCGAGCTGGGCCAGCGCGGTCATCTCGTCCAGCGGGTTGGAGACCACGATGACGACGGCGTTCGGGGCGTACTTGGCGACGTTCTCGGCGACCTGGCGGACGATCTTGGCGTTGGTCTCCAGCAGGTCCATCCGGCTCATGCCGGGCTTGCGCGGCAGACCAGCGGTGATCACGACGACGTCGGAGCCCTCGATGCTCTCGTAGCCCTCACCGTTGGGGCCGGTCGTCACGCCGACGACCTTGGTCTCGAAGCCCTCGATGGCCCGCGACTGGTTGAGGTCGAGCGCCAGGCCCGCGGGCTTGCCCTCCACGATGTCGGTGATCACTACGGTGTCGAAGACGTCGTACTCGGCCAGGCGTTGTGCGGTGGTGGAGCCGTAGAAGCCAGCCCCGACGACAGTGACCTTCTTACCCATGGTCGTCCCACTCCCTGATACCAGTCGGTTTTCCGGACCGTATCAGTCATCCTGGCACCGATCCGGCCAGGGGCGGCGGGCATCGCCGGGATGGGGCGAACGTCACCGCCGTCCTGGTTCGACGCGTCGCGGCACGGGTCAGCCGCGCTCGGCGCGCTCCACGACATTGGTGAGCAGCATGGCCCGGGTCATCGGGCCCACGCCGCCGGGCATGGGGACGAGCGCGCCGGCCGTCTGGACCACCTCCGGGTCCACGTCGCCGGTGTAACGGCCCTTGCCGTCCGCGCCGATCACGCGGGTGATGCCGACATCCACCACCACCGCGCCCGGGTTGATCATGTCGGCGGTGAGCAGACCCGGCACGCCGGCCGCGACGATGACGATGTCGGCGGCGCGGGTGTGCGAGGCGAGGTCGAGGGTGCCGGTGTGGCACAGGGTGACTGTGGCGTTCTCACTGCGCCGGGTGAGCAGCAGGCCGAGTGGGCGCCCGACGGTGTTGCCCCGGCCGACCACCGCGACGGTGGCACCGCGCAGCGCCACGTCGTGTCGGCGGAGCAGCTCGACGATGCCGCGCGGGGTGCACGGCAGCGGCCCGTCGTAGCCGAGCACGAGCCGACCCAGGTTGACCGGGTGCAGGCCGTCGGCGTCCTTGTCCGGGTCGATCAACTCCAGCACCCGCTGGGTGTCGAGGTGGGCCGGCAGCGGCAACTGGACGATGTAGCCGTGGCACGCCGGGTCGGCGTTCAGCTCGGCCAGCACGTCGTCGACCTGCTGCTGGGTGGCGTCGGCCGGCAGTTCGCGGCGGATCGAGGCGATGCCCACCTCGGCGCAGTCGCGGTGCTTGCCGTTGACGTACGCCTGGCTGCCCGGGTCCGCCCCGACCAGGACGGTGCCGAGCCCCGGGGTGATGCCGCGTTCCGCGAGCGCCTTCACCCGAATGCGCAGCTCGTCCTTGATCTCCGCTGCGGTTGCCTTGCCGTCCAGAAGCGTCGCCGTCACGCCCAGATCGTCTCACGACCGGCACCCGCGGTTCAGACGACCTCAGCTCGGGGCGGTCCGCCGCCACTGTCAGGGGCCGGTTGCCCGACGTTCGGGCCGAGCCGAACTGACTACCGCCTGAGTGACCGTGTGTGACGTGTCGCTAGTCACTCTCAGTCACAATCTGTGGGTTCGATCACTGTCGAACCAGACAGGACGGGCCGGCGAAACGGAGACCGGACCTTCACCCCAGCTGGTGTCGAGCCACCCCAACCGAGCCCAACCAGCTCGTCAGTCGCCCGAAAATCCGCAGCATATTGCCAGGAAACCCGGTTTCGACTAGCAGATTCATCCGCGCTCGACAAGGAGGGAGAGCCCGGACCGTTACCCACCCGCAACCGCGTCGTTGCCGAAGGCCCGTCACCGACCTACCGTTACCGCTTGTTGCGCAGCGTAACCCAGCGTCGGGCTTGACTGCGCAGCGTGAGGAGATGAGGAGGCTCAATGCGAGTTCGTAGACTCGCCGCCTGGACCGCCCTCCCGCTCGCGGTGACGCTGGGCCTCGCGGCCTGCGGCAGCGGCGGAGACGGTGGATCCGGTGGCAGCGACAGTTCGGTGGTCAGCATCCAGATCGCCGAGCCGAAGCACCTGGTTCCCACCAACACCACCGAGACGTCCGGGTCGCAGGTGCTCGCCGGCCTGTTCAGCCCGCTCGTCGACTACGACGCCCAGAACAAGCCGTACGAGGTCGCCGCGCAGTCGATCACCACGTCCGACAACAAGGTCTGGACGATCAAGCTCAAGGACGGCTTCACCTTCCACAACGGCGAGAAGGTCACCGCCCAGAGCTACATCAACGCCTGGAACTACGGCGCGTACGCCCCCAACGGTCAGGACAGCAACTACTTCTTCGAGAAGATCGCTGGCTACGCGGACCTGCAGGGCAAGGCCCCCAAGGCCAAGGAGCTGTCCGGGCTGAAGAAGGTCGACGACTCGACCTTCACCGTGACGCTCTCCGAGCCGTACATCGACTTCAAGACCACGCTGGGCTACAACGCGTTCTTCCCGCTGCCGGACGCCGCGTTCTCGGCTCCGGGCGTGCTGAAGGACGGCTACGAGCAGGCGCCGATCGGGCAGGGCCCCTTCAAGATGAAGGGCACCTGGCAGCACGACAGCAAGATCGACGTCGAGCGCTACGACGCGTACCCGGGCGAGAAGCCCAAGGTCAAGAACATCGAGTTCCGGATCTACCAGCAGCTCACCGCGGCCTACGCGGACGTCCTGGCGGACAACCTGGACGTGCTGCCCACGATCCCGACCGAGAGCCTGAGCACCGCGCCGACCGACCTGGGTGACCGGTACAAGACCAGCCCGATGTCGTCGTTCCAGTTCCTCGCGTTCCCGACGTTCGACAAGGACTACGCCAACCCGGACGTGCGCAAGGCCATCTCGATGGCGATCGACCGTGACGAGATCACCAAGTCGGTCTTCAAGGGCTCGCAGACGTCGGCGCGCTCCTTCGTCTCGCCGGTCCTGCCGGGCTACCGCGAGGACACCGCCGGCGCGGCTGGCGAGTTCAACCCGACCGAGGCCAAGAAGCTCTACCAGGCCGCCGGCGGTCCGTCGAAGATCGTCATCTCGTACAACGGCGACGGCGGGCACAAGGACTGGGTCGACGCCACCGTCAACCAGCTCAAGACCAACCTGGGCGTGGACGCGGTCGGCTCGGCCGAGCCGAAGTTCGCCGACCTGCTGACCAAGGTCGAGAAGAAGACGCCGGTGGGCGCGTTCCGGATGGGTTGGGTCATGGACTACCCGACCATGGAGGACTACCTCGGCCCGCTGTACAGCACGAACGGCTCGTCGAACTACTACGGCTACAGCAACCCGGAGTTCGACAAGCTGGTCAAGGAGGGTTCCGCCGCCAAGACGCAGGACGAGGCGATCGCCAAGTACCAGCAGGCGGAGGACATCCTGGCCAAGGACATGCCGGTGATCCCGCTCCGCTTCGGCGAGAACGTGTTCGGCCACTCGTCCAAGGTCAAGAACGTCGAGATGGACCTGTTCCAGCGGGTCAACCTCGTCAAGATCGAAGCAGCCAGCTGAGCTGAGCATGGTGCGGGCCACCCGGGCGACGAAGCCCGGGTGGCCCAATCCGCGCCACCGGGCCGGGCCGCAGCAGCGGACCCGGCGTCGGTGGTGCCGGCTCCCCCGGGCCGGACGGCACGTCTCCGACATTTCAGGTACGACCAGAGATGCCGTCCTGCGACCCTTTCGCACATTTCCGGAGAGACTGCTAAGCATGTTCCGCTACATCCTGCGGCGCCTACTGCAGATGGTCCTGGCCTTCTTCGGGACCACCCTGATCGTCTACGCGCTGACATTCGCCGGGCAGGGCGACCCGATCCAGGCGCTCGCCGGCGAACGACCGGTGACGCCGGCGCAACGGGCGTACCTGACCGAGAAGTACCACCTGGACGCCACCGGCGTCGGCGGCTTCTTCTACCGCTACTTCGACTACGTGAAGAACCTGCTCCAGGGCAATCTGGGCGAGTCACTCACCGGTCGGAACATCGGCGACATCCTCCAGCAGGCCTGGCCGGTCACCGTGCGGCTCGCGCTCATCGCGCTCGCAGTGGCGATCATCTTCGGCGTCACCGCCGGGGTGCTCGCCGGCATCCGCCGGGCCAGCATCTTCGACAACTCGACGCTCGTGCTGACCCTGCTGGTGCTGGGCATCCCGACCATCGTGCTGGCCCCGCTGGCGCAGTACCTCCTGGGCGTCAAGTGGCAGCTCTTCCCACCCACCGCCGGCTCCGACCCGACGTTCTACGCGCTCCTGCTGCCGGGCATCGTGCTCGGCTCGCTGTCGCTGGCCACCGCCCTGCGACTCACCCGGGCCTCGGTGGCGGAGAACCTGCGCGCGGACTACGTCCGGACCGCCCGGTCCAAGGGCCTGGTCAAGCGGCGCATCGTCATCGTCCACGTGCTGCGCAACTCGCTGATCCCGGTGGTCACCTTCCTCGGTGTGGAACTGGGCAACCTGATGAGCGGCGCGATCATCACCGAGGGCGTCTTCAACATCCCCGGCGTGGGCTTCAACCTCTTCCGCGGCATCCGCACCGAGGACGGCCCTCTGGTGGTGGGCATCGTCAGCGTGCTCGTCGTGGTCTACCTGGTCTCGAACCTGGTGGTGGACGTCCTGTACGCCGTACTCGACCCGAGGATCCGCTATGAGTGAGCGCAGCGACAGTGCCAGCGCCGAGCGCAGCGAGGTGCAGGCATGAGTGACTTTGAGACTGTGGCGGCCACCGAGAACCAGGCCGCGCGACGGGGCCCCTCGGGGGAGCCGGGAACCCCCAACCAGGTCGGCGCCGCGAACAAGCCCCGCAGCCTGGCCGGGGACGCCTGGCGCGACCTGCGCCGCAACCCGATCTTCTGGATCTCGCTGGCGCTGGTGGTCATCTTCACCCTGATGGCGCTGCTCCCCGGCGTGTTCACCGCCAACAGCCCGAACGACTGCCTGCTCTCCCGGCAGCACGCCGGGCCCTCCGGCGGGGCCATCTTCGGGTACGACTTCCAGGGCTGCGACACGTACTCCCGGGCGGTCTACGGCACCCGGGCGTCGCTGCTGGTCGGCGCCCTCGCCGCGCTCGGCACCGGGATCATCGCGCTGGTGGTCGGCATGCTGGCCGGCTACTTCGGCCGCTGGGTCGACGCGGTGCTCTCCCGGGTGATCGACGTGGTGCTCGGCATCCCGCTGCTGCTGGCCGCGATCGTGCTGCTCAAGCGGGTGTCCAGTGACAACCAGTGGGCGCGGATCGGCGCGGTCGTCTTCGTGTTGGCTCTCCTGGGCTGGACCACCGCCGCCCGGGTGGTCCGGTCCTCGGTGATCACCGCCAAGGAGCAGGACTACGTCGCGGCGGCCCGGATGCTCGGCGCCGGCAACAGCCGGATCATGTGGCGACACATCCTGCCGAACTCGCTGGCCCCGGCGATCGTGGTGCTGACCATCGCGCTCGGCTCGTTCATCGCGGCCGAGGCGACGCTCTCCTTCCTGGGTATCGGCCTGAAGGCACCCACCATCTCGTGGGGTCAGGACATCGACACCGGCCGGATCCACATGCGGGAGGCGGCCACCCCGTTGATCGTCCCGTCGACCTTCCTGGCGTTGACAGTGCTGGCGTTCATCATGCTCGGCGACGCGATCCGTGACGCCTTCGATCCGAAGCTGCGGTGATCCCTCCATGCGAGCGCGAGGAGTGAGCGAAGCGAGCCCCGCAGTCGCGAGCGAAAGGCAGGCACAGCCATGACCATCAATCCCACGCCCGCCTCTGCCACGCCTGAGGGCGGCCACCTGTTGGAGTTGCGGGACCTGCACGTCGAGTTCCGCACCAACGAGGGTGTCGCCCGCGTGATCAACGGCGTGTCGTACCACCTGGACGCCGGCGAGACCCTCGCGGTGCTCGGCGAGTCCGGCTCGGGCAAGTCGGTCACCGCCCAGGCGATCATGGGCATCCTGGACAGCCCGCCCGCGATCGTCCGCTCCGGCCAGATCCTCTACCGGGGTGAGGACCTGCTCACCCGCTCCGAGGAGCAGCGCCGGCAGGTACGCGGCAAGGAGATCGCAATGATCTTCCAGGACGCGCTCTCCGCCCTCAACCCGGTCTTCCCGGTCGGTTGGCAGATCGGTGAGACGCTTCGCCAGCGCGCCGGCATGTCCCGGGCCGACGCTCGACGCCGTGCCATCGAACTGATGGATCTGGTCAAGATCCCGGGTGCCGCCAAGCGGATCGGGGACTACCCGCACCAGTTCTCCGGCGGTATGCGGCAGCGCGTCATGATCGCCATGGCGTTGGCGCTGGATCCGAAGGTGCTGATCGCCGACGAGCCCACCACGGCGCTCGACGTGACGGTGCAGGCCCAGATCATGGACCTGCTCGCCGACCTGCGCCGCGAACTCAACATGGCGATGATCCTGATCACCCATGACCTGGGTGTGGTCGCCGGTGTCGCGGACCGGATCGCGGTCATGTACGCCGGCCGGATCGTCGAGCACGCCGACGTCCGCTCGCTCTACAAGGCGCCCGCCCACCCGTACACCAAGGGGTTGTTGGAGTCGATCCCGCGCCTGGACGTCCGCGGCCAGGAGCTGTCGACGATCAAGGGGTTGCCGCCGAACCTGATGCGCATCCCGTCCGGCTGCCCGTTCCACCCCCGGTGCCCGTACGTGCAGCAGGTCTGCGTGGACGAGGTGCCGCACGACCTGGTCCTCGGCGACGGCCGGACCAGCGCTTGCCACTTCGCGCAGGAGGTCCGTGATGACAGCGTCGCCCGCTAACTCCACCAAGGTCCGCGGCGAGACCATCCTCTCCGTCGACAACCTGGTGAAGCACTTCCCGATCACTCAGGGCGTGCTGTTCCAGCGGCAGATCGGGGCGGTGAAGGCCGTCGACGGGGTGAGCTTCGAGCTGCGTCGGGGCGAGACGCTCGGCGTGGTCGGCGAGTCCGGCTGCGGCAAGTCCACCCTCGCCCGGCTGCTGATGCGGTTGGAGACGCCCACCTCCGGGCGCGCCACCCTGGAGGGCAGGGATCTGTTCAAGGCCTCCGGGGGCGAACTGCGCCGGTTGCGCCGCAACATGCAGATGGTCATGCAGGACCCGTACACCTCGCTGAACCCGCGGATGACGGTCGGCGACATCATCGGCGAGCCGTTCGATATCCACCCGGATGCGGCGCCGAAGGGCAGCAAGGCCAAGCGGGTCCAGGAACTGTTGGACCTGGTCGGGCTCAACCCGGAGCACATCAACCGGTACCCGCACCAGTTCTCCGGCGGTCAGCGTCAGCGCATCGGCATCGCCCGTGCGCTCGCGCTGAAGCCCGAGGTGATCGTCTGCGACGAGCCGGTGTCGGCGCTGGACGTCTCCATCCAGGCCCAGGTGATCAACCTGCTCAAGCAGCTGCAGGGCGAGCTCGGGCTCTCGTACATCTTCATCGCGCACGACCTGTCAGTGGTGCGGCACATCGCCGACCGCGTCGCCGTGATGTACCTCGGTCGGATCGTCGAGATCGGCACCGAGGACGAGATCTACGAGCGGGCCACCCACCCGTACACCCAGGCTCTGCTCTCTGCCGTGCCGGTGCCGGACCCGGAGGCCCGGGAGCAGCGCAACATGATCCGGCTGGTCGGCGACGTGCCCAGCCCGGCCGACCCGCCGAGCGGATGCCACTTCCGGACCCGCTGCTGGAAGGCCCAGGAGATCTGCGCCACCCAGGACCCCCAGACGGTCCCGAGAGCAGCGGACCCGCACCCCTCCGCCTGCCACTTCGCCGAACTACGCCCCACCCCAGCCTGACCACCCACCCACCCACCCGTTACCCACC
>NZ_JARVKT010000064.1:0-9432 GCF_029809455.1 Micromonospora sp. DH14 | reverse complement strand
GGCGGCCCGGAACCCCCACCACCCTGATCACGTCGAACCCCACAACTCCGCTCACGACGACGCCCGCAACGACGCCGTGCCGAGCTTCTCCACGACCGCGCGGACATGGGCACCGGGACGCAACGGCACCGCGGCGGTCGCGGCACCGGCCAGGAAGACCCACCCCGACTCCAGCCGCACCCCGTGCCCGCCCGCCAGCCGGATGCCCTCGTCGAGCGCCCGACGCGGGTCACCGAGGATCGCCGCCGTCGAGCCGACCTGCGCCACCCGCCCGTCGACCTCCAGCAGCACGCCGAGGTTGTCCAGCCCCGCCGGCACCGGCGACCACGGCCCGATCACGAAGGCGGCGGCAGAGGTGTTGTCAGCGATCACGTCCGGCAGGGAGAAGCGGAAGTCCGCGTACCGGGAGTCGATCAACTCGATGGCCGGGGCGACAGCGCGGACCGCCGTGGCGAAGTCGCCGACCGGCTCGCCCGGCTCGGGCAGCCGGTCCAACAGGAACGCCACCTCCGGTTCGACCCGGGGGTGGATGTACGTGGCCGGGTCCACAACGCCACCGTCGGGCACCCGCATGGCGTTGGTGAGCCGCCCCCAGATCACCTCGTCCACGCCGACCTGGGCCATCTTCGCCCTGCTGGTCAGCCCCATCTTCAGGCCGACCAGCCGCTCACCGGCGTCGACACGGCGCTGGAGCAGCGCCGCCTGCACGGCGTACGCGGTGTCCACGTCGAGGCCGGTCTCGGCGGCGAGCTGCGGGATCGCGGTGGCCGTGTCGGCCGCCGCACCCAGCTTCTCGGCGATCCCGGCGATGTCCGGTCCGATCATGCTGCGCCACCTTCCGTTCGCGACTGCGGGGCTCGCAAACCCAGCTCACTCCTCGCGCTCACGCTGTGCCACCTTCCGTTCGCGACTGCGGGGCTCGCAAACCCGGCTCACTCACCGCCGGCTCCTTGCCGGCCAGGTCGAGTGCGACGTCGACGATCATGTCCTCCTGGCCGCCGACCATCCGGCGGCGGCCCAGCTCGACCAGGATCGACCGGACGTCCACGCCGTACTTCGCCGAGGCCCGCTCGGCGTGCCGCAGGAAGCTCGAGTAGACCCCCGCGTACCCCAGGGAGAGCGTCTCCCGGTCCACCTGGACCGGCCGGTCCTGCAACGGGCGGACGATGTCGTCGGCCGCGTCCATCAGCGCGAACACGTCACAGCCGTGCTTCCAGCCGTGCAGCTCGGCGACCGCGACGAAGACCTCCAGCGGCGCGTTGCCGGCGCCCGCGCCCATGCCGGCGAGGGAGGCGTCGACCCGGACGGTCCGGCCGTGAGCCGCGTCGGGGCCGACCGGCGCGGACCCGGTGACCCGCCCGTGCTCGACGGCGAGCACGCTGTTGGCCACCCCCAGCGACAGGTTGTGGTGGGCGTGGATGCCGATCTGGGTGTCCGGTGCGAGGACCTGCCGGTACGCGTCGACCCGCTGCGCCACGTCGGACATCAGCAGCCGCCCGCCGGAGTCGGTGACGTAGACGCAGTGCGCGCCGTACGACTCCATCAGCTTGGCCTGACCGGCGAGCCCGGCCGGATCGAACATGTGCGACATCATCAGGAACCCGGCGACGTCCATGCCGTTCTCCCGGGCCCAGGAGATGTGCTGGGCGGAGATGTCCGCCTCGGTGCAGTGGGTGGCGATCCGGACGCTTGTCACCCCGAGCGCCTTCGCCGCCTTCAGGTCGGCGATGGTGCCGATGCCCGGCAGCAGCAGGGTGGTCAGTTTCGCGGTGGTCAGCACCTCGGCCGCCGCGGAGATCCACTCGGCGTCGCTGGCGGCACCGTGGCCGTAGTTGACGCTGGACCCGGCGAGCCCGTCACCGTGCGCCACCTCGATGGCTGCCACCCCGGCGGCGTCGAGCGCGGCGGCGATGGTGCGAACCTGGTCGACGGTGTACCGGTGGGCGATGGCGTGCATGCCGTCGCGCAGTGTCACGTCCTGGATGTACAGGTCGGTCATGCCACCGCTCCCGTCGACCGCAGGGCAACCAGCCGCTCCGCGGTACGCAGCGCGGCCGAGGTCATGATGTCCAGGTTGCCGGCGTACGCCGGCAGGTAGTGGCCCGCGCCGGAGACCTCCAGGAAGACCGACACCTGCAACGCGGTGAGCTGCCGCCCGAGCGAGGGCAGGTACGCCTCGACCCGGTCGAACTGCACGTCCTGCTTGAGCCGGTAGCCGGGGACGTACTCCTGGACCGTCGCCACCATGTCCGCGATCGAGGCGGCGATCGCGGTGGTGTCGGCGTCGGCGTCCGGGCAGAGGCAGTAGACGGTGTCGCGCATGAGCAGCGGCGGGTCGGCCGGGTTCAGCACGATGATGGCCTTGCCCCGTTCGGCCCCGCCGACCACTTCGATGGCCCGGGCCGTGGTCTCGGTGAACTCGTCGATGTTGGCGCGGGTGCCGGGCCCGGCGGACTTCGACGCGATCGACGCGACGATCTCCCCGTACGCCACCGGGGTGACCCGGCGCACGGCGGCCACGATCGGCACTGTCGCCTGTCCGCCGCAGGTCACCATGTTGACGTTGGGCTCGTGCAGGTGCTCGTCGAGGTTGACCGGCGGCACCACGTACGGGCCGATCGCGGCCGGGGTCAGATCGACCACCGTGCGCCCGTACGCCCGCAGCACCTCGTGGTGCCGACGGTGCGCGCCGGCGGAGGTGGCGTCGAAGACCAGCTCGACGTCGGCGAACTCGGGCATCGCGACCAGCCCGTCCACACCGTCCGCGGTGGTGGCCACGCCGAGCCGGCGGGCCCGCGCCAGACCATCGGAGGCCGGGTCGATGCCGGCCATCGCCACCATCCGCAGACTGTCGCTCAGTCGCAACACCTTGATCATCAGATCGGTTCCGATGTTGCCGGAACCGAGCACCGCCACACCGACGCTCATGCCGAACCCTCCCTGCTGAAAGAGGTACGCACCGAGCCGAGCCCGGAGATGCGGGCCTCGTACGCGGCGCCCGGGGTGACCGGCACCATCGGACCGAGCGCCCCGGAGAGCACCACGTCCCCGGCGCGCAGCGGGTCGCCGGCCCGGGCGAGGGTGCCGGCCAGCCACTGCAGGGCGTGCAGCGGGTTGCCCAGGCAGGCCGCGCCCGCACCGACCGAGACCGGCTCACCGGCGTGCTCCAGCACCATTCCGCACAGCCGCAGGTCGACGTCGGCGAGCCGGCGCGGCGTGGTGCCGAGCACGAAGAGCCCGCTGGAGGCGTTGTCGGCGACGGTGTCCACTATGGAGATGTCCCAGGCGGCGATCCGTGAGTCGACGATCTCGATCGCCGGCAGCACGTGGTCGACCGCGCGGATCAGGTCGACTGTGGTGAGCTGCGGGTTCGGGAGGTCCTTGTCGAGCACGAAGGCGATCTCCGCCTCGACGCGGGGCTGGAGCAGCCGGTCGATGGGCACCTCGACCCCGTCGCCGACCGCCATGGCGTCGGTCAGCATGCCGAAGTCCGGCTGGAACACCCCGAAGGTCTCCTGCACCGCCCGGGAGGTCAAGCCGATCTTCGCGCCGACCCGGCGTTCGCCGCGACCCTGCCAGGCCCGCGCCTGGAGCTGCTGCACCCGGTACGCGGACTCCACGTCGCCCTCCGGCAGCAGCCGGCCCCGCAACGGCGCGCACGGCTTGCCGGTGCTGCGGGCGTCGGCCAACTCCCGGTTGGCGGCCTCGATGTCAGCTTCCATGCCCGCTCCCTCGGTACGGCTCACGACAGGTCCACGCAGACGTTGGTGAGTTCGGAGTAGAAGTTCAGCGAGTGCACGCCGCCCTCACGACCGATCCCGGACGCCTTCACCCCACCGAACGGGGTGCGCAGATCCCGCAGGAACCAGGTGTTCACCCAGACGATGCCGGCGTCGAGCCGGGCGCCGGCCCGGTGCGCCACGCCCACGTCCCGGGTCCACACGGTCGCCGCCAGACCGTACTCGGTGCCGTTGGCGAGTGCGTACGCCTCGTCCTCGGTGTCGAACGGCGCGACGTGCACCACCGGGCCGAAGATCTCCTCCCGGTTGGTGCGGGCGTCCGGGGCGAGCCCGGTCAGCACCGTCGGCTGCACGTACGACCCGCCGTCGCGGGCGTCGCCGAAGGTGGGCGTGCCGCCACCGGTGAGCACCTCGGCGCCCTCGGCGCGGGCCAGCTCGTACGCGCCGAGCACCTTCGCCCGGTGCTGGTGGGAGATCAGCGGCATGGTGGCGGTGGCCTCGTCGGTCGGCCAGCCGTACGCCAGCTCGCCGGCCCGCTTGGCCAGCCGGGCGGTGAACTCCTCGAAGACCGGGCGCTGCACGTAGATGCGCTCGGTGCAGAGGCACACCTGCCCGCCGTTGGTGAAGCTGGACCGCACCGAACCGGCGACAGCGGCGTCCAGGTCGGCGTCGGCGAAGACCAGGCCGGCGTTCTTGCCGCCCAGCTCGAAGCTGACCGCCTTCACCCCGTCGGCGGCGGCCCGCATGATCGCGCCGCCGGTGGCCGACTCGCCGGTGAAGGTGATCGCGTCGACCCCCGGGTGGCGGGTGAGATGTTCACCGGCCGAACCCGGCCCGAAGCCGTGCACCAGGTTGAACACCCCGGCCGGCACCCCGGCCGCGGCCATCACCTCGGCGAGCAGCGTCGCCGAGGCGGGAGTCTCCTCGCTGGGCTTGACCACCACGGCGTTGCCGCAGGCCAACGCCGGAGCCACCTTCCAGGTGAGCAGCAGCAGCGGCAGGTTCCACGGCACGATGACAGCGACCACACCGACCGGCTTGCGCAGCGCGTAGTTGAGCGCCCGGCCGCCGGTCGGGGTGACGGTGGTGAACGACTCGGTGGGCGCGGTCGCCACGATCTCCGCGAACGCCCGGAAGTTCGCCGCACCGCGCGGGATGTCCAACGTGCGGGCCTGGGCGATGGACTTGCCGGTGTCGGCGACCTCGGCGGTGACCAGGTCGTCGAAGCGGCGCTCCAGTTCGTCGGCGACGCGGCGCAGCACTTCGGCGCGCTCCCGCTCCCCCATCCGACCCCACGGCCCGCGCAGGGCAGCCCGAGCGGCGGCCACCGCGTCGTCCACGGTGGACTCCGATGCCTCGTCGACCTCGAAGACCTGCTCCCCGGTGACCGGGCTGGCCTTGGCGAACGTCGTTGCGCCGTCGACGAACTCACCGGCGACGAAGTTGCGCAACCGGTGCGGGCCACTCGGCGCGTGGCCGGCCATCAGTCGCGGATCCCAGGTGCCGGTCATGCGCGCCTCCCTCGGCTCAGTGCCGCACAGGTCGCGCCGACCAGCAGCA
Organism: Micromonospora sp. DH14; assembly: GCF_029809455.1. NCBI lineage: Bacteria > Bacillati > Actinomycetota > Actinomycetes > Micromonosporales > Micromonosporaceae > Micromonospora > Micromonospora sp. DH14. Next base: position 4,132 of record NZ_JARVKT010000064.1, on the reverse strand, counting down.
GCGCGGCCCCGCCGACGGCCGCCCCGAGCACCCGGTGCTGTCGGCGCACCCGGCGGCGCACCTCGGCGTACGGGGTGGTGGAGAACGACACCAGCTCGTACTGGGAAACGTACCGGCCGGGCAGGGCCCGTTCCAGTGCGTGCTCCACCCGCCGCCGGGCCTGGAACACCGGGGAGGCGACCTTGTCCCGCATCTCCACGAAGTTGGTGAGCGCCATCGTCGCGATGGCCTCGGCGTTCTCCTGCCGGCGCCGCTGGAACAGCGGCAACGCCGCCGACCAGTCGTCGGCGCACTCGTCCAGGCAGCGGTCCAGCTCCACCACGTCCTCGAAGGCGCAGTTGGCGCCCTGACCGTAGAACGGCACGATGGCGTGCGCCGCGTCGCCGAGCAGGCCGACAGTGCCGTTGACCTGCCAGGGGGTGCAACGCACCGTGCCGAGCACGCCCACCGGGTTGTGCTGGTAGTCGTCGACCAGGTTCGGGGCCAACGGGACCACGTCCGGGTAGTGCTCGGTGAAGTGCCGTTCGATCTCCGCCGGGCTGGTCAGCGAGGCGAAGCTGCCGGCACCGTCGTTGGGCCAGAACAGCGTGCAGGTGAAGGAGCGGTCCGGGTTCGGCAGCGCGATCATCATCGAGGTGCCACGCGGCCAGATGTGCAACGCGTCCGGGTCCAGGGCGAAGTCCCCGCCCAGCGGCGGGATCGTCAGCTCCTTGTAGCCGTAGTCGAGGAAGTCCACGCTCTCGTCGAGCAACCCGTACGCCAGCAGTTGCCCGCGCACCGCGGAGCCGGCGCCGTCGGCACCCAGCACCACCGACGCCTTGGCCGCGACCGGGCCCTGCGGGGTCTCGAAGCTCAGCGCGCCGTCGGTCGGGTCGAGCCCGACGAGGCGGTGGTCGAAGACGACCCGCACCCCGGGCAGCGCGGCGGCCTCGTCCAGCAGGGCGTTGTTCAGCGCGCCCCGGCTGATCGAGTTGATCGCCCGGTCGCCGGCCGCGCTGTAGGACTGGAACTGCTGCTCACCATCGACCGGGTGGATCATCCGGCCGCGCATCGGCAGCGCGTCGGTCATCACCTGCTCGGCCAGCCCGATCCGGCGCAACGCGTCAAGGCCGCGCTCGGAGAGCGCCAGGTTGATCGAGCGACCCCGCTCGGCGACGCCGGCCCGCGGGTCGGGGCGACGCTCGTAGAGGGCCACCGGGTAGCCCCGCCGGGCCAGGAAGCAGGCGGCCAGACAGCCGGCCAGTCCGGCACCGATGATCGCGATCTCGTCGCGCCGCGCGGTCATGCTGAGCCGCCTTTCGTTCGCGACTGCGGGGCTCGCAACCCCGGCTCACTCCTCGCGCTCACGGGTTCACCCGCCCGACCGTCGCGGCCAGCGCGGACGCGGCCCGCCAACAGTCCAGGTACGTGGAGTAGAGCGGCACCGGGGCGAACCGGACGACGTCCGGTTCACGGGCGTCGGCGATGACCCCGTGCTCGTACCGGAGGCGTTTGGTCAGCTCGGCGGCGCTGCCCGAACCGATGCGCACGGAGAGCTGGCAGCCCCGGCGGGCCGGGTCACGGGGGGTGACCACCCGCAGCGGCCGGCCGACGGTCACCTGGTCGAGCAGCGACTCCAGCCAGCCGGTGAGGCGCTGGCTGCGCGCGCGCAACGCGGTCATCCCCACCGAGTCGAACAGCTCCAGCGAGGTACGCACCGGACCCATCGCGAAGATCGGCGGGTTGGAGATCTGCCAGGCCTCCACGGTGGCCGGTGGCCGGGACACCGGCGTCATCTCGAACCGGGTCGCCGCCGCGGTGCTCCACCACCCCTCGAAACGGGGCAGGCTGTCGTCGCCGAGGTGCCGCTCGTGCACGAAGACACCGGCCAGGGCGCCCGGGCCGGAGTTCAGATACTTGTAGGAGCACCACGCGGCGAAGTCGACATCCCAGTCGTGCAGGGCCAGCGGCACGTTCCCGACGGCGTGGGCCAGGTCCCAACCGACCACCGCGCCGGCGGCCCGGCCGGCAGCGGTGATCGCCGGGATGTCCAGCAGCTCGCCGGTGAGGTAGTTGACGCCGCCGAGCAGCACCAACGCCACCCGGTCACCCTCGGCGGCCAGGTAGTCGGTCACATCCTCGGTGCGCAGAGCGTCCTCACCGTCGCGGGGACGCAACCGGACCACTGTGTCGTCCGGGTCCAGGCCGTGGAACCGGGCCTGGCTGCGCACCGCGTAGCTGTCCGAGGGGAAGGCCGCGTCCTCGATGACGATGCGGGTGCGCGCGCCGGCCGGACGGTAGAAACTCACCATCAGCAGGTGCAGGTTGACGGTGAGCGAGTTCATCACCACGGCCTCCGCCGGGCGGGCGCCGACCAGTCGGGCGGCCGGCCCGGTCAACAACTCGTGGTACGGCAGCCAGGCGCGCTCCGCCTCCAGGTGCCCCTCCACGCCGAGCCGCCCCCACGCGTCCAGGTCGGCCAGGAGTTCGTCGCGGGTGGCCCGAGGTTGCAGGCCGAGCGAGTTGCCGGCCAGGTACGCCGACTCGGGGTGCGCGCCCCCGTCGGCCGGCGGCACGTGGAACAGGTGCCGGTGGCCGGGGTCGGCCTCGTCGCGGCGGTGAGCTTCTTGTTCTGAGGTGTGCATGTCTCGCTCTCCGGTCACATCGCGGTGCGGGCCGACCACAGCTCCGGGAAGACCACCCGGGCCATGCTGCGTTGCAACCACGCCAGGCCGGCGGAGCCTCCGCTGCCGACCTTGGCGCCCATTGTCCGCTGCACCGCCTTGACGTGATTCCAGCGCCAGTCGCCGAACTCCTCGGCGACCGCGCTCAGCGCCTCACCGAGCAGCCGCAGGTGGTTGTCCGGGCCGGCGTCGTCGTAGATCCGTACCCAGGCCGCCTCGACCGACGGCTGCGGGTCGTGCTCGACGGTCACGTCCCGGTCGAGCAGGTCGGCGGGGAGATCGAAGCCACGGCGGGCGAGCAGCGCGAGCACGTCGTCCCAGAGGCTGGGTGCGGCCAGCGCGGCGCTCAGCGCGGCGTGCACCTCGGCCTGCCGGCGGAACGGGCGGATCAGCGTGGGGTCGCGCAACCCGAGCAGGAACTCCAACTGCCGGTACATCGCCGACTGGAAGCCGGAGGCTTCGCCGAGCAGGTTGCGGAACCGGTTGAAGTCGGCCGGGCTCATCCAGCGCAGACCCTGCCAGGCGGCGTTGAGCCCCTCAAGGTGCAGCTTGGCTCGGCCCAGCGGGGCCAACGCCTCCCAGACCTGGTCGGCGCGGATCAGCCGCTGGGTCTCCCGCAGTTCGTGGCAGGTCAGCCCGAAGTACAGCTCCATGATCTGGCTGACCATCAGGAAGGACATTTCGCCGGGGTCGTCGCTGAGCGGGTGCTGCATCTTGTGCAGGGCGCTGGCCTGCACGTACGCGTCGTACGGCACCATGTCGGCGAACTCCAACGTCGGCTCGCCACCGGTGCGCTCCGCCTGAGCGGCACGCTGCCCGGGGGTCACCGGCTGCACCGTGGCACGGCGGTTCGTCGCCCGCCGCTCCGTCTGATCCACCATCTCGTCTCCCTCCCCCGGACTGGCCGACGCCATGATCTCGCGGTCGGATCGGCCTGCGGAATGCCAAATCAACGGCTCTCGCCGCCTTCTCCTGGCAAACCAAAGGCAACTAGGCGAAGTCGGTTCACGAAAGTAAGGTCTGAGCGTGGACGACATGGACTGGGCGCTGCTGCGCGAGTTGCAGGCCGACGCGCGGCTCTCCTTCAGCGAGTTGTCCCGGCGGGTGCACCTGTCGCCGCCGTCGGTAGCGGAGCGGGTCCGCCGGCTGGAGGAGTCCGGGGTCATCACCGGCTACCACGCCCATGTCGACCTGACCCGCGCCGGCCGAACAGTGGTCGCTTTGATCCGGATGTCCTGTTACGGAACGCGGTGCATCCTGCACGACCCGGCGGTGGCCGGCTGGCCGGAGATCCTGGAGATCCACCGGATCACCGGGGACGCGTGCAGCGTGCTGAAGGTGGCGGCCGGCTCGATCGGCGCGTTCGAGGGGGTCATCGACCGTCTCGCCCCGTACGGCCAACCGTCGAGCACCATGGTCCTTTCCTCCCCGCTGACCTGGCAGCCCGTGACCCCCCTTGCCACCCCCCA
>NZ_JARVKT010000063.1:0-9604 GCF_029809455.1 Micromonospora sp. DH14 | reverse complement strand
GGGTGGGGGTGGGGGTTAGGGGGTGGGGGTCAGGGCTTCGGTCAGGTCGGGGGTGAGGAGGTTGATCTGCCACTCGCGGGCGTTGAGGCCGCGCAGGGTCTCCGCCACCGACTCCGGGGTGATCTCCTCCGGTGGGGTCCAGGCCAGCCGGCGGATCGAGTCCGGAGTGATCAGGTTTTCCGGCGGCAGGTTGTGCTCACCGGCGATGCGGATCACGACCTCCCGGCAACGGGCCAGCCGACCCGCCGCCACCGGGTCCCGTTCGGCCCACCGGTGCGGCGGAGGCGGGCCCTCCACCGCCGGCGAGACCGGCAGGGAATCCTCCGGCAGCTGCCGGGCGTCGTCGAGCGCGGCGAGCCAGGTGCGGGCCAACCGACGGACCGACCGCCCACCGAAGCCGGGCAGGGTCAACAGGGTCTTCTCGTCCTTCGGGTCCAGCTCCGCCGCAGCGATGATCGCCGAGTCGGGCAACACCCGCCCGGGAGCGGCGTCCCGCCGGGCCGCGATCTGATCCCGGGCGTACCACATCGAGCGGACCCGGGCCTGGGCCCGCGCCCCCCGCAGCCGGTGGATGCCCGAGGTGCGCCGCCACGGCTCCGCGCGCACCCGGGGCGGGCGGGCCCCGGTGCGGACCAGTGCGGCGAACTCCTCCGCGGCCCAGGCCGACTTGCCCTGCCGGGTCAACTCCGCGTCGAGTGCGTCCCGCAGGTCGGTGAGCAGCTCCACGTCGAGGGCGGCGTACGTCAGCCACGACTCGGGCAGTGGTCGGCTCGACCAGTCGGCCGCCGAGTGGTGCTTCTCCAGGGTGAAACCGAGCAGCTGCTCGGTGAGCGCGGCCAGCCCGACGCGTTCGAAGCCGGCGAGCCGGGCCGCCAGTTCGGTGTCGAACAGTCGGCGCGGGCGCAGCCCCACCTCGGCCAGGCAGGGCAGATCCTGGCTGGCCGCGTGGAGAACCCACTCGGCCTCACCGATCACCGCGTCCAGCGCGCTGAGGTCGGGCAGTGGCAGCGGGTCGATCAGCGCCGTGCCCGAACCGGCCCGGCGCAGCTGCACCAGGTACGCGCGTTGGCTGTAGCGGTAGCCGGAAGCGCGTTCGGCGTCCAGGGCGACCGGGCCGGTGCCCGCCGCGAAGCGGGCCACGACCTCGGCGAGCTGGGCCGGGGCGGCCACCGGATCGGGGGTGCCGTCACGCGGGGCGGTCAGCGGAACTGGCCCACCGTCGGCCGGGTCGGCCCCCTCGCCCGCCGGCTGCGGCTGGGCCGACGGCGGGTGCTGGGGTGCGTTTCCCGGAAGTTCCTCGGTGGGCCGACGGCGCAGGGGTGGTTCGTCGGTCACCTGACAACCCTAGTGCGCGCGGAGATCCGGTGGGTGCAGCCGGTCCGGCGTGTGTCGGCCAGGTGTCCGCAAAGTTGCCTGCCGCGTGCCGACCATCAGGCCGCGCCGGCCGGACGCCGGTCGGAGAGGGCGGTGACACCGGGCGGGGGGAGGCCGGCCGTGTCGGCGAGCAGCGCGCACCAGCCGAGCAGATGTGGGGTCAGGTCGTCGTCGACCGGCGTCCAGGACGCGCGGATCTCGATGTCACCGATGGTCGGTGGCCCGGCGAGATCGCCGAACCGGGTCGACATGGTCTGCGTCACCGTCCCGCCGATCGCGCGGTGGCCGGCGTCCTGGGCGTCCAACGCGTCGGTCAGCCACGTCCAGCCGACCCCGGGCAGCAGCGGGTCGGCGGCCAGGTCGACCTCCAACTCGGCGGTCACGTAGGTGACCAGCCGCAGGGTGCCCTGCCACGCCTCGTGCCCGGCCGGGTTGTGCAGCAGGATCAGCCGACCGGTCGCCACCTCGTCGTCGTCGCGCAGCACCGTCGCGGACAGCGCGAACGCGTACGGGGCCAGCCGCTGGGGAGCGCCGACCTCCTCCAGGGTGATCTCCGGCCGGGGGGCGGCCGACCGCAGCCCGGCGACCGCGCGGGCGAACGTCTCCGGGAGCGCGATCGGGGGGGCCATGGTGGCAGCCTATGCCGACGTCCGCCCGCCGCTTCGACGGCGCGCCGACGCTCACCGAGGGGCCCCCACGCCGGTTCGGGGGTAAGGAACGGTGCCCTTCCTCTCACCCCCACCCGGTTGGGGCTGGTGGGCGTGGCACGATTGCGGCGATGAGCACGGACACCACGGGCACTGTCGCCCGAGACGGAGATTCCCGCCCCGGCGGACCGGCCGACTCGCCCTTCATCCGGGCCTGCCGACGTCGGCCCGTCCCGCACACCCCGGTCTGGTTCATGCGCCAGGCCGGCCGTTCCCTCCCGGAATACCGGGAGATCCGGGCGAGCGTGCCGATGCTGGAGTCCTGCCGCCGGCCGGAGCTGGTCACCGAGATCACCCTCCAGCCGGTGCGCCGGCACGGGGTGGACGCGGCCATCCTGTTCAGCGACATCGTGGTGCCCGTCGCCGCGGCCGGGATCGACCTGGACATCGTGCCGGGCACCGGCCCGGTCGTCGCCGAGCCGATCCGCACCGCCGCCGACGTGGAGCGGATCCGCCCGATCACCCGCGACGACGTCCCGTACGTCGACGAGGCCGTCCGGCAGTTGGTGGTCGAGCTGGGCGACACGCCGCTGATCGGGTTTGCCGGTGCGCCGTTCACGCTGGCCAGCTACCTGGTCGAGGGCGGGCCGTCGCGCACCCACGCGAAGACCAAGGCCCTGATGTACGGCGACCCCGAGCTGTGGCACGCGCTCTGCGCCCGGCTGGCCGAGGTGACGCTGGCGTTCCTGCGGGTGCAGATCGAGGCCGGGGTGTCCGCCGTGCAGTTGTTCGACTCGTGGGCCGGCGCGCTCTCCGAGGCCGACTACCGCCGTTTCGTGTTGCCGCACTCGACAGCCGTGCTGAGCGGGTTGGCGTCCGCCGGGGTGCCGCGGATCCACTTCGGGGTGGGCACCGCCGAGCTGCTCGGCGCGATGGGCGAGGCCGGGGCGGACGTGGTCGGCGTCGACTGGCGGACGCCGCTGGACGTGGCCACCGGCCGGATCGGCGCGGACAAGGCGGTGCAGGGCAACCTGGACCCGTGTGTGCTGCTCGCGCCGTGGCCGGTCGTGGAGGCCGAGGTGCGCCGCATCCTGGAGCAGGGCCGGGCGGCCCCCGGGCACGTGTTCAACCTCGGCCACGGGGTGCTGCCGGAGACCGATCCGGAGGTGCTGACCCGGGTGGTCGCGCTGGTGCACGAACTGTCCAGCCGCCGGGCCGACCAGGGCTGAGAAACGTGACGCGGCAGCCCTGGCGGGTGGCGGTGGTCGGCGGCGGGATCGCCGGGCTGGCCGCCGCGGTCCGCTTGCGCGACCGCGCACCGGCCGGCACCGAGATCACCGTGTACGAGCAGTCCGGCGCGCTGGGCGGCAAGCTGCGTACCGGGGAGCTGGCCGGTCAGCCGGTGGAGTTCGGCGCGGAGTCGTTCCTGATGCGCGACCCGACGGGCGCCGAGAGCGCGGCGGTGGCGTTGGCCCGCCGGCTCGGGCTGGCCGAGAGGATCGTGCACCCCACGGTGGGGCAGGCCGCGCTGGTCGTCGACGGAGGGCTGCGCCCCATCCCGGGCGGCACCCTGGTGGGCGTACCCGGGGATCTGGATCGGGTGGCCGCTGTCGCCCGCCCGGCCGCGGACGCCGACACCGACGGTGGTCGGCCGCTGGTCGGGCCGGACGCGGACGTCTCGGTGGGTGCGCTGGTCCGGTCCCGCTTCGGGGACGAGGTGGTCGACCGGCTGGTCGACCCGATGCTGGGCGGCGTGTACGCGGGCCGCGCCGACGATCTGTCCCTGGTCACCACGATGCCGGCGCTGGCCCGGACGGCTCGGGTGGAGCACACCCTGGTCGGCGCGGTCCGGGCCGCGCAGGCCGCCGCGCCGCGAGCGCCCGGCGCCCCGGTCTTCGGCACCCTGGTCGGCGGGCTGAGCACCCTGGTCGAGGCCGCGGTGACGGCCAGCGGCGCCACGGTACGGCGCGACGCCGCAGTGCGTGAGCTGACAGCGACCGGCACCGGTTGGCGGCTCACCGTCGGCCCGACCCGGGACCCGGAACTGGTGGACGTGGACGCCGTGGTGCTGGCGGTGCCGGCGCGCCCCGCCGCCCGGCTGCTCGCCGACGCGGCGCCGGCGGTGGCGGCGGGTGTCGGCGCGCTGGACTACGCGAGCGTCGCGCTGGTCACCATGGCGTTGCCGCAGCCGCGCCTGCCCGAGCTGTCCGGCTTCCTGGTGCCGAGCACCGAGGGGTTGCTGATCAAGGCGGCGACGTTCTTCACCACCAAGTGGGGGCACCTGCGCCGGCCGGACGGGTTGGCGGTGGTGCGCGCCTCGGTGGGCCGGTACGGCGAGGAGGCACAGCTTCAGCGCCCCGACGAGGACCTGGCGGCCACCGTGCACCGGGAGCTCTCGGCGGTGCTCGGCACCGCGCTGCCCGCCCTGGTCGACGGGCACGTGCAGCGGTGGGGCGGGGCCCTGCCGCAGTACGCGCCGGGGCACGCCGACCGGCTCGCCGCCGCGCGGACGGCGTTGCGGGCCGCGTACCCCACAGTGGCCCTGGCCGGCGCCGGTTACGACGGCGTCGGTATCCCGGTCTGCGTCCGCTCCGGCGAGACGGCGGCCGAGGAGATCATCACAGCACTGGGAGGATCGGCGAGATGACCGAGCAGACCAACGCGGCCCGGTTGCGGGAGCTGAACGACAGCATCCGCTACACCATGTGGTCCGTGTTCCGGGCCAGCGCCCCGCTGCCGTCGCTGCGGGACAACGTCACCGGCGAGGTCGAGTCCCTCTTCGAGGAGCTGGCCGGCAAGGACGTGGTGGTCCGGGGCGTGTACGACGTCTCCGGGCTGCGCGCCGACGCGGACGTGATGATCTGGTGGCACTCCGCGTCCAGTGACGCGTTGCAGGACGCGTACCTGCGGTTGCGCCGCACCACGCTGGGGCGGGCGTTGACGCCGGTGTGGTCGCAGATGGCCCTGCACCGGCCGGCGGAGTTCAACAAGAGCCACATCCCGGCGTTCCTGGCCGGCGAGGAGGCCCGCGCCTACATCTGTGTGTACCCGTTCGTTCGCTCGTACGAGTGGTACCTGCTGCCCGACGCCGAGCGGCGCGAGATGCTGGCCGAGCACGGGAAGATGGCCCGCGGCTACCCCGACGTGCGGGCCAACACGGTCGCCTCGTTCGCGCTCGGTGACTACGAGTGGATGCTGGCCTTCGAGGCCGACGAACTGCACCGGATCGTCGACCTGATGCGGGACCTGCGCGCCTCCGGCGCCCGCCGGCACGTCCGCGAAGAGGTCCCGTTCTACACCGGCCGCCGCCGCTCGGTGGCCGAGATCGTCAACTGCCTGGTCTGACGCCCGCCGACCGGCGCCGCACCCCCGCCCGGGTGCGGCGCCGGACGGGGGTCAACTGGTCGTCGTACAGGAGACCAGCGGAACCGGGTTGCTGCCGTTCCACGAGCCGAGGAATCCGAACGTGGTGCTCGCTCCGGCGGCGAGGGTGCCGTTGTGCGCGGCGTTGCGCGCGGTGACCTGCGTGCCGCTGCTGCTGACCGTCGCGTTCCACGACGACGTGACCTGCTGGCCGTTGGCGTAGTTCCAGGTGACCGACCAGCCTCGGGTGGGTGAACCACCGGCGGTCACCTTCACGTCGGCCTGGAAGCCACCGGACCACTGCCCGGTGACCTGGTACGTCGCCGTGCAGGCACCGGCCGGCGGCGGGGTCGTCGGCGGCGGGGTGGTGGGCGGCGGGGTCGTCGGCGGGGGCGTGGTGGGCGGGTTGGTCGACCCGCCGCCGAAGTCGACGTCGCTGCACAGGTAGTACGACTGGTCGAAGTGGCTGGCCTGCCACACGGTGTAGACGATGTGCCGCCCGGTGCGTCCGGGCGCGCTGACCGGGATCTGGATCGAGACGCCGCCGGTGTCCGGGTCCCACTGCGAGGCCGGGGTGTTGCCGATCTGGCCCGCCAACTCCAGGTTGCCCCAGCCCAGCGGTTGGGTGGCGGAGTTGAAGCCCTGCTTGGTCACGTACACCCGGATGTAGTCGGCGCCGTGACTGGCCCCGTCGAAGAAGCGCAGCCGGAAGTTGTTCGACACCGCTGTGGTCTTCCAGGCGCCGACGGTGTCCAGCGCGTTGTAGCGGGGGCTCTGCGTGCGTCCGCCGCTGCACAGTTGGCCGTCGGGGACGGCAGCCTGGTGGTTGCCCCCCACGCCCTCGCGGTACAGGCCGTTCCAGTTCCACATGGCGGCCGGGTCGGCCTGCCAGGCCTGCCAGCACATCGGGTCCTCGGTGGCCATCCGAGGGTTCTGGAAGTCGCCGCCCCACCGCTGCCAGCAGCTGTAGTTGCGCGAGGCCGGGTCGACGACCGAACCGTGCGCCGAGGCGGGCCTGGTCAGCACGGTGGTCAGTGCGGTCGTCAGCAGGAGCGTGGTGGTCGCCACGATGGCGAACAGCCAGAGCACGCGTCGTGATCGGGTGAGAGTGGACATGGAGCCCCCGGGGGGATGAGGTCGGACGTCGACACCCGGATCGCCGGGAGTTGCCCACTCCCGTGCCTCATCGCTGGCTCCCGCGACGGCGCTACCCGGCACGATGCCAGTCTGATCGTCACACGTCAATGGGTTCGCGTCGCATCGGCGTGTGCGGGATGCCGTCCTCGACGTACTCGGGGCCGCTGACCGCGAAGCCGTGCCGGGTGTAGAAGGCGACCAGGTGCGACTGGGCCTCCAGCACGCACCGCCGGTTGCCCACCACCTCCAGCGCCGCGCTCATCAGCCGGCCGGCGTGTCCGCCGCCGCGCGCCGAGGGGGCCACCACCACCCGACCGATCCGGGCGGTGCCGTCCGGGTCGGCCAGAATCCGCAGGTACGCCAGCGGCGCGCCGCCGTCGGTGAGCCAGAGGTGCCGGGTGCCCGGCTCGACGTCGCGCCCGTCGAGCTCCGGGTACGGGCAGTTCTGCTCCACCACGAACACGTCGATGCGCAGCTTGAGCAGGTCGTGGAAGGTGCGGGTGTTCAGGTCGGCGAAGGAGGCCGTCCGGATCTCGGTGGTCTGCTGGGGCATCCACCGATCGTAGGTCGGGCGGTTTCACCTGCTGTCCGCCCGGTCGGGCGCGAGGTAGGTGGCGGCCACGGCGGTGAGCAGCAGGACGCCGCCGACGATCACCGGCAGGGGAAGCGGTTCGCGCAGCAGCGCCACCGCGAGCGCCGCGGCGGTGAGCGGTTCGAGCAGGGTCAGCACGGCCGCGACGCTGCCCGGGGTGGTGCGCAGCCCGGCGTAGAACAACGCGTACGCGACCGCCGTGGTGACCACGCCGAGGTGCAGCAGCAGCGCCACGGTGTCCGGGCGTACCGGCAGGCCGACCCCGGCGACCAGCGCGAACGGCGCCAGGGTCAGCGCGCCGACCACCGTGGAGATGGTGGTCAGGGTCATCGGCGGGGTGCGCTGCGACACCTGGCGGCTGATCAGGGTGGTCACCGCGTACCCGAGGCCGGAGCCGGCCGCCGCGAGCAGGCCGAGCAGCGGGGCGGGCGCCGCCGCGCCGGGCTGCCCGGTGGCGCCGGTGATCAGGACGAGGCCGGCCACCGCCGCGACCAGCGTGCCCAGGCGCAGCGGGCCGGGGAGCCGGCGGGCCTGCACCGACTCCCAGGCGGCGGCGAGCACCGGGGCCAGGCCCAGGCTGACGATGGTGGCCACGCTGACGCCGGCCCAGGCCACGGCGGCGAAGTAGAGCGCCTGGTAGAGGCCGAGGCCGACGCCGGTGAGCAGCAGCGGTACGGGTGCGGCGCGCAGCGCGGACACGATCGTGCGGAGCCGGCCGGCGGTGCAGGCCAGCAGCACGAGCGCGGCGATGGCGAGGCGGTGGAAGCCGATGCTCACCGGGCTGAGCCCGGTGCCCTCGCGCAGGAGTTGCACCGCCACGCCGGTGGTGCCCCACAGCACGCCGGTGACGGTGATCTGGATCAGGCCGCTGCGGGCGGCGTGGCGGGCGGCCGAGGCGGCCGGCAACGGGGTACGGGTCATGGACACGGAAGCGCTCCGAAGGGTGAGCCGTTGACGGGGACGACGTCGACGGAGCGCGTACGACAGGATGGCCGAGCGGGGTCAGGTCACCCGGTCGGCGAGAGGCGCGGCGCTCCGTTCAGGAGCGCGGCGGGGGCAGGACGCCCAGAAACGGTCGCATGGCGACGACCGTACCCCAGTCTGGTGGCCCGGCTGACCCGCGGCCGGGTTGGCGCGGTCAGGCCGGGCGGGCGCCGACGGCGTCGCGGACCTCCGCGCCCACCGCGCCTTCGACCGCGCGGGCGCAGTGCGCGCAGCAGAAGAAGCGGCCGTTGACCTCGACGCCGTGCCCGGCGATCTTGACCTGGCAGTGCTCGCAGATGGGTGCCATCCGGTGGATCGCGCATTCGAACGAGTCGAAGGTGTGCACGTCGCCGCTGACGGTGTGCACCTCGAACGCCATCCAGTAGTCGTTGCCGCAGACCTCGCAGGTTGCCACCGAAAACCTCCGTTACATGGACAAGTGCCTACAGAATCCCCCAGGGCTACCGGGGCGCGCGGCGGAACGTCGACGCCTGACCGGGGTGGCGGCGTGTCGGCGTCGGCGTGTTGCCCGTTGTGCCTGGTGAACCGCCGCGACCCCCGGAGGATCACCGTGATCAAGCGCAACAAGCTCTTCGGCAACCAGACCCGGGTCACCTTCTGCCTGCCCCGTGACGTCCCGCCCGGCCCGGTGAGCGTCGTCGGCTCCTTCAACGGCTGGCAGCCGGGTCGACACGAGTTGGTGGCCCGCCGCGACGGCACCAGGACGGTGACGGTGAAGCTGCCGCCGGGGGAGTACCGGTTCCGGTACCTCGGCACCGGCGGCGTCTGGTTGGACGACGAGTCCGCCGATCAGGTCGACGACCGGGGCAGCCTGCTGCGGCTCTGACAAGAAAACCGTCACCATCGATGTATTTATCGATGAGAGTCTTTACTGTTAACAATGTTTAAATTACGTTGAGGGGCACCTCACCGCACCTGGAGAAGGAGCTGCCCCGATGCGTCGAAGAATCACTGTTCCGCTGGTGGCGGCGGGCGCCGTCGCCGCCACCCTGACCGTCGCCGCCCCCGCGCAGGCGCACGGCTACGTCTCCGCCCCGCCGAGCCGGCAGGCGCTCTGCGCGCAGGGCCGGGTGCCCGACTGCGGGCAGATCAAGTACGAGCCGCAGAGCGTCGAAGGGCCCAAGGGTCTGCGCAGCTGCAACGCCGGAATCGCCCAGTTCGCCGTCCTCAACGACGACAGTCGGGGCTGGCCGGCCACCTCGGTGGGCAGCTCGCTGACCTTCACCTGGGTGAACACCGCCCGGCACGCCACCAGCAACTGGGAGTACTGGATCGGCAACACCCGCGTCGGCGTGGTCAACGGCAACGGTCAGCAGCCCGGCGCCACCGTCTCGCACAACGTCAACCTCGGCGGCTTCACCGGCCGGCAGAAGATCCTCGCGGTGTGGAACATCTCCGACACGGCGAACGCCTTCTACTCCTGCATCGACGTGCAGATCGGCGGCGGCGGGACGAACCCCACCCCCACCCCCACACCCACCCCCAC
>NZ_JARVKT010000062.1:0-9930 GCF_029809455.1 Micromonospora sp. DH14 | reverse complement strand
ACGCCGGACCCGGGCTGCCGCGTTCATGCCACCACCAGCCGGATACCTCATACCTCCGGCCTACCGAATCAATCGACCGAGATCACGCCGACACGCCGACGGACGTCAGCCTTTCAACCTCTGTAGCTACCTCAGCGGATTCCGCGCTGCGCTGCACAGAGCTATGGCCCTAACCACCGGGCCCGCGCTATTCGATGGGCCGAGGGTCGCCGACATGCTCGCCGGCACCACGGTGGTGAAACTCAAGACCTGCCACCTCACCGAAACCCACCAGTCCGAGCGTCTCATCGACCAGGTCCTGACCTACGCCCTGCTCGCCGCGGTCGCGGTGTATCTGACCCGCGACCACGTCCTTGCCCTTTACCCGATTGGAGCGCTCACCGCCGAGCTGGCCGGTGTACCTGTTGACACCACCAAATCCGGCAACCATCTCGCCGCCCTCATCCAAGCCGAGCATCATCCCCCGGGCCGCCTGCCAGGGTCTTTCATGGTTGCCCGAGGGACATCGAGTTCATGACCATGGGTCAGTGAAGTTTGTATAACCGCGGGCAACAAGCCTGCTGATGGTTTCGCGGGCGAGCCGTTGAGTCCGGAGATCTGGTGACCGTAGGCCGTCGTGGAGCACTGCGGCGATGTCGTCCCTGGAGCCGGTGATGAACCAGGGTTCATCGGGAGACTCGATTATCGCCGCGATGGCCACGACGACCTCATGCGGCGACTCTGGCCGGAGAGCTGCGAGCCGTTCGGCGATGTCGTGACAGGGCGTGAGGGTCGCTCCGGTGGCGAGTGCGTCGATCAGTTGCCTCAGCGCCCAGTCGTCCGGGAGCGCCCCGGAGCTGAACCAGTGGCCGAAGCCGGCGAGCTGGGCCAAGTCGCCGCCGGGTTGGCGGGCAGCGTCGAGCTGTCTCGTCCAGAGGACTTTGAGCCGATCGACTTCGGCTTGGTCGAGACGGTCGGATCCGTGCAGTTGTTCGCCGATGACTTCGATGAGTCGTGCTCGCAGGCGCAGTGGGGCGTGGTCGAGGAAGTTTGCGAACGATTCGGAGTTCAGTGAGATCGCGCCGTGTTGGTAGAGAATCGCGAGATGCTGAATGATCCGATCCTCAGGCTGGTCCTCTCGCGGGCCGTCTGTGTGGCTGTCCACCTCTGATGACTCGCTAAGTGCGGTGAGGTGTTGTTCGTACATCGGGGCTAGGAGTTGAGCTGTCAGCGGGGATGGCCATGAGAATCGCAGGTAGGCATCCCAGGCTGCGGAGGCGACGCCCGGCTCTGTGGTGTGCGGGAATATTTGTGAGATGCGTCGGCGGGTCCAGGCCTCGTCCAGGCCGGCGAGGATGTGGATCTTTTCGCCGTAGAGGCTACGGATCGCGGAGCTCGGGTCGAATGTGGTGTCGAGGTGCCTGTCGAGTAGTCGGCTGATGGCCGGGTCGAGGATGGGTCTCGCCGGGTCGTGTCGGCGGATGGCGTATTGCAGGAGGGCAAGGAGGGCGTTACCGCGGACGCTGTTGATGGCGGTGGTGAGGAGTGAGCTGCTGTCGGCTTCGGCGTCGTCGCGAACAATCGGATCGGGGTCTTCGAGTAGCCGTACAATCAGTTCGAAGGCCTGGTCGAGCAGGTGTGTCGGAATGTCGCGACGCACGCCGACGGTGAGCAGCTCGGCGAGTTCTTGCCGAGTCCAAGCCCAGCCGGGATCACGTTCCCCGTCACCGTATTCGGGGCGGCCTGGTAGTAGGCGCGGCTGGGACATGGCGGTTGCGCCGAAGGATAGGACCGGCGGCCAGTCGAGGATCGATGTGGTGCTGTCGTCACTCGCTTGCGCGGCATTGATTGCTTGACGTAGCCCTGCGAATAAGCCGCGGGCATAGGTGGGGTCAAGGTCGACGAACCGTGGGGCGAGGGCAGCGAAGCGCCGAGGGTTTCGCCCTGCAGCTGCGACGATCTGCTGCCGCAGCTCGCTGACATCTGGGTCTTCCCACTTGCCGGTCGGCACCCAGTCAGCCAGGTAGGTGATGAGATGATCGTCGGTCATGGGATCCAGGGCCGCCAGAGGCGTGCTGGATAGCGCGAGCACGTCCGACCGCGAGGTAAACACCACACCCCTGTTGGTTACGTCTGGTTCACCGAGCTTGCCGATGAGTGCGGCCCGTTCGGTCTGATACCGCTCTGGCAGGGCATCACCGAATCGAGCAAGCTGTCGCGTCCTCCAGCGCTCTACAGCAGCTGGATCCTCTCTGTTCGCTGGCCCTTGATCGATTAGACGCAGGATGCGCTCCCGGTCCCCGGGTAAAAGTTCGGCGAAGTGTGCTCGTAGCAATGCCCCGTACTCGACGAAGCTTTCCCTGTCGTGAAAGGCCTCGGTGTCGGTTAACCGCGCGGCGACGAGCTTCGGGTCTGGCGCGAGTAGAAGCACGTGCAGGGCTAGGCGGCGAAAGATGCCATCTGGGTACGCCTCGAGCACGCGGACGACGGGTGCTGGTCCGCTCTGAGCCGCAACGGAGGCGGCGGCGTCTCGCAGCATGGTCACCAGATGGTCGCGTGCACCCAGCGCTTGTGACGAAGCGATATCTGGCCACCACAGCCGCGAATCAGTCAAGTCGTCTCGGGTGTCTGCCGCCTTCTGGGCGAGCCTGCTCGCGATCGCGGTGACCCCAGGCACACCCATCGCGGGGAAGATCTGGGAGACAACATCGGCTGGAAGATACCCGCCGCGCGAGCCCCGTCGGGTGGGCGCGGGCAGTAGAGCCGCCAAGACAGCTGCGGCGTGATCTTGCTGGCCGTCCGCAACGAATACCGGCAGCAACTCCACTGCTCTCGAGGGCAGTCGCCACTGGGCCGGCGATTCGAGCAGTTGCGCGATCTTGGCGGCAAGTGGTCGGGCCAGCTCGGCAGGCACCGCAAGCGCGACATCGGCCACGGTCTCGGCGGCTTCAGGGTTGTCGGTGTCCAGGGCAAGGACGACGTCAACGACGTCTTGCGCGAGGTTCGGATCCCGCGCAATCCGGGTCAGGTACCGCCCTGGAGGCCACTGCTGGTAGACGACGTAGCCATCCTCGTTGGCCTGCAGCGGGGGCGGTGAGCGGAAATACCCCTTCCCACGGAGTTTCGGGAACCAGGCCGGTGTGGCTCGGTCGAAGAAACGGCCTAACGCCGGCGTGCTGTTCGGGACTCGGTTGAGGAGGCGCGATACGTGGTCATTGGTCACCGGATCCGCTGCGGCCAGCTCATCGATCACGGGCAACGCACGTACGAATACCGCCTCGTAGCTGCGCAGGACCACCTTCAGCAGTGCTTCGAGTTGCAGCCACCTCTCGACCAGTACATCGTCGGCTGGGCGAGGAGCTAGCAGGGCGCCACGATGAGCGACGTCATGCCACTTGCCCGACTTCCTCCACAGCTCCCGGACTGAATCGGCCTCATCAAGACCAAGCGCCGAACAGATCGCGTCGATGACCAGCGCGGCTTCAGGGTCTCTCCGCTCCGGCGGCTTCAGCGCCTCCAGCTCGGCCCATTTCTCGGACGGGATGAGCGCGCCGAGCAACTCACGCAGTGCCGATTCGATCTCGCGAGCCATGTGACCGAGCAAGTGGGAGCGGGTCTGCAACGGCGGCGTCCCACGAAGGATGCGGATAGCGTCGGCGTACTGCGCAGCTGGCGCACCACCCATCAGCCCAAGCAGGCGGTGAATTTCCCGCTCCTGCGGCTCGAATGGCACCTGATCGAGCTGCTTGTCGTCGTTCGCCGGCATGGGGCACTTCCTTGACCTTCTCGTCCAGCTCCCCTGCGGGAGCCGGCTAGGGATCGGATGCTACGTCCGGGAGAGCCATAGCCTCGCGTCAGGCTTGCATCACGAGCTTCTACTCGGCGAGCCGGCCACGCCGCAGCCATCCATCATGGCCAGAAAGCCGACGCGGCCCCGCAGAAGGGGTGACGAGCAGGTCTACGAGGCTCGAACTGATCACTAGCGCGCGACCCCAGCAACACCTTCCGAGCGACCTGCACACGGAGCCAGTAAATGTAAAGCCGCAGGTCACGGCAACATGCCGACTGCCTATTCGTGACAGCATCTCGCGGGCGAGGGGCGGTCACGCATAGCACGATGCGCCGCGCCGGGAGCATCACATCGCTGCCCATCCAGCCGACGCTGACCGTCCCAGTTGGCTAGAGACCCGAACGCATGGACGACGATCACCACCAAGCGCAGTCTAGGCACCGACCAGCCGATCGACTACGTTTCGATTTATGGCAGCTACGGGGGGTGATGGCGACCCCTTCTTCGATGCGGTCCGCCTTCTGCTACTCCTCGATGCCGCAGCCCAACCGGTTCCCCGAGATCGCGTCCGGTTAGCGCCGGAGACTGCGGTAGGGGTGCTCAACACTCAGACGCTGTTGCAAAAGCTCGACTTCTGGCTTCGGTATCCGGACTACCTGGCAGACGAGTTGCTCAATGAGTTTGAGCGCAGTCGAGAGCCGGTGCTGTTGGAGTTCGCTGGCCGGATTCTCGAGTCGGAGGAGCCAGAGCTTCGGGCGATCCCCATGCTGCGATACAAGTTCGGCGCTTACGAGCCGCTGGACATGGCGATGAGCATCTTGGCCACCAGTGGCCTGGTGGTTGTGCGCTCGACACGAACCGAGACCCGCGTACGTGAGCACCACTACTACTTGACCCAGCGGGGACGGCAGACAGCTCGGTCGGCGGTGACTGATTTCCCGCAGTTGGGCTGGTATGGGCAGCGCACCAAGCTGGTGGTCGCGCTGGCTCAGGGCACCGGGATGAGCGGGACGGCGCTGCGCCGACGGCAGTACCTGCAGCGTGACTACGCGGGCACCGGCATCGGGGACGAGTTCGCCTCGATCGCCGACCGGGCGCGGCAGCGACTCGACGTGCTGAAGTCAGCATCGGAGGTGTGAGTGAGATGGCGGACGGCCTACCCAGCGAAAGTGACCTCTTGACCTCGATTGCCACTGCGGCGGAGGTACCCGAGAACGTCGCGAGCGAGGTGCTCGCCGAGGCCGATGTCAGCCTGAAACGCCCTCTACCGGCGCACCGGAGTCTGGTGGCGCATCGGCTCTTCGTCTCCGGCGTCAAGTCCGGCACCGAGAACGGCACCGACGGGCCATTCGAGCGGGACATCCCTCTAGGGCCGGGTGCATGGGCGGTCGCCAGCCGCAACAACTCCGCCGGCAAGTCCAGCCTCATGTGGGCGTTGACCTGGGCGCTGCGGGGCGATGAGGATGATCTCTATCTACGCACGGACACTCGGCGATGGTTCCGTTACATCCGAGTAGACGCGGAGATCTCCGGCGTGCCGGTATCCTTCCGGATCCGGCAGGACGAGCATGGACTGTGCGAAGGGATCCTGCTAACCGCCGACGTCATCGGCCAGCTCACCGGTCTTGAGGGCGAGTCGCAAAGTGGTCCGGGCGTGCGCGTTGTCGAGACGGTCGAGAGCAGGGTTGCCTACACGTCGATGGTAAGCCGATTCATGATGCAGCGACTGGGGCTTCGTCCGCTGCAGATGTTCAGCAGTGACGCTGGCGCGCCGGATGAAGCCGGCGAGCGGGATGGTTCGGTCCAGGTGCATGGCTGGCCAGCCTACTTCTCGGTTATCGCGCTCGCGTCCGCCAGTGACTCGATCCTTTTCGGCCGAACCGCGATCGGTCAGCTCCCGACCCGGTTGATGCAGGTATTCCTCGACGTTCCGTTCACGACCGACTGGATGACGGCAGACATTTCCGCGAAGGACTCCCGGCAGGCCTCCCGGCATGTGATCCGCCGGTCCAAGGCTGACGCCGCAGCCCGCGAGCAGCGCTGGCAGCCATTGCAAGAGGGATTGGCAAGGGCGCAGAGCAACCTGGAGCAGGTGCGGGCGGCCCGGCCGAACCTGCCGGCGCGAATCGCGGCCGTTGAGGACACTTCACGGACGTTGCTGGCACTCAAGACACGGCTGGGTCGCGCCAAAGCCACCGCCGAGGAAGCGCGGCAGGCACGCATCCAAGATGAGCGCTCTGTGCGCCGAGCGTCGGAGTCTGCCGCTGCCCGTAGCTTGTTCGCCGCGCTAGATCCCCACGCCTGCCCACGCTGCGAGGCGAGCATCAGCGACGAACGGCGTAGCCGGGAAGACAGTCACCACCGATGCGCCGTGTGCGCGAATCCATTGCAGGTCGAAAGCGTCGACGAGGACGAACGCGAAGCGGTGCTGAGCGGGCTACGAAAGCGGTTGGCCGCATCACAAGACGCCGAGCGGGCCGCGAAGACCGCGGTGTCGGCCCTGGAACGCCAGCTTGCTGAGGCACAGGCAGCAGCGGGGAACGCTGTAGCAGCCGCTGAGCAAGAACAAGGACAGACTGCCTACTTTGCGGAGCTGCGAGACGCGGAGGCGCATGTTGCGCGACTAAAGGGAGCACTCGATGTCGTCTCGCAGCTCGGGCAGACGCCGACGCTCGACGATGCTGCCGAACGGGTCCTTGCTGCGGCTGCGGCGATTCTCAAGGACCTCGCGTCGTCCACCACTCGGGACTTGCTCGTCGAACTGAACCAGCAGATTGTCACGCTCGCTCGTGAGCTGGGGGTCACGAACCTGCGGTCGGTGAAGCTCGATCTGGCGGGCAGGGTCAACGTGATGAAATCCGACAACACCAGGCCAACCTCGTTCTCGAAGCTCAGCCCCGGAGAGCGGTTGCGCCTGCGTATCGCGGTGATCGTCAGTCTGATCCGAGTTGGCCGCGAGCATGGCATCCATTCCCATCCCGGTCTGTTGGTCATTGACTCCCCCGCGGACGTCGAGATCGTCAAAGGAGATATGAAGATCCTCCTGGAACAGCTCCGGTCCCTGGGGCAGGACGAGGGTCTGCAGGTCGTCATCGCGACGATGCATGAGGCGGTGTGGGACGTGTTCCCGGGGGAACGTCTGATCGTCGGGACCGATCAGCAGCACCTGTTCTAGCGGACAGGCTCGGCCAAGCGGAGGAGGTGGGCAAATGGTGGCGCAGCCAGCCGTCGCCGCCCTCCTGGCCTGGGCCGAGAACGCCGACGAGGCGTCCCTGAGTGCCGGGCCGACCCCCGCCGATGTAGGTGGACGGGCGGCCGTCGCCGACGCGGCGAACGAACTCGCGGCCAGCCCCTGGTTCATCTACCTGATCGATCTGGCCGGCAACGACGATGCGAAACCTGGCCGAGACGATATCGGGCGCCGAATCGATAGGGCCGTGATCGAAGGCTTCGCCGGTCACGACCGGCACTCTTCCTACAGCAGCGCCGCCGCTCGCTTGCTGACCTACCCACAGCTCGCCCAGCGACTCGGCCGGCCACTCGAGAAGGCGCTCCTCGCCCAAGCCGATGCCGCCGCCGAGCCCGGCGTCGACCCCGCGCAGGCGTCGATCGGCGCAACCGCCCTAGAAACCGTCCTGCACCTCAGCACGACCGGCGTCTGTAAGCCGTACCAACTCCTGACAGTGCTGACCGACCTGACCGACCGCGTCGCCACCGCCCCCGTCGAGCTGTGCACCCGACTACCCCGGGTGGCCGGCCTCGCCCACGAACACTTCGGCGACGACACACTCGTCACCCTCCTACAACGACTCCTGTCCGTCGCTGACGCTGAACCTGACGCCGGGTTCGAACTCGCCATGGCCGACCTCCGACGTGCCCTCGATGCCCCCGACGAGGCAACCATCGTGCCGAGCCTGATGGACGCGCGCAGAGGCTTCGCCGCCGTAGAGGCCGCCGACGATGACCGCCACGACGCCCAGGCCTACGCCGCCGCCATCGATGCGATCATGGCCTTTCGTCAATCCGACACCACCCCGCTTCGCGAAGCCGCCGACCGACTGCAATCAGCCGTCACGCAGCGCCACGCCTGGCTCGGCCGCACCTACTCTCCGCCCTGGAACTGGGCACGAGGTCAGGCAGAGATCGCCTGGCTGCAACTCGCGCAGACGCTCACCACCGCCGCGCAACCGGCACACGAGGCCTGGTACTGCCACCCCAGCCAGGCCATCGCCGCGCTGCTCGACGCCTACCAGGCCGGCCGCAGCTTCATCGCGCACACCCAATCGCCCGGCCAACTCCACGCCGTCGAAACCCTCGTCAAACCCACCATCGAAGCCGCGTTCGTCCGCGACGCACACCGACTCACGCTGCTCGACCACGCCCTCGAACACGACCCGGCATTCACAGGCAACGAAGCGGCCCGCAGCCTTCACCAGGCCGTTTATGGCGTACTGGACCGGTCAGCTGCGGGCATCACCGACCGAGACCCGGGTGGTGGTGATCAGGGAAAAGCACCTACCCGCCTCACGGCGGTATTGCACCGGATGGGAGTCACCGACGCGCATGAACAACTACGCCACCTACCCCCACAGATACAAGATCGACTGGAAACACTGCTATGGAACGAGGAAGTAGCACAAGCATCGAGCGGCAACATCAAGGTGGAACGCAAGCTCCAGGAACTCCTCAGCGAGCTCTCGACCGCCCCGGACTGGGCGACCCCACAGATCGCGGGCCCGTTCAAGATCCTCCTCCGGCAGACGCTGCTTTACCTCGACAGTCGCTTCGACATCGGAGGTGAAATGGGCGGCGACCGCACAGCGTTCCTTCGAGCCACCCCCGGCAGCCGCCCGGCGAAAGAACGCCCAATGCACCAAGACTACAAAGACTGGCTCGACCAAGGCCCTCTCTACAACCAGGTCAGAGCCGAGGTCTTTGACCGAGGCGGAGGGCGAGCCGACATCGTCGTCTACTTCCCCCACGCCAGCTTCAGCGTGGAGTGCAAACGCGAACAGGACGACGCCAGCAAAGACGGCCTACGCAGGTACGTCGGCCAGGCCAGCGCCTACACCCAAACGGACGCCGCCCTCGGCATCCTGCTGGTCCTCGACCTCACCAACCACAGCACCGGCACGCCTGACCTCTTCGCCAACGTGTGGGTAGAGCACGTGCGGCGCGGTCCGGACGAAGACGCCCGCTGCATTGTCGTCGCAAGGCTGCCGGTCAGGCCCACGCCACACGCCACGCTCGCCCCGCCCCGCACGTAGCTTGGCCAAATCCGCTTGACGGGACGCGTCAGGATGGAGTACTAGGATCGCCCTCCGGCGTTGATGGCGAAGGAACGCTGAACTGCTATACGCATGTCAGCCAAAAAACCGCCGTCGGGAAAACCAATCGTTCATGCACAGGTCCAAAGCGGTTGTGCGGACCTTACGAGCCCGGGCGGCAGGTGCTGGATCGTGGCCGTAATAGGCAGCGTACGCCGCCGACACCACACCGCCGGCGTCGATACAGACTAGAGCGGTCGCGCCGATGCCGAGGATGTCAGGTGTCAGCTCGAGGTGAGGACCGGGTGAGGACACCACGGCGTCGGAAAGCATCCACGGCGCGCTGTGTGCCGTTCCCGACGCTTGCCGGTACAAGTTCGGCCGGTCGGGAAACGCGGCCGATACGAGATCACTGAGCACCACCTTTATCGGTTCCCCGCGGCCTGGAAGGCCGGGGATCTGCAACCGGATGGGCTTGCCGCCACTATTGCAGATTTCAATTATCCCCGCTCTGCTGATCCGGCCAGTGATCGCGTTCCAGAGGTATTGCGCATCTCTGACCGCCGTCCCCGCGACGGGGAAGCCTTCGGGCAGCGCTTTTGCGGCCTTCATCCGGGATTCGGCGTCCTCGCGCAGCAGCACCGCGCCCCTCAGTAACCGAGTCTCATATCCGATGGTCTCGTTTAACAGATATCCAACCTTCGCTGCCGCCTCGCACGCAGCCCGACCCGCCGTGGCGTAGGCAAACAGGGGCAGGTAACCAGGAACGGCTACAGAGGTTGAAAGGCTGACGTCCGTCGGCGTGTCGGCGTGATCTCGGTCGATTGATTCGGTAGGCCGGAGGTATGAGGTATCCGGCTGGTGGTGGCATGAACGCGGCAGCCCGGGTCCGGC
>NZ_JARVKT010000061.1:0-13210 GCF_029809455.1 Micromonospora sp. DH14 | reverse complement strand
GCAGCGAACACCCCCGCAGCTACCGACACCGTCCGAGTTATGGCAATCTGATCAGCCAGCGGAGCTCCAGGTTCGAGGGCGTCTTAGAGTGACCACCCTCTATACCGGAGCTCCGCTGCTTTCCGTCCCAGACACGCCTTGACACCCACACCCGCCGCTTAACTGAACGGCGTTGCCTCTAGACCCGCACTCGCGCCGACGGCTTGCGCCGATCTTGCGATTACTGTCTCGACAAACCCTCTCAACAGGTGCGAATGAGCATCCGAAAGTGCAAGATCGACGCAAGCGGGCTGGTGGGCCCGGGCGGGGTGAGGGCGAGGCGGGGTGAGGGCGGGGGCGGGGTGGGGGTCAGGCGACGTTGATGGGGCGAAACTGGACGCTCACCCGGGGGCCTACGGGGCGGGTGGTCTTGGGGATGGCGTGCTCCCAGGTGCGTTGACACGAGCCGCCCATGACGATCAGGTCGCCGTGGCCGACCGGGAAGCGGAGGCTCTCACCGCCGCCGCGTGGGCGGAGCAGCAGCGGCCGGGGCGCTCCGAAGGAGACGATCGCGACGATCGTGTCGCTGTGCGCCGAGCGGCCGATGGTGTCGCCGTGCCAGGCCACGCTGTCGCGCCCGGAGCGGTAGAGGCACATGCCGGCGGTGACGAAGGGCTCACCCAACTCGGGCGCGTAGTGACTGGTCAGCGCGGCCCGCGCGGCGGTGAGCACGGGGTGGGGGAGTTGCCGCTCGGCGTCGTACCAGCAGAGCAGCCGCGGCACGTCGACCTCGGCGTCATACATGGTGCGCCGCTCGGCCCGCCAGGGCACCTCGGTGAGCAGGGTGTCGAGGACCGAGTCGGAGCCGCGCACCCAGCCGGGGAGGTGGTCGACCCAGGCGCCCCGGCTGAGCTGGTGTCGGCGGATCTGGCCGGGCAGTGGTCCCAGTGTGGGCCCGGCGTCGGCCAGGTCGAGCATCGACGGCTGGTAGGCGGCCTGCGTCATGCAGCCACCCTAGCAGCAGTTTCGTACACCCGTGCGAATCGTGGTGGTGATGGTCTGTCGCGGTCAGCGCGGCACGGCGACACGCACCGCGTCGAACACCGCGTCCACGACCCGGGCCCGACCCTGCCCGTCGACGGTGGACCAGGCGCGCGCGGCGAGCGTCGCCCGCCGCTGCGGCGTGCTGAGCAGCCCGTGCAGGCTCCGCGCCGCCGTGGCGCGGGCGGCGCGTCCGGCGACACCGCCGGCGGTCAGCTCCGGCAGTTCGCCGAGGCCGGCGGCCAGGCCGTGCCGCACCACCCGGGTGTACGACTCACGTTGGTTGTCGACCACGCAGACCAGGGCGCTGGGGGCGCCGAGGCAGCAGAGTTCCCAGGTGGACGTGCCGGCGGCGCTGACCACCAGGTCGGCTTCGGTGATCAGGGCCGGTAGCGAGGTGGTGGGCGGGACCGGTCGGATGATCTGCCCCCGGCCGGGGGTGACGTCCTCGATCTCCGCTTCGATCTCGGGTCGCCCGACGATGACCGTGAGGTCCATCGGGTGACCGGCGGCCACCAGCACCCGGGTCAGCACCGGGGCGGCACCGACCGCGTCGGTGCCGCCGAAGAAGGCCAGCACCCGGGGGCGGCTGACCGTCGTGGCGGGTGGGGCGACCGGCGGCCGGGCGTTGATCACGCTGTCACGCAGCAGGGCGTACCCGCTGCCGGCGAGCAGCCGGCCCGGCAGCCCCGGCAGCTCCGCGCCGAAGTTCTGGTCGAGGTAGAGGTCCGCGACCTGGCCCCGGCTGTCGCCGTCGATGATGGCGACCGTGTACACACCGGCGGCGCGCAGCGCGCCCGCGCCGGCCGGGTCCAGGTCGTAGGAGTCGAGGACCAGCACGTCCAGTTCGTGTCGGCGGGCCGCCTCGACCAGGTCGGCCGCCGAGTCCGGGCCGGGGAGCAGCGGGATGCCCCGCGCGGCCAGCTCCGCGGTGGCCCAGTCGAGCCGTTCGACGGTGCCGAACACCGTGACGTCGGCGCCCCGGGCGAGGAACTCCTCGGCGAGCGCCAGGCAGCGGACGAGGTGGCCGACGCCGCGCCGGGGCCCGGCGTCGCAGCGCAACCCGACCCGCACTGTGCTCAGGACTCCTCCAGCTGCTTCTGGCGGACGTCGGCGTTGAGCGCGCGCAGCCGGGGCTGACCGTCGAGCCAGTCGGTGAGCTTGGCCAGCGGCACGCTGACGTCCCCGAAGTGGTCGATGATCGCGCTGACCAGCGCCCAGTCCTGCTCGGTGTCGAGGGTCAGGCGCAGTGCGGAGCGGTCCGGGGTGAGCGTCACCCCGAGCACCCGGAACAGCTCCGGGTGGGTGTACGCGTACGAGGTGACGTGCACCCGGTGGTGGTTGGTGGCGAGCCGCCCCAGGGTACGGAGCGTCTCCGCCCGGATGATCTCGACGTCCAGCCCGCGGGGCAGGGTCCGGGCGATCGACGTGCTCGCGTAGTCCAGCCCGGGGACCGCCCGGTACACCGACGCGACCAGGTTGATGATCTCCGGGTCGAGCAGCGGGCAGTCGGCGGTGAACCGCATGACGGCGTCCCCCGGGTGCGCCGCGAGGGCGCCCACGAACCGGTCCAGCACGTCGTCGACCGGCCCGCGGTGGCACGGCACGTCCAGCCGCGCGCACTCGTCGGCCACCGCGTCGTCGACAGTGTCGGTGCTGGTGGCGACCACCAGGTCGGCGAGGACGCCGCTGTCCTGGGCGGCGCGGACCACCCGGCCCAGCACGGACCGTCCGGCGAGCGGGCGGAGCACCTTGCCGGGCAGCCGGGACGAACCCATCCGCGCCTGCACGATGCCGACGATCCGTGGCGGCGTGCCGGTCCCGGGCGGCGGTAGGCCTGTCACTGCTGCTCCTCCTGCCTGGGGGCGAGCACCGCGGTGGCCCGGCGTTTGGCGGCGCGGGCGCCCCGCTTGGCCAGCCGGGCCGGGGTGATGGCGAGCCGACCCACCCGGTAGCTGATCGACCCGCTGAGCAGGCTGATCGTGGTCTCGGCCCGGCGCAGCGCCCGTTCCCGTGAGGTGAGCAGTTCCTCGGTCCACGCGGTCAACGCGGCCAACCGGGTGAGTTCCTCGCGCTGGCGCAGCCACGCCTCACGCAACTGCTGGTAGCTGTGCCCGCCGACGGGTGGGTCGGTCGGGGCGACGGCGTGCAGCTCGGCGGCGAGGTGGGCAGTGCCGGCGGCGTCCAGCCCGTGCAGTGCCGCGGCGATGGCCGCCTCGGCCTCGACCGCCTCGCTGACTGTCGCCCGGTCGAGGTCGTGGCCGGCGAGGCCGCCGAGCACCACGGTCAGGCCCGCCACGTCGAGGGTGGACGGCCACGGATGGGCGTAACCGCCGGTGAGCAGGCCCGTGGCGAAGCGCCACAGCGCGCGGGCGAGCACCACGTCGGCGGGGAGCGCGGCGGTGACCCGCCAGCTGGGGTCGAGGACCGCGTACCGCTCGCCGTCGAACACGACGTTGTCGGTGCCGGCCAGCGCCGCCGCGCCGGCGATCCGGCCGTCGGCGTCGGCCTGGTCGGCGAGCCAGCCCGCGTACCCGCGCAGCAACGCGCGCACCGTGCCCAGGTCGCGGCGCACCGCCGCGTCGAGCAGCACGGTACGCAGCAGCCGGCCGGACGGCACCGGACCGGACAACGCGTCCGCGTCCCGGTACGCGGCCACCCCGCTGGCGAACGGTGCGCCGGCCGGGGTCCTCGGGTCGCTGGTGGGGATGAGCCCCCAGCGCCAACCGGAGGGGCCGTGCAGCACCTCGAGCACGCCGATCCCGGGACGGCCGGTCTGCACGAGCGCCACCGGCAGGTCCCGGTCGGCGGTCGGCGTGCTCGGGTCCTCGGGGTCGGCGGGGCGGTGGGCGAGGGTCAGCCAACCCGGTGCGAGGTCGGCGGCGCGCCCGGCGTGCAACGCGTCCACCGCCAGCCGGGCCGGGTCCTGGAGCACCGTGGCGTTGGTGAAACCCCCGGCGCAGGCACCGTGCAGCACCGCGTCGAACAGTCCGGAGCCGGCGTCCCGGTCGAGGTGGTCGGCGTCCAGCAGGGCCGTCGGGGCGCTGACATCGGGGTACGCGGCCCAGCACGTGGCCGGCATCAGCCCCGCCACGCTGAGCCGCTCGCGCAGCTGGTCCCGGTTGGCCGGGCGGGCGCGGTCCAGCACGCCGCCGATCGCCCAGGCGGCATCGTCGCGGCGGGCGTACCAGGGGGTGGTGTCGACCAACCGGTGCAGGCCCAGCGGGTTGTCCAGGCGCAGCAGCAACGCGCCACCCGGTCGCAGCACGGTGACCAGTCGGGCCAGCACGCCGTCCCAGCCGAGCGGGGTGCCCTCCACCGACTCCACCGGGTCCAGTCCGGCGGCCGCGATGACCACGTCGTACGTCTCGTCGTCGGGCAGCCCGGCCGGGCCACCCACCAGCAGGCGGGCCGCCCGGTGCGCCAGCGCCACCGCGTCCGGGTGGCTGCGCAGCAGACAGGTCACCTCGGCGTGGGCGAGCTGGTCGAGCAGCGCCGGGTCGTGTGGGCCGGCCACCAGGACCCGGGCGCCGGGCGGCACCAGCCGGGCGGCCAGCGCGGCGAGCGGCCCGCCGTCGGCCAGCCGTTCCTGCGGCAGGTCGGACCAGGCCAGCATCTCGCCGCCCGGCAGGGTGATCCGGCCGGCGGGTGCCGTCTCAGTCGTCACGGTCTTCCTCTTCCTCCTGGAGGTTCGCCCAACCGAGCAGCTCGCGCAGCTCGGCCGGCGTGCAGCGGTGGTCGGTGCCCAGCTCGGCGCGGGCGATCTCGACCGCGGTGGGCAGGTCGACAGTGCTGCCGTGCAGCTGCGGCCACTGCCGCCGGATCCGGGCGGTGCCGCCGAAGGTGGGGTCCTCGTTGGACAGGATCATCGGGTCGCCGTAGACAGCTGGCTCACACCCCGCCGCGATGCCGTAGAAGATCGCGCTGGTCAGCCGGTTGGACGCTACCCGGCGGTGCCGGCGCAGCTCGGTGAGCTGTCGGTCGAGGAAGTCCGGGTCGGTGTCCTTCCACCAGTGCCCCCGGTAGCCGTGGCAGATCACCCGGAACCCGGCGCGCTCGTAGAGCCGGCGCACGTTGCGCATCCGGTACTCGTGCCAGTAGAGGCAGACCGTCACCGGGCCGGGTTCGGTGTCGCGGATCAGGGCGATCAGTTTGCGGTGGTCGCCCTTGACGTGCTGCCCCTCCCAGCCGTGGAACGGGTACCAGATGGTGCCTTCCCGTTCCTCGGCCGGTGGTTCCTCGGGTCGCATGGCCAGCAGGTAGACGAACGGCGCTCCGATGACGACCACGTTGCGTCGCCCCACCGACCAGGCCCGGCGACGGGTCTGCTCCGACCAGAGCAGGCTGGGGGTGCGCTCGGCGTACGGGTGCCCGGGGGCCAGACCGTCACCGATGTTCCAGCCGTGCTGCACGTACCCGTTGATCCGTGGTGGGTGCCGGTCGCCGAGGCCGGCGTAGCGGGCCAGCACGTGCGCGTGGCCGTAGAAGTGGTTGGCGTGGTGCATCAGGTTCCCATCAGGCGGCGGTACGCACCGAGCCGACCCGCACCGCGGCGGTCAGCGCGTCGATGACGCGGTCCTGGTCGGCGTCGCTGAGCCCCGGGTAGAGCGGCAGCGACAGCTGTTGGGAGTAGAACGACTCGGCCACCGGGCAGGAGCCACGTCGGTAACCCAGGTCGGCGAAGGCCGGGTGCCAGTGCACGGGGATGTAGTTGACCTGGACCCCGATGCCGGCGGCCCGCATCCGGTCGTACACCTCGCGGCGGCGACCGTCGAGCACCCGGATCGGGTAGAGGTGCCAGGCCGGGTCGGCCCACGGTCTGCGGGTGGGCAGCAGGATGCCGTCCAGGTCGGCCAGTGCCTCGTCGTAGCGGGCGACCAGGGCACTGCGCCGGGCGGTGAACTCGCCGAGGCGACGCAGTTGGCTGCGGCCCAGGGCGCAGAGCACGTCGGGCAGCCGGTAGTTCAGCCCGAACTCGTGGACCTCCTGGTGCCAGCCGCCCTCGTCCGGGAACCGTAGGTCGTCGCGTTCGCGGACCACGCCGACGCCACGGAACCGGCGGGCCCGCCTCAGGATCTCGGGGTCCAGCGCCGCGACGGCGCCGCCCTCGGCGGTGGTCAGGTTCTTGGTGGGGAAGAACGAGAACGTGGTCAGGTCGGCGAGCGAACCGACCGGCCGACCGTGGTACGTCCCGCCGATCGAGTGCGCCGCGTCGGCGAGCAGCAGCGCGTCACTGCCCTCGACCGACGTGCGCAGCGCGTCGTAGTCGGCGGGGTGGCCGGCGTAGTCGACTGCGGCGACGACCTTGGTGCGGGAGGTGACAGCGGCGGCGGCCGCCGCCGGGTCGAGGCAGAACGTCTCGTCCTCGACGTCGGCGAACACGATCTTCGCGCCGAGGGCGACCGCGCTGCTCGCGGTCGCCACGAACGTCATCGGCGGGACGACCACCTCGTCGCCCGGTCCCACCCCGGCCGCCGCGTACGCCACGTGCAGCGCCGCGGTGCCGTTGGAGACGGCGGCGACGCCGACCCCGCCGGTCCACCGGGCCAGGTCGGCCTCGAAGGCGTCGACCTGCGGACCGGTGGTGAGCCAGTCGCCGCGCAGCACGTCGGCGACCGCCGTGATGTCGTCCTCGTTGATCGACTGCCGGCCGTACGGGAGCATCCCCGTCATCAGTTGATGCCGAGCATGTCGCGCAACTGCTCGACGGTGAGCCACTCGTCGTTGGTGTCCGACTGGTAGGCGAAGCCGTCCGGCACCGGGTCGCAGTCGACCGGTGGCTGGTAACCCCAGGTGGCGATGGTCGGCTGGACGATGAACCGCCCCTCGGCGCGCAGCGTCCGCCGGCTGTCGTCGGGCGCGATCATCTCCTCGTGCAGCTTCTCGCCCGGCCGGATTCCGATCTCGTGGGTGGTGGCGTCCGGGGCCACGGCCTCGACCAGGTCGAGGATGCGCATGCTCGGGATCCGCGGCACGAACAGCTCGCCGCCCTGCATCTGGTCGAACGAGTCCATGACGAACTGCACGGCCTGGTCGAGGGTGATCCAGAAGCGGGTCATCCGCTTGTCGGTGATCGGCAGGCTCTTGCCCTCGGCGGCCAGCCGACGGAACAGCGGGACGACCGAGCCGCGGCTGCCCACCACGTTGCCGTAGCGCACCACGGCGAACCGGGTGGGGTGCTGGGCGGCGTAGTGGTTGGCCGAGACGAACAGCTTGTCGCCGACCAGCTTCGTAGCGCCGTACAGGTTGATCGGGCTGGACGCCTTGTCGGTGGAGAGCGCGATGACCTTCTTGACGCCGGCCTCGATCGCCGCGTCGACGACGTGCTGCGAGCCGGTGATGTTGGTGGCGATGTACTCCGAGGGGTTGTACTCGGCGGTGTCCACCTGCTTGAGCGCGGCGGCGTGCACCACGTGGTCCACACCGTGCATGGCCCGGGTGAGGCGGTGCCGGTCCCGGATGTCGCCGATGAACCAGCGCAGCCGCGGGTCGTCGCCGAGTTGCTGGCGCAGCTCGTACTGCTTGAGCTCGTCGCGGGAGAACACCACCACGCGGGCGGGGTCGGCCTCGTTGAGGATGTGCCGGAGGAACGTCCTGCCGAAGGAACCAGTTCCCCCGGTGATCAGAATGGACGATCCATTCAACTCACTCAATGTGGTGCTCCCGTGTTCGTGGATGAACGAGCGGCCCTGGGCCAGCCGACCGGGGTGACACGCTAGCCATGGCGGGTTAACTCCTCGGCGCTCGCGGGTGAACCGCAACCTCTGCTCCTGTGAATGCCGGACACCGCGCAGGCGAACAGTTCCGGCCGCCCCGGATGTGGGCTGACCTGGCCGGATCCGACCGCTACAGTGGCCGCGCGAACGACCGGCGGCAGTGCGCGCGACCCGGTCCCGCGTTCACCCGACATCCACACCAGCTCGGTGCGAGCGGGCCAGCCAGTGCCGCACCGACACCAGCCGACGAGCCTGACGGGTCGGCGCGGGGGCCTGGTCCGGCCGGCAATTCTGGAGGCGTTGATGGCACCCGGTAGTGACGTGATCGACCGGCCGGTGGTGGTGGCCGAGACGCCCGGCGGCCCGCCCGCCCGGCGGTGGCTGGTGCCGCTGTTGCTGCTGGCCGGGTGGGTGCTCAGCGTGGCCTGGCGGATGTGGTTGTCCCGGCACATCGTGCTGCCGATCGCGCACACCGACGAGGACAGCTACCTGAACACCGCCCGCGCGCTGGCCGGCGGCCCGGGCGGCTTCAGCAGCGAGAACGATCTGCTGCGTCGGGTCGGCTACCCGATGCTGATCTCGCCGGCGTTCCTAGGGGAGCGGGATTTCACCGACAGCTACCGGATCGTCCAGCTGATCAACGCGATGGTGAACTCGACGCTGCTGCCGTTGGCGTACCTGTTCGGTCGCCGCCTGTTCCAGCTGCGCCGGTCGTACGCGCTGCTCGGCGCGGTCGCGGCGGCCACCCTGCCGGCCACCGCCTTCTACGCGGGCGTCGCCATGATCGACGCGGTGCTGGCGCCGCTCGTGGTGGCCTGGCTGCTCGCCGTGCACCGCTGGATCGCCCGACCCGGCCCGGTCGCCGCCGCCACCGTCGGCCTGCTGGTCGGTGGGTTCCATCTGCTGCACTCCCGCGGCCTGGTGATCGTGGCCGTGCACGCCGGACTGGTGCTGCTGCTGTTCGTCCGCCGCCGGATCAGCCCACCCGTGGTGCTCGCGGCGCTGCTGCCGGTCCTCGCCATGGCGCTCGTCAACGAGGCCGCCATCCGCCACCTCGGCGGCAGGGTCTACCTGCTCGGCAGCACCCCCGACGGCAGCACGTTCGAGGCGCTCGCCTCCGCCCAGGGGCTGGTCCGTACGAGCGCGGCGGTCACCACCCAGCTCTGGTACCTCGTGGTGATCACGTTCGGGATGGCCGGGGTGGCCTGGGCCGGTGCCGTGCGCGAGCTGTGGCGCCCCCGGCACGGCGACGCGGGCCGGTGGACGATGGGGGTGGCGTTGGTGGTGACCATCGGGGTGGCCGGTGGCGCGTCGGTGATCCTGTCCGGCATCACCGGCAAGCCGTTGGACGCCATCTACGGCCGCTACGTGCAGATGCTGGCGCCGTTCTGGCTGCTGGTCGGCCTCGGGGTGCTGTTCACCGCCGGGTGGCGGGTGGTGCAGCGCCGGGCGGCCGTCGCGGTGGCGGTGCTGGTCGGTGGCGGTGCGCTGGTCGCCGCTCGACTCGCCTATGTGGCCGGCCAGGGCCACCGGTTGCGGTACGGCGGTTTCAGCGCGCCGGACCTGATGGCGTTGACCGGGGGCTGGCACGAGTTGCGACCGGTGGTCGGTTCGCTGGTCGGCATCGCCGGCTGCGTGCTGCTGGTCGCCACGGTCCGGGTGCCCCGCCTGCGGCTGCCGATCCTCGGCGTCCTCGTGGTGGCCAACCTCGTCACGATGCAGGCGATCGACCAGCGGATCGTGCGACCGGTCGCCGAACACACCCAGCCGACGCCCCGGGTGGCCGACGTCGGCGTACGCCCCGGTGAGCGGGTGTGGGCCTCGACCGGCGTGCAGTACATCCTCCGGTTCAACCTCAGCCACCAGGTGACCTGGACCGACGTGCGGTGGTTCGGCGACGGGCGACCGCCGGCCGTGGCGCAGGTGGTCTTCGCCCGCTGGGCGCCCGGGCAGGCCGACGACTGGGACGGCACGGCGTACGGCTTCGTCCGGCTCGGCGGCAACCCGGAGCAGCACTGGGCGGCGTGGCGGCGGGTCTGATCCGCCACGACCCGGTGGACACCGCTGTCCGTGAACGGCGGATGTCCACCGGAAGCACTGTTGGTTAATGACTCCGGTCCATTGCGCAAAAGTGTCCGACAATCAGCGCTGGCGGCGATCCTCCCGAGCCAGGGAAATCGGGATGACGGTGATTTCCCGGCCGTCGGCCAGCTCCTGTTTCGGAGTGCCCTCGACGAATCGGAAACGCCGGTTCATCTGTCGTACGACGGTATTGTGGCCGAGCACCTCACCGTCGAGCCGGTCCAGGTGCAGGCCGTCGAAGGCGTACTCGACGGCCTCCCGCATGACCCCCAGCCAGGCGGGCAGCGTCTCATCCCGCCCGGCCAGCCCCTCGGCGTCGAGATAGAACCCCCACGACCCGGTACGTGGGCCGTCCAGCCGCAGGTCGAAGAAGGTGACCACGCCGCAGGGCCGGTCGTCGCGCACGTACACCAGCACCCGTCGGGACGGGTCTTCGCGGACCGCCGACCACCACCGGGCGTGCTCCTCGGCGGTGATCTCGTGACTGGTCTTGCTGACCTGCCGATTGGTTTCCTGATTACGCCAGGACAACATCAGATGAACGTCGTCCGTCGTCGCTTCGCGCAGCACGTGCGTCTCGCTTTCCTAGCCGTTCACGTCGGGCCACGGCACCTTACCCGGGGCTACCGGGAAATGGGATACGCATTCGTTGGGTTGTAGACTGCGGCGCATGAACGAATTGAGTCGCGCGCAGATCCGCGACCTCATGGCTCAGGTGTTGAAGAACCAGGACAAGGAGCTGCCGGGCGACGACGCCGCCCAGTTGCGGGAGATCGGCTTCCGGTCGCTCGACTTCTCCGAGCTGGCGCTGCGGGTGGAGGACGAGACGGGGGAGGAGCTCAACTTCGACGCCCCCGGGCTGCGTCGCATCGCCACCGTCGGGGACGTCCTCGACTTCCTCGTCGAGCTGCAACACCAGTGACCGTCGCGACGTCGCGCCACAATGCCCCCGCGCCCGCGGAGCCGGCCGGTGTGGACAACCGGCTCGTCGTCGGTGGCACCACGCTGACCTGGCGGTCGCTGCCGACGCCCACACTGCCCGACCCGGCGGCGGTGCTCGCCCACTCGGCGGTGCACGCGCTCACCGCGGCGCGGCAGCACGCCGTGCACGGCACCGAGCTTCTGCTCAGCACCGCGAGCCGGGTCGACACGGCGCTGCGGACGGAGCTGCTGGAGGCCGGGTTCACCGTCGGCGTCCTCGACGACGACGGCGTGCACCCGAGCGCGCCGGCCCGGCCGCGAACCGCCGAGCCGGGCCGGCTCTGGCTGCTGACCTCGGGCTCCACCGGGCGTCCGAAGCGGGTCGGGCACACCCTCGACACGCTGACCACCGTGCGGGTCGACCAGCCCGGCCGGACCTGGCTGTGCCCGTACGCCCCCGGCACGTACGCCTGGTGGCAGGTGGTCACCCTGTCGTTGACCCAGCCGGGTCAGCACCTCGTGGTGGTCGAGCCCGACGAGTTGGACGACTGGCCCGGTGTCGCCGCCGCGCACGGGGTCGACGCCGCCTCGGGCACCCCGACCTTCTGGCGGCGCACCCTCTACCGCGACGCCGAGGCGCTGGCCCGGGTGCCGCTGCGCCAGATCACCCTCGGCGGTGAGCCGGTGGACCAGGCGATCCTGGACCAGCTGCGGGAAATCTTCCCGGCGGCCCGGGTGTCCTGGATCTACGCGTCCTCGGAGGTGGGGGCGTCCATTGTGGTGCACGACGGGCGGGCCGGGTTCCCGGTCGACTGGCTGGACCGGGACACCCCGGGCCGGCCGACGCTCTCCGTCGACGACGACGAGCTGGTGGTCACCTCCCCGTACCACGGTGCCGGTCTCGCCGGCCCGGTCCGCACCGGCGACCGGGTGCAGGTGCTCGACGGCCGGGTGCTGATCACCGGCCGACTGGACTCCGACGAGATCAACGTCGGTGGCAGCAAGGTCTCCGCCGGCGTGGTCCGCGGCGTGCTCGCCGCCCATCCGGCGGTGGCCTGGGCCCGGGTGACCGGCCGCCGGGCCCCGGTGCTCGGGCGGATGGTGGTCGCCGAGGTGGTCCTCACCGCCGTCGACCCGTCCGGCGCCGCCACCGGTGTGCCGGACGAGGCCGCGCTGGTCCGCTGGTGCGCCGACCGGCTTCCCGAGCACGCGGTGCCGCGCCGCATTCGCGTCCTGACCGACATTCCCGTCAAGGAGACCCTGAAGAGCGATGTCTGAGCCCGCCGACACCCAGCTCGTCCCACCCAGCTCCGTGGTCCTCGTCTCCGGCGGTTCCCGTGGGCTGGGCCTGGCCATCGTCACCGACCTGCTCGACGCGGGCGTACGGGTGGCCGCGTTCGCCCGCACCCTCACTCCGGAGCTGGAGAAGCTCGCCGCCGAACACCCCGACCGGGTGCACGTCGGCGCGGTGGACGTCACCGACCTGCGGGCCGCGCAGAGCTTCATCCGCGAGGTGGAGCAGCGCCTCGGCCCGATCGACGGCATCGTCAACAACGCCGCGATGGGGCAGGACTCCCTGCACGCGCACACCGCCACCGACGACATCGCCCGGATCATCGAGACCAACCTGACGGCCCCGTTGCAGCTGACCCGGCTGGTGATCCGCCGGATGCTCGCCAAGGGGCTGCGCGGCCGGATCGTCAACATCACCTCGATCTGCGGGCAGCGCGGTTTCCCCGGCCTCGTCGCCTACTCGGCCACCAAGGGCGGCATGGACGCGGCCACCCGCTCGCTGGCCCGGGAACTGGGCGGCCGGATGCTGGTCAACTCCGTCGCGCCCGGCTTCTTCGCCTCGGAGATGTCCGCGGTGCTCGGTCCGACCCAGCTCGACCAGATCGTGCGCCGTACCCCGACCGGTCACCTGACCGAACCGGCGGAGGTCACCCCGGTGGTGCGGATGCTGCTGCGGGAACACACGAACATCAACGGCCAGGTCATCGTGGTGGACGGTGCCGCCTCCGTCTGACCTGCGACCGGTTCTGGAGCCGGCGCGGCACGGCCACGTCGCCGTGCCGCGCCCGGTGCCGGGGCTGCTCGCCGCCGCCGAGCAGCACCTGCGGATCGGGTCACCGGCCACGATGGCCGACGCGGTGACCCGTAGTCACCTCGACGATGGACGGTGCGTCGGCTGGTACGGCCCACCGGTGCCCGGCTGGCGGGTGGCCATCGACGCGGAGCGCGCGGACGCCCCGGTGCCCCCGGCGCTGGCCCGCCGCTTCGGCACCGGTGACTTCTGGGCCCGCTGGACCCGGGCCGAGTGCTGCTGCAAGCTGGCCGACGCGCCGATCGCCGCCTGGCTGCGTCGCCACGGCCTTGGTACGCCAGCCGACGGACCGCCGATCTGGCGAACCCTTTGGACAGCCGACCTGGTGATCACCGTCAGTTGCGCCCCCACCCCCTGACAGTGCCCC
>NZ_JARVKT010000060.1:0-13293 GCF_029809455.1 Micromonospora sp. DH14 | reverse complement strand
CCTGACCCACCCCCCGCCCGACCCACCCCGCCCCGACCCACCCCGCCCCACGCCTCAGTCGATCAAGGACTTGTGGTGCCCCGCGAAAGTCGCGAAGTGCACCGAAGCGCCCACCACAACTCCAAGATCGACCGGGGTCGGGCCCGGGGTCGGGTACGGGGTTGGGGCGGGATGGGGGCTGGGTTAGGGGAGGCCGCGCTTCAGCAGGGTGGTGGGGAGGACCGTTGTGGAGGGCGGGGTGTCGTCGCCGGCTATCCGTTGGAACAGTCGCTCGGTGGCGACCCTCGCCAGCTCCCGGGTGTCGTACGCGACGACGGTCAGCGGCCGGGGCATCAGGTGGGCCAGTTCGAAGTCGTCGAAGCCGACCAGCGCGGCGTCACTGCCCCGCCGGTGCAGCTCCTGGAGCGCACCGACGGTGATCCGGTTGTTGGCGCAGAAGAACGCGGTGGGCGGCTCCGGGAGGTCGAGGAGCGCGGCGACCGCCCGCCCGGCCTCCTCGGGAGCGATGAGCCGCTCGCGGACCAGCGAATCGTCCGGCTCGATCCCGGCGGCGTCCAGCGCCGCCCGGGCCCCGGTCAGCCGCTCACGCATGGTGGGCACACTCGGCGCTCCGAGCAGCAGCCCGACCCGCCGGTGCCCCTCGTCGAGCAGCGCGTCGACCCCGGCCTGGCTGCCGCCCCGGTTGTCCAACAGCACGGCGTCGGCCTGCAGCCCCTGCGGCGGCCGGTCCAGGAACACCACCGGCATGCCCAGCTCGACCTCACGCCGCAGGAACGAGTGGTCGAGGCCCGCCGGCACCACCAGCAGACCGTCGACCCGACGTTGGGTGAAGTCCTGGAGCAGGGCGCGTTCCCGCTCCGGGTCCTCCTCCGAGGACGCGGTGATCAGCATGGTGCCGTGGGCGGCGGCGATCTCGGCGGCGACGCTGGCGATGGTCGCGTAGAACGGGTTGGCGATCTCCTCGATCAGCAGCCCGACGGTGGCGTTGAGCTGCCGGGAGCGCAGGTTACGAGCGATGTCGTTGCGCCGGAAGCCCAGCTCGGCGATGGCGGCCAGCACCCGGCCGACCAGCTCCTGCCCCACCGGCTCGTCGTTGACGACCCGGGAGACCGTCTTCAGGCTGACGTCGGCCCGCCGGGCCACGTCGACCATGGTGGGGCGCCGACGGTTCGTCGGCCGGGTCGGGGTCTGGGTCACGGGGTGGTCCTCCACGGCGGGCGCGGGTCAACGGTCGAGCGCGGCGAGCGCGTCGACCGCTTTTCGGGCGGCGATGAGCACCGGATCCCACACCGGCGCGTACGGCGGAGCGTAGCCCAGGTCCAGCTGCGTCATATCGTCCACCGTCATGCCGTTCCACAGCGCCACGGCCAGCGTGTCGATCCGTTTGGCCGCCTCGGACCAACCGACGATCTGCGCGCCGAGCAACCGGCCGCTGGGACGCTCGGCGATCAGCTTGACCGTCATCGGTCGGGAACCGGGGTAGTAGCCGGCCCGGTTGGTCGACTCGGCGATCACCGAGACGAACTCGAAGCCGGCGGCTTTGGCGTCGCGTTCGCGCAGACCCGTCCGACCGACCTCCAGGTCGCAGACCTTGGTCACCGCCGTGCCGATCACGCCGGTGAAGGTGGCGTACCCGCCACCGATGTTGATTCCGGCGACCCGGCCCTGCTTGTTGGCGTGCGTGCCCAGCGGCACGTGCACCGGCAGCCCGCTGACCCGGTGCAGGGTCTCCACGCAGTCGCCGGCCGCCCAGATCCCGGGGAACCCGGGCACCCGCATCCGGCGGTCGACCCGGATCGCGCCGGTCGGCCCGAGGGGCAGCCCGGCCGCCTCGGCGAGCGTGGTGTTGGGGCGTACGCCGAGACCCAGGACGACGACGTCGGCCGGGATCGACCCCTCTTCGGTGACCACGGCGGACACCCGGCCGTTGTGCTCCTCCAGGCCGGTCACCGGCAGGCTGCCCCGGATCGTGATGCCGAGGCCGCGCATCGCGTCGGCGACCAGCTCGCCCATGTCGCTGTCCACCGTCGACATGGGCTGCTCGCCCGCCTCCACCAGGGTCACCGAGAGGCCGCGTTGGATCATGGCCTCGGCCATCTCGACGCCGATGTACCCGCCGCCGATCACCACCGCCCGGCGCGGCTGCGGGTCGGCGTCGAGCCAGTCGCGCAGCGCCGCACCGTCGTCGAGGGTCTGCATGCCGAACACCCCGTGCGCGTCGGTGACCGCCCACGGTGGCTTCACCGGCACCGCGCCGGTGGCGTACATCAGGTCGTCGAAGCGCTCACGGACCTCGCCGCCGCCCTCCAGGTTCTGGGCCACCACCTCGCGGCGCTCCAGGTCGATGGTCGTGACCTCGTGGCGCATCCGGACGTCCATCGCGTGCTCCCGGCGGAAGACCTCCGGATCGCGGGCGATCAACGCCTCGGGGTCGGGCACCAGCCCGCTGATCCAGTACGGGATGCCGCACGCCGAGTAGGAGGTGAAGTGGCCGCGCTCGAAGACCACGATCTCCAGGTCGTCGCGACCACGGCGGCGTCGGGCCTGGGACGCCGCCGACATTCCGGCGGCGTCCCCGCCGATGACGATCAGCCGGTGGGCCACGGGTTCATCCTGTCACGCGACGATCAGCCGCGGGTCTGCCGCGCGACGTCCTGCACCACGTCGGTG
Organism: Micromonospora sp. DH14; assembly: GCF_029809455.1. Classification (NCBI taxonomy): domain Bacteria; kingdom Bacillati; phylum Actinomycetota; class Actinomycetes; order Micromonosporales; family Micromonosporaceae; genus Micromonospora; species Micromonospora sp. DH14. The sequence continues at coordinate 10,623 of NZ_JARVKT010000060.1, read as the reverse complement.
AGTCGGCCGGTGCGCTCGAACACGGCGCGCTGCCGCGCCGCGCCGCTGCCGTGCCGGCGCAGCCCAGCCAGCAGGTCGGTCACCTCGGCCCAGTCGCCGTGCTCCTCCAGCGCCGGCCGCATCCGCTCGACGAACCGGTCCAGCAGCTCCCAGGCCGGGGCCAGTTCGCCCGTGGTGACGTCGACGCCCTCACCTTCGAGGCCGTCGTGGGCGGCCCGCCAGTGCGCGCCGACCAGCAGGTGGTGGTCGGTCCGCAACGCCGGGCGGCCGGCCTCGACATCCGCCATCGCGGTGGCCACCAGCGCCCGGACCAGGGCGGCGACCAGCACCGCGTCGTCCACCGACGGGCAGACGTCGCCGATGCGCAGCTCCACCGTCGGGTACTTCGCCGACAGCCGGGCGTACCAGTAGAGCATCCCCTCGTCCAGCATCACCCCGGTGGAGATCAACTGGCGGATCAGCCGCTGGTAGTGCTCGTGCGACTCCAGGAACGGCGTCGGCGCCACCGACGGCCAGCGCTCCCACTCCACCGAACGCCAACTGGCGTAGCCGGTGTCCTCGCCCCGGGCGAACGGCGAGTTGGTGGTCACCGCGTGCAGCATCGGCAGCCACGGCCGGACGTGGTTGAGCACCTGCACGCCGGTGTCCGGGTCGGGCACCCCCACGTGCACGTGCATCCCGTTGTTGCCGGGGCCGGGAACGAGCAGCCGGAACCGCTCGATCATCCGGTCGAAGCGGGGCTTGTCCACCACCGGCGGCACCGGGCCGTCCACCGGGCCGGTGCCGATGGCGAGCAGGCGTACGCCGGCCCGTTCGGCGGCGTCGGAGAGCGCCCGACGCAGGACGCCGAGGGAGTGCCGGATCGACGAGAGCTCCAGGCCGGGCGGGCTGCCGATCTCGATCTGACTGGTCTGGAACTCCCGCTCCACCTGCCCGCGGAGTTCGGCCGGAACCTGCTCCATGACCAGGTCCACGGCCGGAACCGCGGCCCCGGTGTGCGGGTCGACGAGCAGGAACTCCTCCTCGACACCCACGGTGAGCAATCCGGTCGCCGCAGCCATGTCGCTGGGCACCTCGGCCACCTGACCGGTCATCGACATCACCCGTCCGTTCCTACCGTTCGCGGTCCGTCCGCGTCGGTCCGCCGTTGGTTACCCAACGTGGCGATGCCGGGAAACGTGGCGGCGCAACGTCGTACCCGGGGCAGCGGCCGGATTTGACCGGGTGACGTGACAGCGGGTCCTATGCTGGGCCCGTGCCGGTGCTGCTGGGCTATGTCGGGGTCGCGTGGCTGTCCGCGTTCGCCCAGCTCACCCTGCTCGCGGGCCGCCCGGCCGACCTGCTCGCGGGTGCCGCGTTGACCGCCCTGGTGCTGCTCGCGGTGGTGCTGGCGGCCCGGGTGCGGGACCGGGCGGGCGCGCCCGGTGCCGGGCCACGGTGGGCCGGTCTGCGGGCCCGCTCCCGAAGTCGCCGAATGTCCCGCCAGATCGACCCCGATGCGGCCGGTCGCCCTCGTCCCCGTGCTCCGGGGCACCCCTCGGCCGCGTAGCGCCCCGCCGCCGCGCGGCCGATCCCGCCGTCACCGGCCCCCCTCGCTGAGCGGACACCGCCCGGGGGAGGGCCTCACCGGAATCGGACCGAGGGGTTTCCCATGCTTGCCTTCGCACCACTGCACGACGTTGTCGGCGCTGCCGGCAGCGCGCTGTCCTGGCTCACCGAGCTGCTCGAACCGCTGGCCGGCGGCGCGGCGACCGCCGCCGCCATCGTGCTCTTCACCATCGCCGTCCGGCTGCTGATCTCGCCGCTGACCGTCGCGCAGGTCCGCGGCGAACGGCGTCGCGCGGCGCTCGCTCCGCAGGTGCGCGACCTTCAGCAGCGGTACGCCGACGACCCGGCGACGCTTCAGCGCGAGGTGTTCACGTTGTACCGCGAGGCCGGCGCGAACCCGCTCGCCGGCTGCCTGCCGTTGCTCCTCCAGGCGCCGTTCCTGCTGGTGTTGTACCGGTTGTTCAGCACCAGCGAGGGTGGCACCGGTCTGCTGGACGAGCGGTTGGCCGGGGTGCGGCTGGGCCACCATCTCAGCGACGGGCTGACCGGGGCGGCCGGGCCGCTGTTCGGCGTACTGCTCGTGGTGTTGCTGGCGGTGGCCTGGTGGTCGTCGCGGCGGGCCCGCCGGGCGTCGGCGGCGGTGGGCACGGTGGCCGGTACGCCGACCGAGGGGCCGGGTGCGGCCACGCTCGGCCGGTTGCTGCCCCTGCTGCCGTTCACGACGGTGCTGGTGGCGCTGGTGCTGCCGCTCGCCGCCGTGATCTACCTGGTGACCACCAGCGTGTGGTCGGCCATCGAGCAGGCGGTGCTCCGCCGCCCGCAGGCGGTTCTGGTGCCGGACAGGCGCTGACGCGGATCAGCGGCCGGCGGTCACCGACCGCCGGTCGCCGCGCTCCCGACGTTTGCGGACCTTACGGATCACCCAGCTGACCACCATGACGACGAAGATCGCGCCGATCGCGTAGTTGAACCAGTCGCTGTAGCGCGCGACGTCCTGCCAACGGCTCCCGAGCGCGTAACCGGCGCCCACGATGAGACCGTTCCACACGCCGCTGCCGATGGTGGTGAGCAGGATGAATTCGCCGAGCGGCATCCGGTTGGCCCCGGCCGGCACGGAGACCAGGCTGCGGACCACCGGCACCACCCGGCCGATCAGCACCGCCCACCGACCGTGCCGCTCGAACCACCTGTCGGCCTTCTCCAGGTCGTCGCTGTCCACCAACGGGATGTGGTCCAACCAGCGCTTGAGCCGTTCCTCGCCGAGGGCCGCGCCCAGCCAGTAGAGCACCAACGCGCCGACCAACGAGCCGACCGTCGCGGCCAGCACCACCACCACGACGTTGAACTCGCCCTCGTGGGCCAGGAAACCGGCGAGCGCCAGCACGACCTCGCTGGGGATCGGCGGGACGATGCTCTCCAACGCCACCAGCAGCGCCACGCCGACCGGGCCCATCGCCTCGATCACCGAGGCCACCCAGCCGGTCAACCCGGTGAACTCGGACGGGTCGCCAGCCTGGGCGTACGCCATTGTCGTCCTTCCGCTTCGGTGCTCGGGATCGTACGGTCATACCCACCGGGGCGGTCGTTACACCTCGGGGTGCAGGGCGGTGTCCGCCGGCCCCTGTCGCCAGCCGGTGAACACCACTGTCAGCCCGGCGCGCGACGGGGCGCAGCAGAACGGACCGGCCACCGCGTCCGCCGCCGGGTCCAGCGGGACGAGCCGGACCAGTCGCCACGGCTCGTCGTCGACCCGGGCGCGGACCGTCAGCGCGTCGCCGGCCCGGCTGACCCGGACGGTCACCTCCCGACCCGCCCACTCCGGCACCGGCCCCACCGACCAGTCGGAGAACTCCCTGGTCACCACCGCGCCGAGCTGCACCTCCCCGTCGCTGATCTCGACGCCGGCCTTGGTCCAGGTGCGCTCGTCGACACGGACGAACGCACCGGCCTGGTCGAACTGCGCCGAGACGTCGAGCCGGAAACTCACCTCCATGGCGGTGTCCAGCGGCAGCGGTGCCAGCAGGGCCGGGCCGTTGTCGTGGACGAAGCCGTAGCTGGTCCTGCGCCAGAAGTCGCTGTCCGCCGCCGGCTCGACGACCAGCTCACCGGCCGGGCCCTCCTCGACGCGTACCGGCGGGTGCAGCCAGGCACCCCGGGACCAGTCCAACGTTTCGCTCGGCGGTACCAGGTCGTTTCCCATGACAGGCACGATAACCAAGGGTTTGCCGCGGTGATCGATCGGAGAAGTTTCTCCGGCATGGGTGACCGTTGGTATTCCGAAGCCGTCGTCTACTGCCTCGACATCGACACGTACGCCGACTCGGACGGCGACGGGGTCGGTGACATCCGTGGGTTGATCGGGAGGCTGGATTACCTGGCCCGGCTCGGGGTGACCTGTCTGTGGTTGCACCCGATCCACCCGTCACCGAACCGCGACGACGGCTACGACGTCACCGACTTCTACAACGTGGACCCGCGCTTCGGCACCCTCGGCGACTTCGCCGAGCTGCTGCACCAGGCGCAGAACCGGGGCATCCGGGTGATCATCGACCTGGTGGTCAACCACACCTCCGACGAGCACCCATGGTTCCAGTCCGCCCGCTCGTCGCCGGACTCGCCGTACCGGGACTGGTTCGTCTGGTCCGACACCGAGCCGGACGACCGGCACCAGGGCATGGTCTTCCCCGGCGAGCAGAAGGAGACCTGGAGCTACGACCGCACCGCCAAGGCGTGGTTCTACCACCGGTTCTACAAGTTCCAGCCCGACCTCAACTTCGCGAACCCGCAGGTCCGGGCCGAGGTCAAGAAGATCATGTCGTTCTGGCTCCAGCTCGGTGTCTCCGGCTTCCGAATGGACGCGGTGCCGTTCATCATCGAGCTGACCGAGCCCGGCAACCCGAACTCCCCGAAGGACTTCGAGTTCCTCACCGAGCTGCGCCAGCACGTCCAGTGGCGTCGCGGCGACGCCGTCCTGCTGGCCGAGGCGAACGTCGAGCCGGACCAGCTACCGACGTTCTTCGGCGACGCCAGCGGCTCCGGCAACCGGATCCACATGCTCTTCGACTTCATGCTCAACGGTCGACTCATGCTGGCGCTCGCGCGGCAGGACCCGGAGTCGCTGATCGAGGCGCTGCGCGACACCCCGAAGCTGCCGGTCGGCGGGCAGTGGGCCACCTTCCTGCGTAACCACGACGAGATCGACCTGTCCCGGCTCACCACCGAACAACGCAACCAGGTGTACGTGCAGTTCGGCCCGGACGAGAACATGCGCATCTACGACCGGGGCATCCGTCGCCGGTTCGCCCCGATGCTCGGTAACGACCGGCGGCGCATCGAGCTGGCGTACGCCCTGCAGTTCTCGATGCGCGGCACGCCGGTGCTGCGCTACGGCGAGGAGATCGGGATGGGTGAGGACCTGTCGCTGCCCGGTCGGGAGGCGATCCGTACCCCGATGCAGTGGTCGTTCCAGCCGAATGCCGGCTTCTCCACGGCGGACCCGGAGAAGCTGGTCCGCCCGGTGATCGACAAGGGTGAGTTCGGCTACCAGAACGTCAACGTCACCGCCCAGCGGGGTGACCCGAGGTCGCTGCTCGGCTGGTTCGAGCGAATGATCCGTACGCTGCGGGAGGCTCCGGAGATCGGCTCCGGCTCGACGACCCACATCGACGTGGCGATGCCGCCCGGAGTGCTCGCGCACCGGGCCGACGGGCCGACGGGCACGATGGTCTTCGTGCACAACCTGGGCACCGACGACGTGGAGGTCGACCTCAGCAGTCTTGAGCCGGAGGCGGACCAGCCGATCGACGTGCTCGCCGACCGTGGCTACGGCGAGCTGGGCAAGCTCGGCGCGGTGAAGGTCTCCGGCCACGGATACCGGTGGATCCGGCTCTGTCGGGACCGGGGCTTCTGAGGCACGGCGATCCGGTGTGTCGTGGATCAGGCCATGGTCGTCACCGATAACTAGCAGTGGAAGGTTAAGCTCCTTCGATCGACCCCACGTTACCGGGAGGTAATCATGTCGGAGGAGCCCCGCGTCGCCATCGTCACCGGAGCCGCACGCGGCATCGGCGCGGCCACCGCCCGGCGGCTGGCCGCCGACGGAATGGCAGTCGCCGTGGTCGACATCGAGGAGGCCGCCACCAAGGAGACGGTGGACGCCATCGCCGCCGCCGGCGGTCGGGCGCTCGGGGTGGGCGCCGACGTCTCCGACCGCGACCAGGTCGAGGCGGCGGTGGCCCGGATCGCCGCCGAGCTGGGCGCGCCCACCGTGCTGGTCAACAACGCCGGGGTGCTGCGCGACAACCTGCTGTTCAAGATGACCAACGCCGACTGGGACACGGTGATGGGAGTGCACCTGCGCGGCGCGTTCCTGTTCAGCCAGGCCGCCCAGAAGCACATGGTGGACCGCAGGTGGGGGCGGATCGTCAACCTCTCCAGCACTTCCGCGCTGGGCAACCGGGGTCAGGCGAACTACGCCGCCGCCAAGGCCGGTCTGCAGGGCTTCACCAAGACGCTCGCCATCGAACTGGGTCCGTTCGGGGTGACAGTGAACGCGGTGGCACCCGGCTTCATCGTCACCGACATGACCGCCGCCACCGCCGCCCGGATGAAGGTCGACTTCGACGACTTCCAGAAGCACGCCGCCGCCGAGATCCCGGTCCGTCGCCCGGGTCGGCCGGAGGACGTCGCGCACACCATCTCGTTCCTGGCGAGCGAGGGTGCCGGCTTCGTCTCCGGTCAGGTCATCTACGTCGCGGGCGGCCCCCGGGACTGACCCGCTGCCGACGAGGGCGCTCCGCTGGGCGGGACGCCCTCGTCGCCGGGTCAGGCCGGCGCGCGGCGGGTGCGCCAGAGCCAGAGCAGGCCGAGCACCGGCAGCACCAGCGGGATGTAGCCGTACCCGCTGCCGAACCCCGACCAGACCGTCTCGTCCGGGAAAAGCTCCCTGTCGACCAGGCTCAGAATGCCGACCGCGACCACCCCGACCAGCTCCACTGAGCAGCACGCCAGCGCGACCCGCCGGCCGGCGTGCCCGGCGCGGGCCAACCCCACCGCCGCCACGATGTAGATGAGCGCGGCCACCCCGGAGAGCAGGTACGCCACCGGGGCCTCGTCGAACTTGGTGGCGATCTGCAGGCCGGCCCGACTCGTCGCCGCGATCGCGAAGAGCAGGTAGACCGCGATCAACAGCCGACCCGGGCCGGAGTTCGTACGCCGGGGGGCCTGCTCCGTCTCAACCACCGAGCACCTCCCAGGTCTGCTGCAACCGGACCACCACCACCGGGGCCACCAGGCAGACCGCGCACACGATCGCCGAGCCCCAGCGGGTTGGTTCCATCCGGGCCAGCACCCAGGCCAGTGGCGGCAGGCACACCAGCGTGACCAGGTAGCCGAAGAAGGCGCCGGGCTCGCCGGGCCGCTCCCCGCCACCGACCGCGACGAGCGCCAGCACCGTCAACACCAGCAACGCCACTTCGAGTACGGCCAGACCGACGAACTGCACCCGGTCCGGCGGCCGGTGGCGTACCGCCGCCACCAACGCCCACACCGCGACGAGCAGCGACAGCACGATCGGTACGGTCGCGACGAGCCCGTCCACCGGCGAATTCACCGGATCCACCCGGTCGTTGCCTCGGTCACCGGCACAGCCTACTAACCGTCGTAGTAAGCGGGTGCTCTGCCTCTCCACCTGTGACGAGGGCCCGTCGAGGCGTTCCCGGTTCCTGTTCCCCGCCTCCCGGGTGGTGTCAGTCGCCGGCCGGCAGCCAGTAGACGGAGATGGCGACGAGCGGGTCCGGTCCGTCGTTGCGGATCTGGTGCGGCACCCTGCTCTCGAACGCCGCGACGTCCCCGGCCCGCAGCACCGCCGTCTGGTCCGCGAACGTCATCGTTCCGGTTCCGGACATGATGATCCACACCTCGCGGGACCGGTGGACGTCGAGGTCGTTGGAGGTGTTCGGGGCCACCGACCAGCGCGCGACCTCGAACGGCGCGGGCGCCGTCGACGGGAACGGCAGCAGCGCGCGGTGCACGGGGCCGCCCTCGGCGAAGTCGTACCAGTGGTCAAACGTCACGGCGCCGCTGGCCGTCGCTGGAGTCGTCGTTGGCATGTCGTCGACACTGCCGCGCCGCCCCCGGGGGTGTCTGGCGGCAATCGGACCTGACGACGGCGAGAGCGCGTGGGCGGGGGGTCGTCCGAGAGCGCGTGGACGGTGTCGTCAGGCCACTGGCGTCATCGGTGCACGGCGTCTGCCGTCAGCCGGCGGTTGGCTCGACGGCGTCCCCGAAACGAAGGTGGGCTGCTTCGATTGGTCGAACCCGCCGCCGGCATGGCCGCCGGGGCGACTAGCGTGGATCACGTCCGTGGCGTTGCCACGGTGCGGGGAAACAGCGGAGGTACACGTGCGGTTCGGTTTGTTCGGCACCGGTCACTGGGCGATCGAGACGCACGGGAAGGCACTGCACGCCCATCCCGACGCGGAGCTGGTCGGGGTGTGGGGTCGCAACCCGGAGCGGGCCTCCGCGCTGGCCGAACGGTACGGGGTGCCCGCCTACGCCGACGTCGACGCGCTGATCGAGCAGTGCGAGGCGATCGCCGTCGCCCTGCCACCGGACATCCAGGCCGACATCGCGGTCCGGGCGGCCCGCGCCGGCCGGCACCTGCTGCTGGACAAGCCGTTGGCACTCAGCGTGGCCGACGCCGACCGCGTCGTGGCCGCCGCCGAGGAGTCCGGGGTCGCCTCGGTCGTCTTCTTCACCCAGCGGTTCCAGCCGAACGTGACCGCGTTCCTCGCTTCCACTGCCGCCGCCAGGGGCTGGCAGCACGGTCGGACCACCGCGTTCGCCTCGATCTTCCAGGACGGCAGCCCGTACGGCGGCTCGTTGTGGCGTCGGGAGCACGGAGCGCTCTGGGACATCGCCCCGCACGCCCTGTCGATCCTCCTGCCGGTGCTGGGTCGGGTGACGCAGGTGGCGGCGATGAACGGACCGAGCGGGATGGTGCACCTGCTGCTCACCCACGAGGGCGGTGCCACCAGCAGCGCCTCGCTCTCGCTGGATGCCCCGACCGAGTCGATGGCCCGGGAGTTCGTGTTCTACGGCGAGAACGGCATCGAGAACGTCCCGTCCGGGGAGAACGACCCCGCCACCGCGTTCGGCGTCGCCATCGACCAACTGGTTGAACAGGTGCGCGCCGGCACCCGGGACCACCGCTGCGACGTCCGCTTCGGCCGCGAGGTCGTGACCATCCTCGCCGCCGCCGAAACCGCCCGCACCGAATCCCGCACCATCCCCCTCCCCTGACCGACCCCGAACCCCACCCCCACCCCGGTGATCATGAAGTTAGCGGCGCGACACGCCGCGGCAGAGGACAATAACTTCATGATCACCGGGGCTGGGCTGGGCTGGGCTGGGCTGGGCTGGGCTGGGCTGGGCTGGGGTTAGGTGGGGGTGGGTAGGGCGGCGTTTAGTTCGTCGGGGGAGTTGAACTGCTCTGGGGGTAGCGCCTGCAGCATCTGCAGCAGGGCGGTGCTGGCGCCGTTCTCCTGGCCCCAGCGGATCAGGTCCTCCCGCGAGACCGGGTAGTCGAGCCCGGCCAGGTACTCCTGCAACTGCACCCCGGTGACGGTCATGTCGGCCGGCTACCCGATCGCGGTGGTCGTACACCGGGGTGGTGGGCACCCACGACGGCCCGGCGGCCGGCGTGTCGGCCCGCGACGCGCCCACGGTTTGCCGCAGCGGCGGCCGGGTAGCCGCTGGCATGCTGGTTCAGCGGCTCGGCGCGCCGAGCGATTTCGACCCGTTACTGGAGCGCGTTCGCAACGCCCGGGTGGTGATGATCGGGGAGTCCACCCACGGCAGTTACGACTACTACCGGTTGCGTGAGCAGCTCACCCGCCGGCTGATCGCGGAGTGCGGGTTCTCCTTCGTCGCGGTGGAGGGTGACTGGCCCGACTGCGATCGGGTGCACCGGTCGGTGACGGCCGCGCCGGGCGGCGCGCTCGAACCGCAGCTCGCGCTCGCCGAGTTCGAGCGATGGCCGACCTGGATGTGGGCCAATGCCGAGGTGGCCCGGTTCGCCAGCTGGCTGCGGGCCTGGAACGTGGAGCGGCCGGAGGAGCAACGGGCCGGGTTCCACGGGCTCGACGTGTACAGCCTCTGGGAGTCGATGCAGGCGATCTTCGACTACCTGGGGGAGGAGGACCCGAAGTCGCTGGAGGCGGCGCAGGACGCGTACCGGTGCTTCGAGCCGTACGGCAAGAGGGTCGAGGAGTACGGCGCGGCCAGCCGGTTCGTCTCGGCCCGCTGCGAGGAGGAGGTCGTCCGGTTGCTCGCCCGGACCCGCGAACACGCCCTCTCCGACGGCCCGGACCGCTTCTCGGCCTGGCAGAACGCGGAGGTGGTGGCCGGCGCGGAGCGCTACTACCGGGCAATGGTGGCCGGCGGGCCGGACTCGTGGAACATCCGCGACACCCACATGCAGGACACCCTGGACCGGCTGCTGGACCGGTACGGCCCCGACTCCCGGGGCATCGTCTGGGCGCACAACACGCACGTCGGGGACGCGCGGGCCACCGACATGACCGCCGACGGGATGGTCAACATCGGTCAGTTGGCTCGGGAGCGGCACGGCGAGGACGCGGTCGCCCTGATCGGCTTCGGTACGTACCGGGGCACGGCGATCGCCGCACCCCGCTGGGGTTCGCCGGCCGAGGCGATGGTGGTGCCCCCGGCCCGGGAGGGGTCGATCGAGAGGCGGCTGCACGAGCTGATGCCGGAGCGGGCCGTGCTGATCTTCGGCGGCGACGACCAGCCGGGCTGGGTCACCGACACCGTGGACCACCGGGCGATCGGGGTGGTCTACGACCCGTCGTTCGAGTCCTGGGGCAACTACGTGCCGACCCGGATCGGCGAACGCTACGACGCGTTCATCTGGTGCGACGACACCAGTGCCCTGCACCCGCTACCGGTGCCGGCGGTCCCCGGTGAGATGGAGACCTATCCGGCGGGCGTCTGAACAGGCGGTTCATGCAGTGGAGGTGTGGGGGGCGGCCGGGCCCCCCCCCCCCCCCCCCC